>NZ_BAAAQB010000041.1:304248-629994 GCF_039531445.1 Arthrobacter humicola | reverse complement strand
GATCGCACCGATCTTTCCGTAGATGACCTCGGCACCCTTGGTGAGGCCGAAGTGGGCCCCAATGAAGGATTCGTTCAAATCCCTCGCCGGAACCGCGTACGGATCGATGCTGCCGCCTGGGAAGATCATGTGTTCCTTTCGTAGGTGGACCTTGTCGTGCCGATCCTACGGGAGCGGCAATATGCGGCGTCGGGCTTGTTGCTTGCCCTCTACAGCATGATCGCCGAGGGTATGTGAAGCAGATTTTCTGAGCCTTGGCCGAACGATCGGCTGCCGGACTCTAAAAGTGGGTCAACGAGAGCAGATGGTTGTTCCACTCCTTGTCGGCATATCAGCGCAGGTAGGGCGACCGGCCCTCGGGCGTTACAACGCCTACATATGCGGCTCTTCGGACATCTGGTGGGGGTCATGGGGTGAGGCCGCCGGCGGCGAGGAGCATGCGGAGCCGGTAGTTCTCGCGGTTGCGGAACCCGCGCGCGAGGCGGCGGTGGAGCTCGATGATCCCGTTCACGGCTTCGGTGCCGCCGTTGGATGATCGCCCGGTGGTGAAGTAGGCCAGGAACGCGTCCTTCCATCGGCGCAGGGTGCGGCCAAGGCGGGCGATCTCGGGGATCGGGCAGGTGGGGAACGTGTCTACAACGCGTTGCGCGATTCGTCGTCCGTCGGCCAGGTTCTTCTGGTGGTAGGCGGAGCGGAGCAGCTGGGCGCACTGCCACGCGACGAACACTTCGTCGTGCGCGGGGTCGGCCTCGACCGCGGCGTGCAGGCGGGCGCTTTGCTTGTCGGTGAGGTTCTCTTCCCCGGCACGGAGGATGGTCTGGATCCCGTAGAGCGGGTCGCCCTTGCGTCCCCGATGCCCGAGCGTGTCCTGCTGCACCCGGCGGCGGACTTCGTCGACCGCTGCGGTGCCGAGCTTGACCACGTGGAATGCGTCGAGCACCGCGACAGCGTCCTGCAGCTTGTCGTCGATCGCGGTCTTGTAGCCAGCGAACGGGTCCAACGCGGCGATCTTGACGCCCTCCCGGAACGCGTCGCCACGCTCGTCGAGCCAGACCTTGTAGACGGCCCCGGACCGGCCGGGCACGAGATCCAGCAGCCTGGCCCGCGTTCTCCCCTTCGCGTCGCGGGTGAGATCGACCATCCCGGTCAGCTCCTTCGGGCCCCGCTTTCGCGAGTCGACGTGATGCCAGACATGCTCGTCCACCCCGAGTGTCGTGACGTTCTCGAACCGAGACTCGTCGGCGGCGAGCCGCACCAGCTCGGGTTCGATCGCACGCCACACCGTCTTCCACGACGTGCCCAGCTGCCGGGCGAGACCGTGCACGGTCGCGTGTTCGCGACGCAACTGACCGACCGCCCACGCGGTTGTGCGCTGCGTGATCGAACCCCGCGCAGCGACCATCGATGGGAGCTGCTCCACGAACGTCTTCTTGCTGCACGCATCGTCGGTGCACCGCCAGACCCGTTGCCGCCACACGATCCGCACCCGCGTCACGCTGGGCACGTCGTGCAGGACCCGTCGGCGTCGTCCGCGGCCCACGGCGATCACGCCGCACGCCGGGCATCCGGTCGGGGCGGCCGGGCTGGATACCGTCACGACTAGCACGTCCTCACGGCGGTCGACATGCTCGACATGAACACCATCGAGACCAACAAGCAGGTCACAACGGGAACACGGGGCGGTGGCCGAGCGCGCGTCAGCGCACCCCGAAGTAAGGTGAAGCACGTCGAGGTCCTCGGTCGGAATCAGGGAGTTAGCACTACTGATCCTCGGGGACCTCGACCCCTACCCGCCCAGCATCAACCCGGCGAGCCCCACACGCCACCGAATGTCCGAAGAGCCATCAATGGCCTCGTCTACATCCCGTACGCCGACGACTCTCAATGGCGGGAAGTGTGGCGCCGCGAGCTCAAGCAGGCCGGATTCGCTACAGACTGATTGAGTCGCCGACACGGCCTCGCCATGTGGCCCGGCGTTCGGCTCGGCGGTGATGAGCTCCTTTTCCATGTCAAGCAGCGTTGACCCAGTCGATCACGTCACTGTGCGGGTGGCGATGCCTTGATCGTGGCTGCGCGGGCGACCGCAGATCAGTGGTATCCGCGTCACATCGCGGCGGGTCGCGGGACTGGGACCGATTCCCCCAGGCCGGCGTAGAGGTAGCGGTCGCCGAACGCCTCGCTCAGTGTCAGGAAGGCAGGTTCACCCGTGCAGTGTCCCGGGGCGATGGTCTGCACGTGCCAATTGTCGCGAAGTGCGTGCGCGACGCGACGCACCTCGGGCTCGTCGGCGAGGACGAGATGGAGGCCGCCGACGATGCAGTAGACACGGTCGTCGATCGCGGCAGCGGCCTCCAGGATCCGCTCGATCCCCGGGTGGGAGCATCCCACCAAGAGCACTAGTCCCTGCGATGTCGACAGCGCGAGGGTGATCTCGCGCAGCTCACGCGTTCCCGGCACCTCCGAGACGACGGGGATCAGCCACGCGTTGCTCCCTAATGGGGTCAATTCCTCGACCCAGCTGAATCGTGCGCCGGGCCACGGCGTGCCGTGGTGGATGACGTCGGGAGGTTCGCCGTCGTAGTACTGCATGGACCTTGGCAGCGACGGACGGCGCGGGTAAAAGTGGCCGGGCAGGCGCGAGCCGAACACGCCGTACAACTCGGCCGGGGCGTAGACAGGGACGTCGGGGTTTATGTGTAGGAGGTGACCGAGCCCGGAGGTGTGGTCGCCGTGCCGATGCGAGACCACAACAAGGTTGATCGCGCGCAGGTCAACACCGAGGGCGTCGGCGTTGGCGGCAAGCGTCGACGAGTCGTTTCCGGTGTCGAAAAGGATCCGACGCCCCTCGAACTCGACGAGTGCGGCGAATCCCCAGTCCTTGATCAGGCCGGGTCGGTTCCCGAACGCGTCGTGGAGGACCGTGATCCGGTTAGTCGTGCCGTCCCAACGCTCCATTCCCTAACCTGACCACACCACACGGCGTACGTCCAGCGGGGCGGAGGGGTGCCGTGCCCGCGGATCCATGGGACCTCGTTCGTCAGGGCTGGCTAGCGACCGGGTCCTCGGGAGCCACCGATGACCCCTACCGGATGTCCGAAGAGCCACATATGCCTTGTGGACCGCTCCCGACGTAGGCAGTGCCCTATTTGACGTCGATCCATTCGACCATGCAGCGACGCACCGGGTGGAGAGGTCCTCGCTGCGAAAAACGGCGAGGGGCCATAGAGACAGGAAGACCACCGGAACCCCTGGCCAGGGAGCGCAACGCGCACAATATGAATTAAGTCCGCTCAGGCCTCAACCGGGGAAAAAGCGCCTCGGAATTGCCGCGGTCTATCGCCGCACGCAATCCGGGATCCAGCGGATAGTTCTCATACTGCATGTTCAGGAAATCGATCGCCGCAGAGGGGGCGAAGGGGAAGTCAGTGCCGTATGTGATGCGGCCCGGGTCAGCTACCTCGAGCAGGCTTGGCAGGGCCGCCGGGCTGGCGGATAGGGCCACGTCGTAGTAAAAACGCCGCAAGATGGACTGCTTCTTATCTCCCAGCGCCGCCAGCGCGCTGAGGGCCAGATCCTTATCGTTGAGCATCGTCAGCAGGATCCTGTAGGCGATGTAAGGAACGAAACCGCCCGCGTGGGCCAGGATGAACTTGATTCCCGAGAACTTTTCCATAGCACCCGACAGGACCAGGCTGATAGCGGTGCGGGTGGTGTCGAGCATGAAATCTGCGGCAAAGGCGGGTATGCCCGGCACCGCCGGAGCGGGCAGTTCAGCGGGGTGGATGAACACTACGGCCCGGCGGTGGTGCAGGAACTCCAGCAGAGGCTCAAAGCCAGGATCGCCCAGGTAGCGGCCGTCGTTGTTGGCCAGCAACACGATCCCGTCCGCGAGCAGGGTGTCCAGGGCGTACTGGGCCTCCGCCAGGGCGCCATGTACGTCCGGCAGTGTGAGCGTCGCGAAGAACCCGAACCGCTCAGGCCGGGCCGCGACCACCTCTGCACAGTATTCATTGATCTCCCGGGCCCGCCGCCGTGCCTCCGCAGCGTCCCCGAAGTACACGCCGGGCGTGGACAGGGACAAGATGCCGGTCTGCACCTCGTGCCTGTCCATGAACTTCAACGCTGAGCGCTCGGACCACGACGGCAGGCCAATGCCGCCGGGGCGGATGCCCTTTTCAAGCATCCAGCGCGCATACCCAGGCGGAACGATGTGCTGGTGAGTGTCAATGCGGTACGGACGGGCCATCCGGATCCTTGTCCACGTGCTCGTTTCGCTGATACGCGGGACCCTCAGCGGATGTGAACAATCTACTCCCAAACCCGACCCATGAGCAGACCACCGGACCGTGCCAGGGACTCAGCCAGACCGTCAGTGGGCGCTCTTCACAATCGTGTGCACCAACCGCCGCGGGCGCTGGGGGCCGTTCACTTAGTCGCCCTGCTGGTGCTCCGCGGTCAGCGTGCGTCCGGGGGTGTCCCTATGCTTTTGGTCAAGCGGCCTGGAGTGCCTTTTCTTGGTAGAGGGTGCCGTTTTTGAGCATCGCGTGGATGACGTCGCAGCGCCGGCGGGCGAGGCAGATGATGGCGGCGTTGTGTTTCTTTCCTTAGGCGCGTTTCCCGTCGTAGTAGGCCTTGGAGAGCGGGTCGTGGCAGGAGGCTATCCAGGAGGATCTGAAGAGCGCATTTTTGAGTTGTTTGTTGCCGGAGCGGGCAGGGAATTCGCCGCGGATGGAGGTGCCGGACCGGCGGGTGACGGGCGCGATGCGGAACGACGACCGGCAAGTACCTTGATCTTCAACGACCCAAGGAATCCGGCGCACAGGACGGCATCCAGTCCCTCCGCCATTGAACCTGTGCCGTCAGTCAATGTGCCTCCCGATTGTGGCCGCCTGAACTGGACCGGATGGCACTTATTGTCCATTCTTCCGCGGCCTGTGAGCGCCATGGCCCCGTTCTTTGGCGCCTACCGTCCTGATTCGCTGCAACCTGATGCCGGCCGGGCGTGGCCGCCGTCGCCGTCGGCCCTGGGTCTCGAGGAGCTCGCCGCCGAGCTGGCCGGGTTCCTGGGAGGACGGCAAAGTCCGGGTCTGAACCGGCCGCCATCTGCGACTGGTCTCAGAAGCAGCGTGCAGGATTCCGGCGTTTGGCGGGACCAGCTGGTGGCAGAGATCGAGGATCTCGCCAGGGACCTGAAAAGAAAGGTCGCCCGGTATGCGTCGTTGCGGGCAGCCCACTCCGGCGCGAGCACGGCCCCGGCCGATGCCGCCGCCGTGACGTGCATCCACCAGGCACTGGAAGATATCGCCGCGACTGCCCTGGGCCTGGCGACCGCATCACGGGAATTGTTCCTTCGGGCAGGGATGAACGCCGGGCAGGCTTTGAAAGTTGGGACAGCACAGGAAGAAACGGCAGCAACTGCAGAATAATCCGCAGCATCGGAGTTAGCCAGACCTATCCTCGACGCCACCAGCCCTTTCTGGGTCGACGCCCTCACCGGGCTCCGCGGTACCCCCGGGTCTATTGGGCGTCATGCTGGCCACGACCGATTCGGCCACCAGGCCACGGGGAGCTGTGACCGGATCGACGGCACGACCCCCGGTCATCCTCCTCGTCGAGCCCGTCGTCGGCATCGAGGAAGCCAACGACGCGAAGGCCTAGGTTGCCGTCCGCCTTGCCTTTGGCTCGGGTGACTTCCGCCGCGACACTGGCAGGGCGGCCACCCCGGAAGCCATGGGCTACCCGCGCCAAGCTGGTGGGAGCCAGCCGCGTCGGCAATCTACCCGCCCCATCGACGGCCCACGGCCGGCACGAGGACGCCGCCTAAAAGGGAATGACCGGCAACTTGCCGTCACACAGGCAGCGCTGAAGAAAATGTAGTGATACACGGGCTGTTCCCTCGCCTCGGCGACATCCATTGCTTCTGTACGCCATGAGGGCCCAGTCCTGACTCCGTCCACAGGTCGAGAGCATCGCAGTGACCCGGCCTGCATCAGCCTCTGAAGGTATCTCGGATGAAGATCACAGTTGTCGGATGGAAACTTGGTACTCGGCCCCAGCCCTCCGGCGCTAGGGGCATGGGCGTGTCTATTCGGGGCCGCGGATGTCGAGTTGGGGATCTTCGGGTTGGGCTTCCGATGCCACCCGGTTGGCTGGCCGCTTGGGCGGAATCTGGGCCGTCACCAGTCTCCGGGTTCCACTCCAAAGTGCCGGGGGCGCGTCGATGACGTAGGCCAGTCGGTAGGCAACTGGCTCATAGTTAAGCCTCCACCCGCGGAAGTGCGGCCACGCCTGTTCCGCCGAATGTTCCACCGGGTACCCGACCGACCGGAGCATGTCCACGGCCTCGTTGAATTCGGCAAACGTCAGCTCGGTCTCGGCGTCCGGGTCGACGTCCTCCACGACGGGGATGGAGAGCGCGTACGCGATCTGGTTCAGGCAGGAAAATCCCATACGGAGAAGCAGCCGGGCCCTTAGGGTTGGCGCGGTGCCGGGACTGAGGGAGAGTTGCAGGGCGGCACTGTCCATGACGCTGAGCAGCGCGATCAGCCAGTTCGAATCTGGCAGCGGGGACCGGAGCGTGCAGAGAGTGAGATAGGTGCCGTGAGACTCGGCAACCTCCGCCGCCCAGCGTTCCCAGGTGCCGTAGAGCGCCCCCAGCTCCGCAGTGCTGTCTACGGTCGAGAGCCCGAACCGGGTCCGGATGAGAAGTTCCGGGCCCCAGGCCGGGGACCCGGCACGTGACACAAGAAGGGTCACTTCGGATTCCCGACGGTTGAAAGCCGCGTACAGGGTGGGCAGGTACCCGATCTGTAGCGCGATGACGACCAGGCCGGTGAAAGCCGCCGAGTACACCAACAACGTGTTCCCCAGCTCGTCCGGCGGAGCGTAGCCGAGCGTGAACAGCGCCGACCCCGCCTCGCTGAACGCCCGGCCCGGCTGGTTCTGGACGAAGGGAAGAAGCATCAGTGCGAAGGACAGGTAGAACAACAACATCCACATGCCGAGCCGGATGAACAAAGACATCGGTGCCTGCCAGGCAAGCAACCGGTCCAAGCGCCGATATGTCCTGATCGGACGGCGGGCCACAGCAAAAATCGCCTTAGCCAGCAAAGCCGCTGCCTCGGAAAGCCGGTCCTTGTGCTGCCGCGGCACAATCAGAGTCCCGATCACGCTCGTCCACGTCCAGACCAGGATGAGTACACCCGCGGAAAAAGCCACCCACCCAACAACTCCAGCCATCTGATTCCTCACCGATCCTTCACGCACGTCCTACCAACTACGAGCCCGGACAATCACTGCACGCCCGTCCCTACCGTACGGGTCCCTGGCCACCCACGGTTTGCGTCCGAAGACGTCGTCGATGATGAGCAGTTCGACCAGTTTGATGATGCCGTAGTTTGACGGGGCCAGTTCGACCGGCCGCCTGGGCTAGTTCCTCGGAGTGTCACGACGCGGCTTCCAGCTTGGCCAGGCGTTTTCCGGCCCAGCTCCCGTCCCGGTGTTCCGCCGGGCATTTGGCCAGCCACCGTTTCAGCCTAGTGCTGAAAGGCCCCGGCCTGGTGGTCCGGGCTGTGGGGGACCCGGCGTCGACGGCGCAGTTCCGCCCGGCGATCCCTGGCCCACTGACAGCCCCCAGTAGGTCGTGGCAGCCTCACCGACTCGGCGGTCGAGGAAAACCAAAAGTACGACCGAACTTGCTGGACGCAGGCAAGCATGTCAGTACCTGTCCCTTTTCACCTGTACTGTTGCTGCAGATCGAGCATTCGCTCGTCGACAAAGGCACCCCGGGCGCGAGCCCGGCACGCAAAGCTACGGGACCCACGAGGTCGGCCGGGCCGCCGATCAGCAAGGGTTCCAATTATGCTTACGATTTCGCCTGGGCAGAAACATGTGCAAAATGAATCCAGCGATGGATCCCGTACCCGCGGTCCCCGGGCGCGGCACCGCACCGCGGCTGGGGCCGCCATCGGTGTGGTTGCGCTGTTGGCGTGGGCAGTAGCCGGGCAGTCCGCGGCATACGCCGCCGATGCCCCGGTGGGTTTGGGCACAGTTTCTGCGTACTCCGTCCTGGCAGGAACGACCGTTACCAACACAGGGCCCACTACCCTGGTCGGCAACCTCGGAGTAAATCCGGGCAGTGCCATCACAGGATTCCCGCCAGGCCTGGCGGCCGGGGCCACCCACGCCGGCGACGCGCAGGCAGGGCGGGCCCAGTCGGATCTGACCACCGCCTACAACGACGCGGCCGGCCGGGCCGTGACCGCTTCTGTGGCCGGTGACCTGGTCGGGCAGACCCTGGCTCCCGGCGTGTACAAATCCTCCGGCCCGCTGGCCGTCAGCGGCGCACTGACCCTCGACGGAAAAGGAAACCCGAACTCGGTGTTCATTTTCCAGGTTGCCTCAACCTTAACGACCGCCTCGGCCAGCAGCATCGTACTGACCAACAGCGCCCAGGCCTGCAACATTTACTGGCAGGTCGGCACCTCCGTAACCCTGGGCACGGGGTCGGCCTTCAAGGGGAATATCCTGGCCCTTACCTCGATCACGGCCACCAAGGGCGCGACGGTCCAGGGCAGGGCGCTGGCCCGGAACGGGCAGGTATCGCTGGACACCAACGTCTTCACGACGCCCGGTTGTGCCACGGCGTCGCCGTCCTCCAGCACAACCCCGACGCCGGCTGCCTCCGCGGGGGGAAGGAGCCGTGGCCTGAACATCGATACCGCGGCAGAGGTCCCGACCTCCGACGCGGTGCCGGCTATCGGCGCGGCCGCCGTATCGACAGGCTTGGTCGGGGTGTGGATGCTGAGCCGGAAGAAGCGCTCATTCCGAGGTGCCAAGTAGCCAAGAACGGGCGGCAGCTCATGGGCGCACCCAAAGCGGCTGGAGAATCGTCCCTAGCCTGGATGAGCAGTCCATGACTGAACGTGCCCTTGCTGCGTCCGGCGGCCGCCGCCGGCTGCGAACCGGGCTGATAACCGGCGCTGCACTGGCCGCGACAGCACTCGCCGCTGTGATCAGTCTCACGGCAGGGCCAGCCTCGCCTCCGCCTGCTGCAGGAGCAGTCACAGTCACAACACCACTTGCACCCGCGAACGCCTCGCCGGATGCGGCGTCGAACGCCTCGCCGGATGCGGCGTCGAACGCCTCGCCGGATGCGGCGTCGACCGCCTCGCCGGATGCGGCGTCGACGGCCCCCGCATTCCAAGGTTCCCCGCCGCTGCACATCACCTATCCCGGCGTGGGCATGGACCAGGACGTGCTGCCGCTGACGCCACCGGAGCAGGGACCGGCGTCGATCGTTCCGCCCATGACTGTCGATGCATACTGGCTCACGCCATATGGCAGCCCGGGTTCCACAGACACTACATACATCATCGGCCACAGCTGGGAGGGCCGGGACTCCGCCTTCAACCACCTGAGTAGCCGGGCAAAACCCGGCGACCGGATCATCATCACGACATCAGCCGGTACCGCAACCTATACCGTCACCACTGTTTCCACGGAAAACAAGAACACACTCAAAAACAGCCCCATCTGGAACAAGGTCCCCGACCGGCTCATTCTGGTCAGCTGCTACACCGCCGACCTCTGGGGAACAAACATCATCATCACCGCTGACCAGACACCACGTCCCTGACGACGCCGCGCCAGGCCAGCAACCCATCGAGCGGCCTGGCATTGGGACAACCGGTTCTCAGACTTCCCGCTGTCAGGGGTCTAACTCAGGTCAGCCTCGGGGCTGCCGTGGTTGGTCTGTCCGTGCCCGGCAGAGCGGTTATAGACATGACGACCAGGGCCTTTTTCTTCACCTTGGCCGTAGTCGATCCGTTTTGTGGTCATCAGACAGTGGAACCGACGGCTGTGAGAACGCGTTTCAAGAATTGGCCGGACGCGAACCAGCTAGTGGCCGTCCGCCTGGAGTAGGGCAGCGCGGGACGCCTGGAGAGCAGATACCGGGGTCAGTGCAGATCAGTACAAATGCGCTTTTGCCGGCATTGAGCCTTAACTTGACAGGTAATTTGTCAAGTTGACTGACGTTCCTTTCTACCGCGGGGAACGTAGGGTTTCACTAGGGGGAGCGGACTTCGGTGGGGGACTCCAGTCCTGACGGCATAAGTGCCCCCCGTGCACCAACCGGACGCATCCTGACGTCCGGATATTTCCTCCAAGTTCTGCCTCAAGTCCAATGGGGTTAGGAGGCATCGACGTTCCGTAACGGACAGCCCGATGTCATGGCACGCATTCCCCTGCTGACAACGGTCTGACAGGTCTCTTTGTTGAACCGATGCCCGAGAGGCAGCAGTGACTCATATGCATATCAAGGAACAATGGAACCGGCTCGATCCGACCACGCAGCAGTGGCTGATGGACAACCCGGGTTGCATGGTCCTGCCACGCACCCTTACGGCCATTTTCAACAAGGAAACAAGTGAGAAAGTCGACACCGATGTGCATGGCGAATCAGTGCTCACGGAAGAGGACAGGCAGTTCATTCAGGCCAAGGCACGCGACGCCCTGGGCACTGGAACCCCTTCAGACTTTCGCTTCTTTGACGCCGTCCAACCCTGACCACCACCTCCAGAGGGCGTGAGGGGCGGTGCCGCTGCAGGAGGCCGTCCGGCAGACGGACCAGCGGTCGGGAGCCCCGGCCGCAATCTTTCCGCCTGTTGGACCGGACTCTCCAGCACCAGGGCACCATGCACGCACCTTCAGGGCTAAGGCGGCCGGCACCCCGGGATCCGTATACGGGGTCCCCGGGCGATAGGTATACGCCAGGAGCACATCGGACGGGCCGTTGGTCATCACCCTTGACCGTAGTGGCCAAGATGACTATGCCATCCTCGTTTACGCCTAGGGCGCCGCTAGCGTGCAGGCAGATCAAGGGGCGGCCACAGAGGTGGATGTGCATCAGCGGCAGTACTTCCTGGATCGGGCCGCCGCGGCCAATACCCTTCTTGAAAGGGTTCAGTCCGCAGCGGACCGGTTCTACAACAGATCCGGCACGGAGCAGCAACTTCGCTGATTGCGGCAAGCGCTCCCTATGGCCCCCGCATAGCACAGTCACTCTGGTAATTGACCGTCTGTCAGCGGTCGTCTGCCTGGAGCCGGAGACATCCGGGCTCTGCGCTTGACGAACTGGTGGGCAACGGACGCCCGCCGGCTTGCCGACGCCTTACCGCTGTGCGGACCGGCCGGATGCGACCCCGCCCGCTGCCAAGCCGAGCCTAAGACCAACTACGACCGCACCGGCGGAGGCAAAACCCTTCCGGGCCATGCTTGCCCTGGCCCGGGACCACCTACACGCCTGTCGCCGGGGTGCTGAAGGCTCCGTGATGTCGTTAGCCATTGTAGGAAGCGAACTGCGGCAACCGGAGTTGAGCCAGGCGTTCGTTTATGGCAATCGCCGGCAGATTGCCGTCGAGCCCCGGCACGGGCGGTAATCCGTGAAGATATGCGTCGACGGCTCACTCATCGAGGTTGCCGCCGATTCCGTAGTAGGCCAACCAGGCTTCGTCGACTCCCTCGTTTGCCAGCAAGAAGGCAACAGGCGCCGACTCCTGCTGATCCTTATCCATCAAAATCCAGACCTCCTGACATCGTGCACCGCGCAGACCCGCGGGATGTCATGTCGCTCTCGGACCGCACAGGGAACATCCCCGCCTTCTCCTTCGAAGCTACAACTGCGCCCGCACCAAGGCCACCATCTCCGTAATCGCCCTACCTAACTTGCAGTGTCCTATCCCCCGGAGAAGTACGCCTGGCGGTGCTGGCCCGTCAGGCTACAGGGGTACGATTTCGCGGCACACGATAGCTGTGGGCGGCCCGGACCTAAGTGCGTGTAGTCCACAACGTTCTCCTGGCAGTCAGGGGACGACGTGATTTCTTCAAAATATACGAACGGGTTGTGGCGTGTTGCGTACTGGTCGCCGACCTGGGCGCGCTGGTGATCGTCCTTGTCGCCGGGCTCGGGATGCTGGCAGGGGGAGCCCATGTCCTCCATGTAGCCCTTCCAGGTCCTGCCGGCGGAAGTGAGCTGGCCTGCAAGTGTGGGAACCGATGCCGGATACACGCAGCCAATGCCCTGCACCTGGTCCGGCTCGGACGTTCCGGTCTGTTTGAACCTGGCATAGACCGGGCAATCGATGCGCGTCATGACGTTTGAGCCTTGCCCGGAAGTCTGGGCCAGGTAGTCGGGATTGGAGTTGTGCGCCGTCCCGTAATACTGGGTGAGCAGCACACCCTGCGCGCGCAGGGTCTTCGACAAATAGGTGGCCGCCGAACTGGCGCCCCAGACCTCGTCGTGGTCCTTGTTCCCCAGCTCGATCACGAAGATGTAACCGCGACGGCGAGGATGGCAGTGCCGCGGGTCGTGCCGTGCTGTTCAGTCCCGGGAATCTTCCGGCATTCCGGCTCATCCGTCCGCTTTTCTTTCTGCCCTCCGGCTTGCCCTGAGAATCGCCGGACTAAACGAGAGAGCGAGAACCGCTCGACTGTGCTGAAACCACGAGGCTGATCGGTCTGGTCGCGGTGGTGCCTTCCCGAGTAACGACACGGTGCCTCCCGAGCTCATCTGGACACCCTGCGTCCGGATACCGGCTCACCCGCGGCTTCCGCGGCCTTCTAGCCATCTGCGCCATGCGACTCAAGCTACGAGTCCGCGTGGCTGCTCGGCAACCCGGCAGACATCTCGCCGTGGGCGATTGGATCTCCATGCTGGACACGCTCGTTGTGGCCACTGGCAATCACTTCCCCGCCGCGGGCCAGGGCAGCACCGATCGGGATGCCGCCCTCTCGGAGGCTCTTTTGTGCTGCCTCGTAGGGCGGCCTCGAAGACCGGGTCTGTGATGGTTCGTTCAGTTTCTGACATGGGTGCAGTCTAAATCGCACGTGGAAGATATGTTGTTGGCCATAGACGGCGTGACATCGAGGCTATGTGACCGGGGCCCGATCAACGGGAACACTGTCCGTGGCATCAGGCACCTGCCGGCCCCGCGTCCCACGTCTGGTGACAATCCGAACCTGCCCGCTCACCAAAGGGGATGATCAAATGCGGCTAGCCACTCCGCTACCGGCCTGCGTACCCTAACTCACAGACTCAGTCCTCGGTCCCGCCTCCGTGGATGCCGCGGCAAGCTGGAGGGCATAGCAGCAGCCGCCCTGCAGGACCCGGCAGCGGAGTTGCAGTCAGCCAGCGCCACAAAGATCGCCGATGTTCAACATGACCACTGGCGGCCTCTGGCGGGTCGAAGGCACAGCACGGACCCGAGACGGCGCCGGCGGCCCCCGCCCGGGTCGCAGCATTCAGCACCGTCGTTTAGCTGGTTCAATCCCCGTTGCTGTGGAGCGGCATCAGGCAGGTTCCTCCGAACGTCAGAGACGACTTGGTCCGCTACTATCCACGGCGCACCGAAGTCGATGTTTATGCCTCTGGCCTGGCGGAGGCCATGCCAGCCGGCGGCCGGCTATCCGACGTCTACCGAATCGACGAACTGGACGGCCAATGCACCGCCATCTGGATGGAGGACATCCCCGAAACTCCGGGTGGAGAGTGGTCTGCCGGCCGGTTTCGGGACGCCGCGATGCTTCTCGGCAGGCTGGCCGGCAGCAGTGAGGTGTGGGATGGCGGCCCCGGCATTTCCTCCGCCAGAGACTCTGCCAGGAGGCGGTTCCATCTGGCTACCGCGAACTCTTCTCCCTAGAACCTGATAACGATCCGACAGTACAGCCAACCGCATTCAATGCAATACCGCCGTCCATGAACGCGGATGCATCCGATGGTCAGTCCTACCGCCTCGGGATGGCCAGGTTGCACGAGCACCAGAGTCTGCCCCTTATGATCCTCGTTGGTTCCAAAATCTTCAGTACCACCGGCCCACGTAATGGGCTCTCGCTGCCAGCCCGTTGGCGCTGTCAGACCCAGTTCTTCGGCAACATGGCTGACATCTTCGCCAGGCTTGAGTCGGCGAACCGTCAACGCACGGATGAAGTCATGCAGAAAGTTTTGGAGCTCAATCACGTCCAGCAGAGAATCGGTAAGACGATCACCCGTGTCCATCGGAACCTCCCTCAAGTACGCCCAAGTCTACGAGCGATTTGGGAGAATTTCATTTGGTTTCGCGGCCGGAGATGCGCGTAGCTGGGGTCAGGAAGATGTGACGCGACCACATTTGGGTTAGCCGCAGCCAAGACGAAGCACGGGGATATCGTTGGCTCCTTGACAGCGCGCCTGATCAGGCGAACCATGTCGGGTAATTGGCCTACAGTCGGGAGAATTCCGCCGCCGGCGGACTGTCGCAGGCGCTGGCGAGCATCGGACTCGCGCCTCCGGTTTGGGCCATTTGGGGAGGGTTTGAATCATGACAAATTTCACGCGGGTGGGCGACAGCGGAGCATTGGCTGGTGCCGCCACTGATATAGCGGTTGAGCAGCTCGGGTTTTATTCGCTGACGGCGGTAAGAACGGGGTCGGGCAATCTGAAACTGATCAATTGGAGCACTGGCGGCCCGGGCGCTGTTACTCGGAACTCGGACAGCGACGATCAGGCAGGCGAGGTAAGCGCGATTGCCGTCGCAAGAAATCGGAACCTTACCGTCACCGCCGTCCGCGACGGCAGCGGAGATCTGCTTCTCATTTCTTGGGATGACGGGATCGGTTCGGGCCCGATCTCTCGTCTCAAAGACACTCATGGCAAAGCTGGGGCAGCCAGCATTGTCACCATCGTGCCGGGGCCGCCGAAGACAGCAGCGGACCTGGTGACGGCGGTTCGGGCGGGCAATGGCTCTCTGAAACTCATTAGCTGGGCTCTCGACAACGCCACGGGAACGATCACGCGTCTGGGCGACAGCGATGACCAGGCGGGCGCAGTAAGCCTCATCGCGGTCTCGGTGCCGTTGCCGAATGTTGTGCTCACCGCCGTTCGGGCCGGTAACGGCAAGCTCAAACTCATCAGCTGGGGCTTTTCCGAAGACGGCAAGAATATTTCCCGCCTGGGCGACAGCGGTGACCAAGCCGGTGAGGTGAGTGAAATCGCCATGGCGGGGCTGGTCACGGCGGTCCGGGCTGGCAACGGCTCGCTGAAGCTCATCAGCTGGTCGCTGTCACCGGACGGTACACAGATCCAGCGGCTCCACGACAGCGACAACCATGCCGGCCCCGCAACCTGCATCTGCATCTCGCGTTTAGGCGACGCGCGATACGTGACGGCGGTGCGCGCCGGCAACGGCTCCTTGAAACTGATCAGTTGGGATGTCGATCCGAACAGCGGAATTATCCTAAGAACTGGGGACAGCGATGACAAGGCGGGTGCTGTCAGCGAAGTCGCTTTGGCAGTTCCCAGTGGAAACAACATCACGACTGCGGTGCGCGCCGGCAACGGGACGTTGAAGCTCATTAGGTGGCGGATGGAGGACTAGAGACCATATGAAGCGCGCGGGTGGGCTGACATAGGACTGGAACCAGGGTGCGAGGAGGTTCGGGGGTTATCCGGTCCGCGGCCTTGAACAGGACTGTCCTGGCAGAGAATCCCGGGGAAGGCATCGGGAAGCTGTCCCCGGAGCAGGCCGAGATCCCACGGTTGCGACGTCAACTGGAGGTGAGCGAGAGCCGGTTGAAACGATCCGACGCAGCCCTTGGTGTGATCGGTAAAGTACACGCCCCCTCGTGCTGTGCCTATTCGCGGCCGGTCGTATTCCGGAGGTCGACTCTTACTGCCGGAATGAAATCGCCAGTCAAAACTGTTCCGCACGGACGGCCGTTTCGGCAGCCCGGTTGGGGCGCCGAAGTTGGCAAGAAAGAGGGTGTGCACATTGTGCACACCCTGGGCTTCGGATCGGGTCGTATGTCGGCCGGAATGGACCGGATTGGCGATGTTTGCGGGGGATTGGCGGATTTTCAAGGGCTGGAACCCGGTTCGACTCCCACCTCGGGCACGTATTTTCCCTGTTCAGGGGCTTGCGAGCCGCTGAATGTGTACAAATCTCCTTTATGGGCCCCTGCGGGGCCCATTTTTGTAGGCGGCAGTTGCGCTCTGGCGGCTCCTTCTCTTGGCCTGGGACAGCGGTGT
Source organism: Arthrobacter humicola (assembly GCF_039531445.1). Taxonomy (NCBI): domain Bacteria; kingdom Bacillati; phylum Actinomycetota; class Actinomycetes; order Micrococcales; family Micrococcaceae; genus Arthrobacter; species Arthrobacter humicola. The sequence goes on along the minus strand of NZ_BAAAQB010000041.1, from coordinate 613,931 downwards.
TGCTGTTCACTCCTTCATGGCCGGGAGCGCCTGGAACTGCATGACTTGCTTGGACTTGGGATCAAACCCTCATGGTCATCGCTGTTGGCGGCCGGAACCCTTGGGAAACTCTCGTCATGTCCTCGATGATGATTTCGAGCACCGGACAGGGGCCGGGCGAACCGATCGAGTTTGGTGACGACCAGGGTGCCGCCGGCCCGGTAACCGCCCCGCTTTGTTGACTCCCGACCGTTCCCGTCGCGCCGAGGTGACCATTGATCCGGTCCTCGGGGACGCCCAGACGCGGGGCTATTTCATGACGCGGGCGCCGTGGGATTCCTGTACCGCCACTACGGATCACCTTCCCCGGATGAGGTCCAGACACACGGTGCGGGCAGACAAAAGTCGGACTCGCGCATGGCAGGCCTGCCTGCCGCAATCCATTTCGAAAAGGAGCCTCCAGTGTCCAGACCACACCCGATCCTTGCAGGAGCGATCGTAGCCGCGGCAGCCGTCGCACTGCTCACGAGCTGCAGCACGTCCAGCCCCGGCACCAGCGTCAGGAGCGCCAGAGCGGAGAAGAACGTTTCGCAGGCCTGCGCTGCTGCCAGCGCCTTCGCCGGGTCCCTGACAAATTTCAAACAGACACTGAAGCCGGGCGCCACGATAGAACAGATCAAATCGGCAAGCGAACAGGTCGCGAAAACGTACGACGACCTGGTCAAGGCCAGCCAGGACGTAGCCAAGGACGAGATGGACGCCGTCAAAGCGGCCGAAAACAAGTTCGACGCAGCCGTCAAAGCCGTCCCGGACGACGCCACCCTGACTCAGGCGGCAGCCTCGCTTAGGGACGACGCCGCCAACGTCCAGGCCGCCATCAGCGACCTCCAAAAAGACGGCGACCAAATGCTGACGCCCAGCTTCCCTTGGAACACCTGCAGCCAGCCTCAGACGTGCCCGGGCTGCATTCCCGTACAACACCGCTCCGCCCGAAAGCAGGGAAGTTGATATAGGTTTCTTAGAAGACCTTTGGGATTTTTCTGGTGGTTTTTCTGTGTGCATGCCTTCATCGCATTCTTCTGGCCGTTGTTCGCCGTCTTTGGGGACCTGTTCCGCGACGACAAGCTGAGCGGCTGGTCGAAGGCCCTCTGGATCCTCTTCCTGGTCTTCGTGCCCTTGTTGGGCGTGCTGGTGTATTTTGATTGCCCGCGGAAAGGGCATGGCGGAGCGGTCCATGGAACGGGCGCGGGCCAACCGGGAGTCCTCGGATGCCTACATCCGCAGTGTCGCGGCAGCGAGTCCCAGCGAGGAGATCTCCGAAGCCACGGCTGTTCGGGACTCCGGAACCATCAGCGCTGACGAGTTTGAAAGGATCAAGACCTAAGCCCTGGTCTGAGAGCGCCATCGACCGGCGCCGCGAGGCAGCAGAGATGCAGCACTCCTCGGCCGACGCTGTAGTGGCTGTCCTTTCGTGGCCTGTCGGGTCAGTCAGCTAGTTTGCAGGCGCCGGGACCGGCGATGAGGTGCCGGGGCGGTCCCGTGGGTGTGTCCGATGGCCTCGAGCACCACGGCGGGCAGGCTCTGGGTGCTCATCATGATCTCGCGCTGCCGGCGTGCGCCCGTGCCGGTGGTCAGGATCCGGGCCACTTCCGAGGTCACTTGCTCCTCGTCCCCGCTGTCGGCCAGGGCTGGCCGGATATGGGAGAGGAGGACCTGGACCACTTCGGCGGCCGGGCATGGAGCGTTCAGCAGGGGGTGCAGGAGGGTGTCGTCGACTCCTGATTGACTTGCCGTCCACGCCGCCAGGCGCAGTTGCCCGGCGGATAGCGGGGGCGCAGAAATCCCGGCGCGCCATTCCTGGGCGGCCCGTTCAACGAGTGCCCGCACGATCGCGGCAATGGCGGCCGCGTGTGAGGCCTCCATGCAGACGTCGGCAATGCGCACCTCCACCGTCGGGTGATTCCGGGAGAGGCGCGCGTCGAAGTACACCATGCCCTCGTCGAGGAGTACGCCCGTTGTCAGCAGGGATTGCACGTACCGGTGGTATTCCCGTTCTGATCCGAACCTTTCGCTGGGCCCGGCGGTCGGCCAGCGGTTCCACACCTGGTAGCGGAAGCTTGCGTATCCGGTGTCGGCGCCCTGCCAGAAAGGGGAGTTCGCGCTCAGCGCCAGCAGCACGGGCAACCAGACCCGGATTCGGTCCAGGACTGCCACCCCTTCCTCACCGTCGGTGATACCGACATGAATATGGAAGCCGCAGGTGAGTTGCTCCCGAAGCGTCAACCCGAACCGGGTTGCCATGTTCAGGAAACGGGGCTGCGGTACGAGGGTAGGACTGGCCGGGACGGGACTGGTGGCCACGGCGGCCGCTCGTGCGCCCACCGAGCGGGCCGCCTCGTCGGCAAGCCGCCGGCCCTCTCGGATCCCCGCAATTACTTCCTGGAGCGTGGAACAGACAGGGCCAACGGCCTCGAGCTGCTCTTGCTGGACCTCCAAAGCCAAGAATGGGCCGCCACTCGTTCCGGGGTGCTGTGGGGCCTTGGTCAAGCACGCTTCCGCGGCGGGTACGGGCTGCCCCGTCGTGGCATCGACGAGCAGGAATTCCTCCTCGACGCCGAACGTCCTCTGAGCCCCGCCGCCAGAACGGTTGGGTGGTCTCGTCATTGAAGAATTCAAGGCAGCTCCTAACAGGAAGGCCTCCAGCCCTGCTGCGGCAGGGCGGCTGCCAATGACGCTATACAGCCTCCTCCACGAGCCATGACCACCGGCTCGCTCGCGCTGCTGATTTCCCCAGAATATCCCCGACAAGAGCCTGCCGGAAGGAAAAGCCTGTTGTAAGACGGTCATCCAGACGCAAGTGCCCCAACGGGCCCCACCTTGCGGGCAACGGGACGCGTAACGGAATGTCGGGGCAGTGATGCGGGATTACCGGAGGCTCGTCCCTCCGCACTGGCAGCGGTCGTAGGCGCGATGGGTTGACCGGTGATGCTCCGCGCACGACAATGCGAACCATGAGTGATCATCGCAGCTTTTCCGAGCCGGCTCCGTTCACCGCCGGTGACTTCGCCGAGCGGTTGCGGCGAGCAGCTCACGCCGCCCAGGATGCCGGGCTCGACGGCATCCTGGTCACTCCTGGACCGGACTTGCTGTACCTCACGGGGTATGCACCCGTGGCCATCACCGAACGCATCACCATGCTCGTGGTCCCCGTCGACGCGGAGCCCGCCATGATCGTTCCGAGGCTCGAGAGGCCCGACGCGGAAGCAGCCGCCGGCGCCTCGATGCTGAGGATCACCGACTGGACAGACGGGAGCGACCCCTACACGGAATCTGCGGCGCTGATGGCTGGCACCGGACGTTATGCCGTCTCTGACTCGGCCTGGGCCATGCACCTCCTCGGCCCGCAGGACCGACTGCCCAAGTCGTCCTACGTCTCGATGACGTCCGCCCTGCCGATGCTTCGGGCGATCAAGGATGACGACGAGATCGAGCGGCTGGCGGCGGCTGGCGCGGCCGCAGACCAGGCGTACGAGGAGATCGTCACAGTGCGGTTCGCTGGGCGCAGCGAGGCTGACGTCGGCTCTGATCTCGCGGACCTGCTTCGCCAATTCGGTCATTCGCAGGTGGACTTCACCGTCGTCGGTTCGGGTCCGAACGGCGCCAACCCTCACCACGAGATCGGCCCGCGGATCATCGAGGACGGTGACATGGTGGTGCTTGACTTCGGCGGCCTCAAGCACGGCTATGGATCAGACACGACGCGGACTGTGCACGTCGGCGAACCCACCGCCGAGGAGCGCGAGGTTCACGACGTTGTCAAACACGCACAGCAGGCCGGGTTCGAGGCCGTGCGGCCAGGCGTCGAGTGTCAGGAGATCGATCGAGTGTCCCGGGCGGTGATCGCTGAAGCCGGCTACGGCGACTACTTTATTCACCGGGTCGGGCACGGAATCGGATTGACGACCCATGAGCCGCCGTACATGGTCGAGGGCGAAACCCAGATCCTCCACCCCGGCATGTGCTTCTCGATCGAACCCGGAATCTACCTGCCGGGCAGGTTCGGCGTAAGGATCGAGGACATTGTGACGGTCGTTCCTGACGGCGGACGGCGACTCAACCAGACCTCGCACGAAATGAGAATAGTCCACTAGTCAGCCGACGTGCTCCACACACTGACGTGGACCCGGAACGAGATCGCTCCTGAGAGTCCTCAGGAGCGATCTCGCATTGGCCAGGCCGAGCGCTGGGCAGAACCCATGCGACCCACCGATGCCGCCGGCAGGCGCGATTTGGCCGATGCAGGCAAGCAGGTAGTCCGGCTTAGCGGCCACGGCCGAACCGCGGCCGTTGCCCCAGTCACAGAGCGTGACTGGTTTATGCGAACCTCATCAACGCGGTGGTGGTCGTCCACTGGTACGGGCGGGGGCGGCTAGCCGGACAGGGTGGTGTAGTGCTGGAGGAAGAGGGCCAGGGACTCGGCCAGGGCGCTGATTTCGCCCGGATCGACGCTCTCGTTGGGTGCGTGGATGAGTGCGAGCGGTTCTTCGACGCCCAGCAGGATGATTTCCGCGTCCGGGTAGGTGTCGGCGAAGACATTGCAGAGGGGGATTGATCCGCCCTGGCCCAGGGTGGTCATCGGCTGCCCGTATGCCTCGGCCATTGCGGCACTCATGGCATTAAACGCCGGCCCGCCAACTGCCGCCTTGAAGGGTGACCCGATGGCCTCCAGGTCCACGGCGACGTGGACTCCCCAGGGGGCGGTGGCCTTGAGGTGCTCGACCAGCGCTGTGTGGGCGTCAGCGGCTGCCATGCCGGGCGGGACGCGCAGGTTCAATCGGGCGGCGGCCCGCGGTACGATCGCCGCGGTCGACCCCGTCACCGGCGGGCAATCAATGCCTAGCACGGTGACGGCCGGACGCGCCCAGAGCATGTCGGAAACGGTGCCACTGCCTAGCAACGTGACGCCCTCGAGCACCCCGGCGTCGGAACGGAACTGCTCGGGCGGGTAAGGTGCGCCCGTCCAGGTCTGGGCGTTGTCCAACCCGGTGACAGTGGTGTTGCCTCGCGTGTCGCGCAGCGATGCCAGCATCGAGATCAGAGCGGCGAGGGCATCGGGCGCTGCGCCGCCGAACATGCCTGAGTGGAGTTCGGATGTCATCGCCTCCACGCTCACCACGACGTTGACCATGCCGCGGAGGGTCACTGTGGCCGCAGGGTGTCCCACGGCGGCGTTGCCGGTGTCGCAGACCAGGATGGTATCGGCTCTGAGCAGCCCGGGGCGGCTCGCCACGAATGCCTCGAGCCCGCCGGTGCCCTGTTCCTCCGATCCCTCGACAACGAGCTTCAGATTCACCAGTACGTCGTCGCCGAGCGCCCTGAGTGCGAGAAGGTGGGCGAGGATGTTGCCCTTGCAGTCGGCGGCGCCGCGGCCGTACCAGCGGCCGCCCACTTCGGTGAGTTCGAAGGGCGGGGTGCGCCACGCGGCATCATCGAGGGGTGGCTGCACGTCGTAGTGCGCGTAGAGGAGCACGGTGGGCGCCTCCGGATCGGGGCCCGGTCTTGAGCCGACGACTGCGTCGGAGCCGTCCGGCGTCCGCTCGAGATGGGCATCGGAAAATCCGAGCTCAGCGAATTTTTCGAGCACCCACTGAGCGGCCCTGGCACACTCCTCGACGGGGAACTGCCGCGGGTCCGCCACAGACCGGATGGCGACGAACTCGGCCAACTCCTCCCGTGCCGGTCGCATTAGTTCGGTGATGCGGTCTCGGAGGTCCACGGCTCACGCACCACCAGTGCGGTACGTCTTGAGGTCATTGATGAACTGCTGGAACTCAGCGAGCTGGTCCGGGCAGTAGACCTTGATAATCGCGACCTCGCCGATGGCGATGCGGGCGTTCGCGATCACGGGCCTGTTGCCTGGCCCGGTGGCCCCGTTCGTCAGCTGGCTCAGGAAGGTGGCCCGGCTCAGCGCATTGTTCGGGTTCGCGCAGACCGCGCCGCCGTCGTCGCCGAGTACACGGGCTATCTGTTCGCGCGAGGGGGCCGTCCCCCCGGCCGATTCGATCGTCGCGATCAGCTGGTCGGCCTTCGTCAGGGACTGTTGCGTCTCCCTCGCCTGCCTGAAGTTCAGCAGTGCGACAACGGCGAACACCACGAGCAAGGTCATGGCAACGATGTAGATGACCGAGCGGCTGCGCTTGGTTGAGGACTCAGTCTGCGTGCTCATGACTTCGGCACCTCCGTCTGCGTTTGTTGGTCGGGCAGCTTCCAGGAGGGCTTGCGGAACCTATAGAAGAGGAACGGCACGAGCAGGCCGAGCCCCAGTGCGCCGCCGCCGACGATCAGGAAATAGACAAGCGGATCCCCGTTGCCGAATTGCGACGGCGGGACGAACCCGACAAGCAGCGCGGCCAGGGAGGCTGCGAATCCTACGCCGCACAGCGTCAGCAGCATCGGCGCTCGGAAGCCACGCGGGTGCTCAGGGTCGTTGCGGCGGAGCCGGACGGCGGCCACGAACATGAGCAGGTACATGATCAGGTAGACCTGCGTGGTGATCACCGAGAAGATCCAGTACGTGCTCGAGACGTCCGGGATCAGCGCATATCCGAGCGCGATCACGGTGGTGACGAGCCCCTGGATGACCAGGAGGTTCTGCTGGATGCCGTTCTTGTTCAGCTTTTGCAGGAACGGCGGGAGGTAGCCTTCCTCACGCGAGATCAGCAGCAGGCCCTTGGACGGACCGGCCAGCCAGGTCAGCATGCCGCCGAGGGAGGCCGCGACGAGCATGATGCCCAGGATCGGCGTGAGACCTTGCATGTTGAAGGACGCCAGCACCGCGTCGAAGGCCTGCATGACACCCGCGGTGAGGGAGAGCTCATCGGCCGGGACGATCCAGCTGATCGCTAGCGCCGGCAGGATGAAGATGAGCAGTACGAGTCCCATGGCCAGGAACATCGACTTCGGGTACTCCTTGGACGGGTTCTTCAGGGAGGACACGTGCACCGCATTCATCTCCATGCCGCTGTAGGACAGGAAGTTGTTCACGATCAGCACGAGGCTGGCCAGTCCGGCCCACTCGGGGAAGAAGTTTGCCGCGGTCATCGGAGCGGCGGACGGATTGCCCTGGCCGAGGAAGACCACACCCAGGATGACGAGCAGGGCGCCCGGGATCAGGGTGCCAATGATCAGGCCACCGCTGGCCAGGCCTGCCACGCCCTTCGTGCCGCGAGAGGAGACATACACGCCGGCCCAGTAGAACACCACGATCACCAAGGCTGTCCACACGCCGTTGCTGGCCAGTGCCGGGTTGAAGACGTAGGCGAGCGTGCTCGCGACGAATCCCAGCAGGGTCGGATAGTAGAAAATTGTCATTGCGAACTGGCACCACACCGCCAGGAAGCCCATTGGTTTGGAGATTCCGGACGATACCCAGTTGTAGATGCCGCCCTTCCATCCGGAGGCCAGCTCGGCGGACACGAGGGAGGTGGGCAGCAGGAAGACGATCGCGGGAACCACGTAGAGGAAGACTGAAGCGAGGCCGTAGACGGCCATGGTCGGGGCCGCTCGGAGACTGGCGACCGAACTGGTGGTCATCAGCGTCAGGGCCACCCAGGAGATCCACACGGCAGGGGGCGCCTTCGGCCGGGTCAGTGCCTGTTCGCTCACGGGAGCCACATCCCGGGGCGCCCCGTGGTCTGTGCCACGGGCCAGGCGGAGCTATACCGCCTGGGGCGAGTAGTCGACGGTTTGAACATGCCACTGCCCCCTTATCACACAAAGTTCTCGGTGCCTACAGCATGGACTTAGAAATTAGCAGGGAACAGTCTCTAACTCCCCTATGCGTCAGGTCTGCGGGGTGCTAATTTGCGCGGTTTCGGGTGCGTTTCCAGAGCAGGTCGGTGATCAGGGCCAGGGCGAGGATAACCGCCAGCGCGGCGGCGGTGGCGGGTTCGTTGACGAGCGTGGTGGTGCAAAATACGACGAACGTTCCCAGGGTCGCGATCAGGGCGATGATGAGCATGAAAAGCAGGGCACCGGTCTCCCGGTACACCTTGAAGCGGGCCAGGGTGACGGCGGAGAAAATGAGCAGTGCTACCGCACTTCCGAGCGATGCGATGCTGTTCAGGTTGAACAGCCGCACCATTACTGCCGCGAGGCCGGCCATGACCAGCAGCCCGACCGGTACTTGCCGGCGGCCCAGGGAGCGGCCGAAAACCGGTGGGAACTGGCCCACCGAGGCCAGATGCCGGGTCATCCCCACAGAGGGGTAGAGGCTGGCGTTCACCGCCCCGGAAGTAGAGAGCAGGGCCGTGATGACCATCAGTACGTAGCCGAACTGGCCGAGCGTGGGCTTGGCGGCCTCGGCCAGCGCCGTGGCGCCGTAGGCGACGACCTGGTCGGCGGTCAGCGTCCCGAAGACGCCCAGGGAGACGGCTACGTACACCGTGGTGGCGATCGCCAGCGCCAGATACATGGCGCGAGGCAGTTGACGCGACGGGTCAGGCAGATCCTTCGCGGTGAAGGTGATGACACCGAACCCGAGGAAGGCGAAGAACGTCAACGCCACGCTCGCGACGATCTCGCGAACGCCTGGGTAGCCCGCTGGGTCGAGGAGCGTCGGGTTCCAGTTAACGATCGTGACGATCGCGAACACGGACAGGATGCCCAGCACCACCTTCACGATCACGGACTGGACTTTTGCCACCGCCGTGGACCCGACGGCGTTCAGGAAAGTCATGACCGCGATGAGCGCGACGGCGAACACCTTGGCCCAGCCTGGGTCACGATTGGTCAGCACTGCACTGGCATAGCCGCCGAAGGACGACGCCACCATTGCTCCGACGATCGCTCCGGTCACATAGAACAGCCATGAAACGATCCCGGTGACGTGGCCTTCTCCGAACCCTCGGGCCAGGTAGGCGAGCATGCCCCCACCGGAAGGATAGGTGGCGCCAAGCTTTGCAAACGAGTACCCCTGAAGACCTGCGATGGCTCCGGCGACCAGAAAGGACACCCACACGGCCGAGCCGGCGACGGCGCCCGCTGCTCCTAAGAGGGCGAAGATTCCCGCGCCCACCATCGAACCCACGCCGATGAAGGCCGCTTGAATGACGGTCATCTGCTTCTTCGGAACCCTGGTCGACATGGTGGCCCTCCCCGTCGTCGGGCGCTCGCAAGCGGCCTCGCGAACGGCCCCGCCTGGAGGCTACCACTGTGCCTCCGGTCTGCGGAACCGGTCAACGGCCTGGATGCGGCACCGGAGGGCAACATGTCCCGCCAAGCTCCTCAAATAGTCCGACGGGCGGGTGAGAGGTCAGCTAGCCTCTGACCCCGGGGCGAGGGAGCAACTCCGGGCGCCAGCGGCACGAGGTGATGTTAGCCAAGGACCCACGACCGGGAACGGCAAGGCTGAGAAACCCGGCGGCACCGGCGGCTACCGGGCGTTGAAGACGTCCGGGCCGAAGCTGTTCTGGCCGGCCGCCCCCGCGTATCCGAGCCGGGGTACTGAAGAGATGTCCTCGATGCTGGCGAGCAGGCTGTAGTGGTTGTACATCCTGTCCGATGTTGTTCCCCCTTTGGTGAACGGCGAGATCACCAGCGCGCCGACCCGCCCGCCAGCCGTGCCTCCGGGGACTCCCGACGGACCGGAGGTCTTGCTGTCGGCTTCGTCGAAGGTAATGACCAGCACCCCGTCCTGTTTGAAGGCCGGCGAGTCCAGGATGGCCGGAATCTGCTGCTGCAGCCAGCTGTCGGCACTTTCGAGGCCGCCCGGCCCGCCGTCGACGCAGGGGCTGTCGTGCCCGTCATTGCACAGGTTGGGTGTGATGTAGGAAAGGTTCGGTGTCGTGTCCGGGGACTTCAGATCATTAGCGAAATGGGTGTAGTCCACGACGTTTTTCTGGCAGTCCGGGGAGGACGTGATTTCCTCAAAGTACACGAACGGGTTGTGGCGCGTTGCGTACTGGTCGCCGACTTTGGCTCTCTGGCGATCGTCCCTGGAATCGAGTTCGGGATGCTGGCAGGGAGCGCCCATGTCCTCCATGTAGCCCTTCCAGGTCTTGCCGGTAGAACGATCGCTGGAGTTCCTCTTCTCCCGCAGTCGTCCCCCGTATTGGAGGCTTTCGCAGCCCAGTTGGACGGTCAGTTGACGGGGTTGCCAAGTTCGCGCAGCGGGGTCTTGCTGGTTTCGCGGGCCCATGCGGCGCCGGCGACGGCCAGGAGTGAGGAGGCGGCGACGATCCAGGCGGCCGGGCCCCAGTTGGCTTTGTCCCCACCGACCAGCGCGGTGCCGAGCAGCGGGGTGAAGCCGGCGCAGAGGATGCCGATCTGCAGGCCGATAGCCATGCCGGAGTAACGGACCTTGACGTTGAACAGCTCGGAGAACCAGGCCGGGTAGACGGCGTTCGAGGCGGCGTAGGTGCCTGCGGTGATCAGCGTGCTGGCCACGAAGATCATGGGGATGTTGCCGGTGGAGATCACGGAGAAGTAGACGAAGATCATCAGCCCGGACCCGATGACGCCGGTGATGAAGACAATGCGGCGTCCGAACCGGTCCGAGAGGCGGGCCGCGAGCGGTTGCGTGACGATTGCGATCACGTTGCCGAGGATGCTGACCGTCAGCATGGTCGATGCGCTCACCCCGACGGACACGGCGTAGGCCAGGCCGAAGGACTGCATGAAGGTGTTGGTCACCACTTGGAAGGACATGAGAGCTACCTGGAAGAACTGCGCCGGGTGCGTCTTGAACATCTTGGCGAAGGGCAGCTTCACGAGTTCGCCGTGGTCGTGCTTTTCTTCGAAGACCTCAGGTTCTTCCAGCGTGCGGCGGACGAGGAACGCGACGATCAGGACGAAGATGGAGAGCCAGAACGGGATGCGCCAGCCCCAGGCGAGGCGGTCGGCTTCGCTCATGGCGGCAACGGGCAGGAACGCCAGCGAGGCCAGCACGATGCCGAAGGAGATGCCGCTCATCGCGAAGCTCGCGAAGAAGCCGCGGCGGCCGGTGGGGGCCTCTTCCATGGTCAGTGCGGAGGCTCCGGCGGTTTCGGCGCCGGCGGAGAGGCCCTGCATGAGGCGCAGCAGCACCAGCAGGGCCGGTGCCCAGTATCCGGCGGTGCTGAAGTCGGGCAGCATGCCGATGAGGAAGGTTGCAGCGCCCATCATGACCAGGGTCAGGACCAGTGTGGACTTGCGGCCGATTTTGTCGCCGAGGTGGCCGAAGAGCACCGCGCCGAAGGGCCGTGCCACGTAGGCGACGCCGAAGGTCGCGAAGGATGCCAGCAGGGCGGCCGTGGGGTCGCCGGGTGGGAAGAAGATCTTGGAGAAGATCAGCGATGCCGCGGTGGCATAGATGAAGAAGTCGTAGTACTCGAGGGCGCCGCCCAGAAACGCGGCCAGGGCCGCCTTCTTGGCTCGCTTGAGCTTACGCTCCTCTTCTACGACCGTGGGGCTGGTTGCGAGTTTGGTCATGGTGCTGGTCCTTCCGCACTGAAAGACGGGGATTTGGAGATGGGAGATTTTTTAGTGTGTGCGCATACCGAGCAGCTGTGCGGTATGCGATTATGGAATAGCATACCGCAGCGTGAGGTGCCTCACAACGATTGATTGCTTCGCCCGGCGGCTTCCCCTCCCTGAAAGGTGGCACCATGGACAACCAGACACCGGCCTCCCGGCTGTTCCTCATCGGCTCGGAAGCCTCGCAGGCCATGTCGCCGGGGCTGTGGAATCCCGTCCTCGAACAACTCGGCAGTAGCTGGGCCTATGAGGCCTGGGATGTGCCTCGCGACGTGCCCATGGCCGGGGTCCGCGCCCGGCTCCTGGAATCCGACGTCGTCGCCGCCAATGTCACAATGCCCCACAAGCAGTGGGCCGCGCAGGCCGCCGACGTTGCGACCGAAGCGGTCCGGCTGAGCGGCGCCTCCAACTTGCTCATCCGGGACGGGCGGAGGCTGGCCGCGCACAACACCGACGTTGCCGCCGTCGCCAAACTGCTCGGTGGCCGGCACCAGCGGCATGCGGTCATGCTGGGGGCCGGCGGCGCGGCCCGGGCAGCGCTTGTGGCGCTCAAGGGGCTGGCCGGGCGGGTCACGATCTCCGACCGGGACCCGGGGGCCGCGCGGCAGCTGCTTGCCCTCGGCGCGAGCCTGGGCATGGACGCGGAGACGGCCACGTGGGCGGAGGCGCAGGAACAGGCGTCCCGGGCCTCGCTGATCGTCAACGCGACGCCGGTTGGCAAAGGGAGCGACGACGCGCCGGTCTGGGGCGGGGGCCGGCTGGCCGGGGACGCGTTCGTCTACGACTTCGTCTACGCCGGACACGTGACCGGCACAATAGCCGCCGCGAGGGACCAAGGACTGTGCTGTGCCGACGGTTGGGACCACCTCCGAGCCCAGGCGGCCGCCATGATTCCGCTCCTGGACCTGGCGCCGCAGGCGGATGCCCTGATACAGCGCACGCTCGCCGCCATCCGGACGAAGAGCTGACATACAGCCCGACGCCGGGACGCACGCGCCGCCGTCGTTGTCCGGGGCCTTATATGATCGTAAAAGCCTGCAGCCTTTCGGTATCTGCCGGCCCTAGTGCAGGTTCAAGAAGGCAGGGAGTCCATGGAGGAGCAACCGGCGTATTTTGTGAAGTCGGTGGAAAAGGCCTTCGACGTCCTGCTCGCCTTTACCGCGGCCTCTCCGCGGCTGACCGTTTCCCAGGTCGCCGTCAAGGCGGACATGACCCGGGCCTCCGCGCGGCGGTTCCTGCTGACCCTGACGGATCTGGGCTACCTCCGCGCCGACGGCCCGCAGTTCGAGCTGACGCCACGCTCGCTGGACATCGGCCAGTCATTCCTGGCGAACCTGACGCTCCCCAGAGTGGCGGAGCCGCACCTGAAGTCCCTGGCAGCGCGGCTCAACGAAACAACCTCGCTGTGCATCCTGGACGGCACCGACGTCGTCTACGTGGCTTGCGTGCCCTCTCCGCGGCTGCTCAGCGTCTCCATCAGTGTGGGCACTCGGTTCCCAGCTTGGGCGACGTCGATGGGGCGCGTCCTCCTGGCGGCGCTATCAGAACCGGAACTGCAGGCCTACTTCGACTCGGTCCATCTGCAGCGCTTCACCGAGCGTTCCATCGGAAGCGTCGACCAGCTCCGGGCAGAAATAGACTCAGCCCGCGTCAAGGGCTGGTCGATGGTGTCACAGGAACTGGAGGAGGGCCTGCGCGGCGTGGCCGTGCCCGTGTGGCGCGGCAACGACGTCGTCGCGGCCATCAACGTCTCCTTGCAGACGCACCGGGCCCCCGCGGAAGCCATCGAGAAAACGGTCGTTCCGCTCCTGCAGGACGCCGCGCGGCAGATCGGCAACGACTTCGGCGGCCGGCAGGCAGGATTGTCCAAGGCTGCCGGGCAACGATAGTGCGGACCTGGTGGACGGAGGCGACCTTCTTGCGGACCAGCGATCTGGACTCGTCGCACGCTCGCAAGTGACGCCTGCCAAGACGTAGCCCCAGGACTGGCGACACCGGTTCACTGACGGGCTGCAGCCGGCGCCTCGGTAGGTCCTGCTTGAGCCTTTCCAGGTTCCTGTCTCCACAGGGCGACCGGTTCAGTGGGAGTAGATGGTGGGTGCGGTCCAGCTGGCGAGTATTCGCATGGCGTCGGCGGTCGCGGATCCGGGTTCGACGGTGTAGACGAGCATGACCAGGCCTGGGTCTGTGGAGAGTTCGAATGATTCGTAGCCGAATTCGAGGTCGCCGACGGCCGAGTGGGTGAGCATTTTGGCTCCGGACCGGTAGCGGAAGACGTCGTGGGAGGCCCAGAGCGAGCGGAACTCATTGCTTTGGGTCGAGAGGGTGCCGATGATCTCGATCAGTTCCTTGTCGCAGGGGTCCTTGGCCGTTGCGGCGTGCAGGAGCGCGACGACGTTGTGTTTGGCGGTGTCGAAGTCGCGGTGGAACCGTTGGGCTCGTGAGTCCAGGAACAGGTAGTGCGCGTAGTTGAAGCGGTCGCGGGATCCGTCGTCAGGCAGTGAGTAGAGTGCCCGGCCGATTCTGTTGGAGGCGAGGCGGTCAAGTCGGGCGTTCTGCACGAATGCGGGGGCATCGATGGAGTCCAGGACACTCTGGATACCTGGCCTGACGGTGCTGCGGTTGGAGGGTTTCCGTCGCGGCGCGCGCCGTTGGGTGATCCGGGTGAGGTCGAGCAGGTGGTCGCGTTCGTCTTCGTCGAGCTGCAGGGCGCGGGCTATTGCTTCGATGACTTCGCGGGACGCACCGGAGATTTTGCCGCGTTCGAGACGGGCGTAGTAGTCGACGCTGACGCCGGCGAGGTGCGCTACTTCTTCGCGTCGCAGGCCGGGGACGCGGCGGGCTCCGCTGTAGAGCGGGACACCTGCCTGCTCGGGGGTGAGTTTGGCGCGGCGGGACGTGAGAAAGCTGCTGATCTCGGACCGGGAATCCATATCTCCAAGGGTAGGCGAGCAGCCTTGGGTGCTGACAGGACCTGTCAGGTCCCCCCAACGCTCAGGTGCGTTCATCGCCGCGGCAAACGGGTGGCGAGGGTTGCCATTGCCAGGGCGAGACCGGCCGCTATCAGCAGGCTGGTGGAGAAGCCTTGAAGGAAGGTGGTCGAGCGGGCGAGCAGGGAGCCGAACACCGCGACCGCCAATGCCCCGCCAATTTGACGGCTGGTGTTGAAGATGCCGCTCACGGTGCCCGCACGCTGTGAATCGAAGTTGTTCAGCAGGACGGCGGTGATGGTCGGGATGACCAGGGGGCCGGCGAGACCCACAAGGATCATCACAGCGGCCACTACCCAGACCGGCATGGCGGCCGGCAGGAGGGCGATAAGGGTGAGTCCTGTGGCCATCAGGCCCATCCCGCCGGCGATGAGTGTGCGTGCGCCACAGCGCTGGGACAGTCCGGCGATGAATGGCGTGAGGATCGCGCCAGCGAGCATCATGGGAACGAAGACCGCTCCGGTTTCCACCGGTGAGAGCCCGCGTTCCTGCTGCAAGTAGAGGCTCATGACGAACGGCAGGCCGAAGTAGCCCAC
This sequence comes from Arthrobacter humicola, assembly GCF_039531445.1. Lineage (NCBI taxonomy): Bacteria > Bacillati > Actinomycetota > Actinomycetes > Micrococcales > Micrococcaceae > Arthrobacter > Arthrobacter humicola. The sequence continues at coordinate 598,912 of NZ_BAAAQB010000041.1, read as the reverse complement.
CATGTAGGAAAAGCCAATGCCCGTGGACACAGCCAGGGTCCGGTTGCCCAGCAGCGGCAGCGGCACCATGGGGTGCGCTCCGCGGCGCTGCGAAACGACGAAGCCTGCACCTGCAAGGACGAACAAGCCAAATGCAACGATCGTTGGCGGTGCCGTGATGCCGGCAGCTCCGGCTTCGATGGCACCGTAGGTGAGGGCACCCATGGCGGTGATCGCAGTGACCTGTCCGGCCCAGTCGACAGGGACGGACCGTTGGGGCGAGCGTGGAACGCGCCGGAGCAGCAGCAATGCCGCCGCCCCGACTGGAAGGTTGATCAGGAAAATCAACCGCCAGTCGACGAGCGAAAGCAGACCGCCCAGCACGGGTCCGGAGATTGAAGCCAGTGCCCCTCCCATGGCCCACATCCCGACAGCGCGTGCACGCTTGATGGGGTCGGGAAAGGCTTCGCCGATCAACGCCATCGATGCGGGAAGCATCACTGCCGCCGCAGTTCCCTGGAGGATCCTTGCCACAATCAGCACAGTGACGGTGGGCGCGAGTCCGCATCCCAGCGAGGTGACCACGAACGCGGCCATGCCGATTGCGTAAGCACGCCTGGCTCCGACCCGGTCAGAAAACGCTCCGGCCGATAACAAGCACGAGGCGAACAACAACGTGTATCCGTCAACGATCCACTGCAAACCGGTGATCGTCGCACCGAGGTCGAGGCTGATTTGGCGCAGAGCGACGTTGACCACCACGGCATCGAGCGTGATGACGAAAAATCCGGTGACGGCGGCGAGCAGCGCTGCCTTTGAATGACGGACTCCCGCTGGGGTGAGTGTGGTGGTGGTGTTCAAAGACATTCCTTCTCAAGGGTTCGGCGTTCTCCAATGGCCCGCCTTGCTGACGTTACGAGGAACGGAAGAGACGAAACAGGACCTGCCAGACCATGTCTCAACAGGGCCTTCTCTGCGCAGGGCAGGTACGGGATCGTCGAAGGGACGGAACCTATCGGTTCCGGCCTCCACTCCACCGAAAGAAGTTTTGCGCGTATGACGACATCCACTACTCCGGCGGTGCCGACCCGGCAACGGCTCCCGTTCGTCGTTCCGCTGCTTGCGTTGGGCACGTTCCTGATGATCACTACCGAGTACATCGTCGCGGGACTTCTCCAGGAGATCGCGGCCGATCTGGGCGTCGGTCTTGCCCAGGTCGGGCTCTTGATCACGGCCTTCGCGGTCGGAATGATCGTTGGTTCCCCTGTCATGGCTCTGGCGACCCTGCGCCTGCCGCGGCGCGCCACGCTCGTTTTCGCGCTGGTGGTCTTTGCGGCCGGACACGTCATGGCGGCGCTGGGAAGCGACTTCGGGATCGTTCTCCTCGCGCGTGTCATCACTGCCCTGGCGGCAGGGGCATTCTGGTCCGTGGCCGCTGTCGTCGCCACGCAGGCGGCCGGCCCGGCCAACAGCTCCCGTGCCTTGGGTGTCATGATGAGCGGCGTCGGCCTTGCCACCGTTGCGGGCGTCCCGCTCGGATCCTTCGCCGGCCAGCTCCTTGGCTGGCGAGGGACATTCTGGGCCCTGGCGATCCTGTCTCTCCTCGCAGCTCCCGTTATTGCGCGGTTCACGCCCGCAGACACCCGCTCCCACGTGCCATCCGTGCGTGCCGAAGTAAGGGCGATCATGACCGGCCGGATGGCCATTCTTGTCATCGCGACCGTTCTTGCCACCGGCGGCTACATGACAGCCTTCAGCTATCTTTCCCCGCTGGCCACTGACCGTGCAGGAATGCCGACCTGGGCAGTGCCGTTGCTCTTCGTTGTCTTCGGCCTCGGCGCCATCATCGGAACCAACCTTGCCGGACGGTACGCCGACAAACACCCGGTCACCACCTTCATCACAGCCACCGCAGGCACCGTGGTGCTGATGGGGCTGCTCGTCCCCTTCTCAACGAACGCCTTTGGCATGTTTGTTCTCATGTTCCTGCTGGGCATTGCCGGTATGGGCATACCGCCCGTCGGAACCGGACTCGCTGTCCGCTTCGCCCACGGTGCGCCAACATTGGCTGCCGCCGTTTCCGTATCTGCGTTTAACGGTGGAACGGCAATCGGCACCTGGTTTGGCGCGAAGGCGCTCGAATCGACGCTGGGCGTCCTGGGCCCGCTGACCATCGCGATCATCATGGCAGTCCTCGGTCTACTGACGCTCCCGGTCCTGGCCCGTACCCGGGCAACGTCCCAACATGGCGCCGAAGCCAGCCTCTAAGTCCGTCCACGATTCCGGCAGGAATCACGGCGGATGCTTTCCAGCCAACACCGACCAGAAGGACAACCCTTGGAGTCAATAACTGCACCGGCACCGGCACCAGCACAAATCAACCAAGCCATGATCCTGCTCTTTGCCGTCGCGGGTGGAGCAGCCGTGGCCAACCTGTACTGGGCACAACCGCTGCTTGAGGAGATAGCGTCCTCGTTCGGAACCTCGCTTGGGACCGCCGGGTTGCTGGTCACGACCGCGCAGGTCGGATACGCTGTCGGCACCTTCCTGATCGTTCCGTTAGGTGATGTCGTGGATCGACGACGTCTCCTGCCGCTGATGATGCTCCTTTGCGCCGCCGCCCTTACTGTAGCTGCCGTAGCTCCGACCTTTGAGGTGTTGCTCTTCGCACTGGTCCTGGTTGGCCTCACAACAGTGTCCGGGCCCCTGCTGACGCCCCTTGCCGGTGACCTTGCCGAGCCGGGCCAGCGCGGACACGTGATCGGAACCGTCGCCTCGGGGCTGATGATCGGAGTTCTTGCTTCGCGCACGATCAGTGGCCTTCTCGCCGAAGCGTTCGGGTGGCGGGCGCCGTACGCCGTAGCTGCCGCCCTGGCCCTTGTCTCGGCGGTCCTCCTGCGACGGACCATTCCACCGATGGATCCACGGGCCAAGCTGGGTTACGCCGCCCTGCTCGGCTCCACCTTCGGCGTGATCAAACGACACCCCTCCGTTCGCATGTCACTGTTCGTCGGTGGAACTGCCTTCGGCGTGCTCACGCTCTTCTGGACGGCGTTGACGTTTCTGCTCGCATCCCCACCGTTCTCGTACTCCGTCACCACGATCGGCCTGGTCGGGCTTGCGGGAATCGCCGGCGCCGTCGCGGCACAACGATCCGGGCGCCTGCACGATCGAGGCTTCTCCACGCCCGTCATCAGCGCAGCTCTGGCGCTCACCCTGGTGTGCTTTTTCCTCGCCTGGATCGGGGCCACATCCATCATCGTGCTGCTCGCAGTGATCATCCTTTTGGACATTGCGGTGCGCACGGTCTCGACCTTGACTCAGGCCCGTGTTCTTGCCGTCGACCATGGGGCACGCAGCCGTCTCAATACGGCGTATGTGGTGAGCAACTTCATCGGCGGGGCCGCCGGTTCGACGCTCGCGACCGCTCTCTGGCAGCTCGGAGGATGGACAGCGATCATGATGGGCGGCGCTGTCGCGACAGCCATCGCGCTAATCCTCTGGGTCGTTCCTGCAAGCAGAAGGCGTGACAACGCGGAACACCTGATATCGGCACAAACGACCAGCCAAGAAACAGAGTGAACTAGGGCGGTCATAACAGCCAATCCGTCACAGCGAGACCTCAGGGCGCGCCAAAACTGTGCAAGGACTTGATAGACGCCGCGAGGTCGGAGCGGAAGAAGGCCAACAGCTCCGCCGCGCCCGCCGCGTCGCTGGAGGATGTCGCGACAGCACCCGCGAAGACCGTGCTGATCGCGCAGTCGGCGGGGAGGACGCCGAGGATGCGCACGCCGGGCTGCCCGACCAACTCGCTGAGCTGCTGCAGGCCGAGATCGACCTCGCCCTCGGCGAGCAGGCGCGCCACGGGCACGCCTGGACGGGCCTGCACCAGCCGGTCGCGGACCTCATCGGTCATGCCCCATTGGTCGATCATTAACAACAGTTCGGTTCCGCTCGGACCGGTGGAATAGCCGATGCGGGATGCCGTGCGCAGGGCGCTGCGAAGCTCATCGGCATTAGCAAAGGCCGTGCCTTCGGGACGTTTGGCTGCATCGGGGCTGCGTGTGGGCACGCCTACGGCTACCTCCGACAGGACGATCGGGGTGATGGAGGCCGGATCGACGTGCCGCTCGGCAGCGAGGCGTTGGAGAGCGTCCACGGCGAGGAACACAAGGTCGAACGGCTCGCCGCCGGCAACCCGCCGGGCGGCGTCCACTCCGCCGACGGATTCGATCTGTAGAAGCGGTAGCCCGGCCGCGGCGGCAGCTTCAGCGAGGTCGGCGAGAACGTGGCGGGTGGCCATCGACGAGATCGCCTTCATGCGGCATCCTCGAAGGTCTCGGCGTCGACTTCGGCGGCAGATGCCGGTGCATAGCGCGCGCCAGAGATCGTGGCCGTGCCAATCAGCCCGCCGGCCCGCGCCAGCAGCGCGCCGTCGACAGAGATGCCGGCCGCCGCCATGTTCTCACGTAGGTGCGCGATGCTCGTTGTTCCCGGGATCGGCAGAACGTGATCGCCGCGGGAGAGCAGCCAGGCCAGTGCGAGCTGTGCGGGCGTGCAACCGGCCTCCGCAGCCAGCTCCCGCCAGGATTCCAGCAGTGCCGCATTCGCACCCCAGTGCTCGGGCTGGAAGCGCGGCATGCTGCGGCGGATGTCGTTCGGGGCCATCTCGCCCGGGTCCTTGATCGCATCCGCGAGGAAGCCACGTGCGACCGGCGAAAACGCAACCAGAGTCACGCCGTCCTCGCGAGTGGCGTCGAGCATGCCAAGCTCGGCATTGCGACTCCACAGCGAGTACTCGTTCTGCACGGCCGCAATAGGGGCGATTGCCTGCGCCTCGCGCAGCCGCGCCACCGACACCTCGGACAGGCCGATTGCGCCGATCTTGCCCGCGGCGACCATCTCGGCCAGCGCGCCGACGCTGTCGCCGATCGGCACCTTCTTGTCCCACCGGTGCAGGTAGTACAGGTCGATGTAGTCGACACCGAGCCGGCTCAGCGAAGCATCGACCTGTGCGCGCAGCGTATCGGGGCGTCCATCGATGACTTTCACGCCGTCGACGGACGCCATCCCGCATTTGCTCGCCAGGAACACCTCGTCACGGCGCCCCGCGATCGCGGCACCGACAAGTTCCTCGTTGCGGCCGCCGCCGTAAAGCGTCGCCGTGTCGAGCATCCCGATGCCTTCATCAAGAGCCGCGCGCAGCATCGCCAGCCCCTCGTCACGCGACGGGGGGACGCCGTACGCGTGGCTCAGCGACATGCAGCCGAGCCCGGTGGAGGGCAGCCTCACGCCAGCTGCTTCTCAAGCGAGCCGAGCACGCGGTAGCAGTCGATCACCTGGCGAAGCGACGAGTTCGGCTCGCGTCCCTCGCGGATTGCCGAGATGAACTCACGATCCTGCAGCTCGATACCGTTCATGCTGACAGCGACGTGCGACACGTCGATCGACTCCTCACGGCCGTTGTAGAGCTCGTCGTAGCGCGCGATGTAGGTCTCGGTGTCGCCGATGTAGCGGAAGAACGTGCCGAACGGCCCGTTGTTGTTGAACGACAGCGACAGCGTACAGATCGCGCCCGACTCGCTCTTGAGCTGGATGGACATGTCCATCGCGATGCCGAGTTCGGGGTGGATCGGGCCCTGGATCGCGTTCGCCTGCACGATCTTGCCGGCCTGGTAGGCGAACAAGTCGACGGTGTGCGCAGCGTGGTGCCACAGAAGGTGGTCGGTCCAGGACCGGGCCTCGCCCTTCGCGTTCGTGTTGGTGCGGCGGAAGAAGTACGTCTGCACGTCCATCTGCTGCACGTTGAACGAGCCCTCGGCGATCCGGTTGTGCACGAGCTGGTGCGAGGGGTTGAACCGCCGCGTGTGGCCCACCATGGCGACGCGGTCGGAAGCTTCGGCCGCGGCGAGCGCTGCCTCGGCGTCGGCGAGCGAGTCGGCGAGCGGGATCTCGACCTGCACGTGCTTGCCGGCCTTGAGGACCTCCTGCGTCTGCGAGGCGTGCAGACCCGTGGGCGTCGCGAGGATCACCGCATCGACGTCGTCGCGCTCGAGCACGGCGTCGAGCCCGACGACGGCGTTGGCGACGCCGTATTTCGCGGCGACTGCCTGGGTCGGTTCGAGCCGCGTGCCGCTGACGACGGTCACCTCGGCATCGGGGATGTTCATCAGGCCGTCGAGATGTTTCATGCCGAAGGCGCCTGCGGCGCCGACGACGGCCACACGGATCTTGTCAGTCATGGGGGCTCCTAGGTTGCGGATGCGGTCAGTCGGTCGGGTTCGTGAGAACAAGGTGGCCGACGGCGGTGTTCGACGCCGGCACGTGGTAGAACCGGTGGTCAACGGAAGGCGCCTCGCCGCCGAACTGGTCGTCCATCGCGCCGCGCGCGATGAGCCAGTCGACGAGCTCGATGCCCTCGGAGCCCGCCTCATCGACGTACTCCATGTGATCCCACTCGGTCAGGCCCAGCGGGTCGGCGATGAGGTGGTCGAGGAACGCGTTGTCCCACTCCTCGTTGATGAGGCCGGCACGCGGACCCTGGAGCTGGTGGCTCATGCCGCCGGTGCCCCAGATCTGTACGTTGAGCTCCGGGCCGTCCCACTTGTCGAGCGCACGGCGGAGCGCGCGCCCGAGCTCGTAGCAGCGGCGGCCGGAAGGCACCGGATACTGCACCACGTTGACGGCCAGCGGGATGACCTTGCATGGCCACTCCTCGACGTCGCCGAAGACGAGCGAGAGCGGCACGGTGAGCCCGTGGTCCACGACCATCTCGTTGACGAGGGTGAGGTCGAAGTCGTCCTGGATGACCGACTGCGCGATGTGCGCGGCGAACTCCGGGTAGCCCTTCACGTCGGGCACAGGGCGGGGGCCGTAGCCCTCGTCCGCGACCGGGTACTCTGCCCCTGTGCCGAGCACGAAGGTGGGGATGATCGACGAGTCGAAGGCCGTGGCGTGGTCGTTGTAGACGAGGATGACGACGTCGGGCGTATTCTCCTTGGCCCACCTGCGGGTCCACTCGTACCCGGAGAACACCTTCTTCCAGTACGGCTCCTCGGTTTTGCCGAGGTCCATCGCGGCACCGATCGCCGGGACATGCGAGGTGAACAGCGCCGACATGTACTTCGCCGGGGCGTTCTCGCGCATGGTCTCGGACTTCTCGCGCGGCGCCGGCGGGGCCCAGCCGTCGAGGTCCTTAAGGCGGTTGCCCTCGGGGCGGCGTCCGCCGCCGATCATCATGTCGCGGTAGGCGGCCTCGGACATGCCAGTCATGGAGCCGGCCATCTGCTGGAAGCTCAGGCCGTGCGTGGCGCCGATCTTGCTCAGGAAGTAGATGTTGCCGCCCTCGGCCATCATGGCGTTGAGGTCCATGTCCAGCACAGCCTGGCGCTGCTTGGGCGAAAGGGGCCACTCATCGAGGTACGCCTCGCGGTCGGCCAGGTAGCGCTTGCGGTTCTCGGGCTTCATCAGCGACATCGAGAACTGGTTGAGGTGGTATCCCTTGCGGGCCATCTCCGCGTCGAAGATGATCGTGCCGGGAACGTCCTTGTACGGCTTGTCGAGTGCCATGTCATGCTCCTTCGGGCCAGTAGAGGCGGCGCGGGTTGTCCACGAGCAGCTTCTGCTGGAGCTCGGGCGTCGTCGCGATCTGTGGGATGTAGTCGACCAGCAGCCCGTCGTCGGGCATGTGGTCCTTGAGGTTGGGGTGCGGCCAGTCGGTTCCCCAGAGGACGCGGTCGGGGAACTCCTCGACCACGCGGCGGGCGAACGGCACGACGTCGCGGTAGGCGTGCTGCTCGCCGTCGAGAGCGCGAGGTCCGGTGACGGACAGACGCTCGGGGCAGGAGACCTTGGTCCACACGTTGGTGTTCTCACGCATGAACCGCAGGAACAGCTCGAACTCGGGACCGTCCGGGTCCTTGGTCACGTCGGGCCGTCCCATGTGATCGACGACCACGTCGGTCGGGATCGACGAGAAGAAGTCGTACAGCTCGGGCAGGTCCTCGGCCTCGAAGTAGATCACAACGTGCCATCCGAGTGGCGAGATCTTGGCCACGATCTCCTCGAGCGAGTCGGTGGGCACGCGGTCGACCAGGCGTTTGACGAAGTTGAACCGGACGCCCCGTACCCCGGCCTCATGCAGCTCGGCGAGTTGCTCGTCGGTCACGTCACGGCGGACGGTCGCAACGCCGCGGGCGCGACCTGCGCTGCGCTGCAATGCGTCGACCAGGGCTCGGTTGTCGGAACCGTGGCATGTCGCTTGCACGATGACGTTGCGGTCGAAGCCCAGATGGTCTCGCAAGGCGAACAGCTGGTCTGCCGAGGCGTCGCACGGGGTGTACTTGCGCTGGGGTGCGTAGGGGAACTGCCCGCCCGGCCCAAACACGTGGCAGTGGGCGTCTACAGAGCCCTCTGGGAGCCGGAACGTCGGGGTGCTCGGCCCGTCGTACCAGTCGAGCCAGCCCTCCGACTTCTCGAAATCTCCGGTGGTGTCGCCGTGTGTCATCATCAGTTCTCCACGTATTCCAGGCCGGCCTTGGCGAGAGGCTCGCGCATGCCGTAGATGTCCAGGCCCAAGACGCCCTCGCGGAATTTTGCGCGTTTGGCTTCCTCGTTATCCTCGCGCTTCTGGCTGGCGTCTGCCACCGCTCCGACCAGCTCGCGCGGGACAACCACGACGCCGTCGACGTCGGCCACGACCACATCGCCCGGGTTCACCACGGCGTTCGCGACCACTACGGGGATGTTCACCGATCCGAGGGTGGCTTTGACCGTGCCCTTGGCGTTGACAGCGCGGGAGAACACCGGGAAGTCCATCTTCTCCAGATCGGCGACGTCGCGGACACCGCCGTCGATCACCAGGCCCTTGCAGCCGCGGGCGGTCAGTGAGGTGGCGAGCAGTTCGCCGAAGAAGCCGTCCTCGCTTTCGGTGGTGCAGCCGGCGACGATCACATCGCCCTCCTGCACCTGCTCGGCCGCGACGTGGAACATCCAGTTGTCACCGGGCTGCAGCAGCACGGTCACTGCCGGACCACAGAGCTTGGCGCCGGTGTAGGCCGGCCTGATGTAGGGACGCAGGAGCCCGACTCGACCCATCGCCTCGTGGATGGTGGCGACGCCGAACTGCGAAAGCCGTTCGACGTCCGTGGGATCCGGCCGTTCGATGTTGGTGCGGACGATGCCGAGGTTGTTCAGTCGCATGGATGGTCCTCTCAGAGTCCGCGCGCAGTGAGGGCGCGGTCAAGCCGTGGGTAGACACGGCGGGCGTTGGCTTCGAACACCTGCGCGCGCTGCGCGTCGTTCAGGTTCGTGGTGGCGTCGACGTACCGCTTGGTGTCGTCGAAGTAGTGTCCGCTGCGCGGGTCGATGTCGCGCACGGCGCCGATCATTTCGCTCGCGAAGAGGATGTTCTCGGTGGGGATGACGTTGGTGAGAAGGTCGATGCCGGGCTGGTGGTACACGCAGGTGTCGAAGAACACGTTGTTCAGCAGGTGCTCCTCGAGCACGGGCTTGCCCAGCGCCATTGCGAGTCCGCGGAAGCGCCCCCAGTGGTAGGGAACGGCGCCGCCGCCGTGGGGGATTACGAGCTTAAGCTCGGGGAAGTCGCGGAACAGGTCGCCCTGGAGCAGTTGCATGAACGCGGTGGTGTCGGCGTTGAGGTAGTGCGCTCCGGTCGTGTGGAAGGCCGGGTTGCACGACGTGCTGACGTGCACCATGGCCGGGATCTCGTACTCGACGAGTTTCTCGTATATCGGGTACCACGAGCGATCGGTCAGCGGCGGGGACGTCCAGTTGCCGCCGGACGGGTCGGGGTTGAGGTTCACGGTGACGGCGCCGAGTTCCTCGACGGCGCGAGTAAGCTCGGCAACGCTCGTCGCGGGATCCGCACCGGGGGACTGGGGGAGCATCGCCCCCATCAGGAAGCGTTCGGGGTAGAGCTCGCTGACGCGGGCGCACAGGTCGTTGCAGATCCGGGCCCAGGTCTCGCTCACAGCGAGGTCTCCGATGTGGTGCGCCATGAACGAGGCACGAGGGCTGAATACGGTGACGTCGCTGCCGCGCTCGTTCATGAGCTTGAGCTGGTTGGCCTCGATGGTCTCACGGATGTCGTCATCGCTGATGCGCAGGGTCTCGGGATCAGGAGCGTCCGCGCGTCCTTCAGTAAAAGCGATCTGCAGGTCACGCCAGGCTCCGAGCTGCGCTGGAGCTGTGGTGTAGTGGCCGTGGATGTCGATAATCACGCGTGTCGTCCTTGTCACTGAGTGTAAGCGGTGCGAGAGCAGCTGCACGTTGTTGAATCGGTGCTGCCTAAAACTGACTTTAGGGGATGTGGGCCACTGTGATCCAATAGATATGCAAAGACAGAGCCATAGATGGGATCTATGAGATGACGTTCACCGACCTGAACCTGATCCGGACATTCGTCACGCTGTACGAGCTGCGCAGCGTCACGGCCGCCGCCGGCCGGCTGCACGTAACACAGCCCACGGTCAGCTACTCCCTGAAGCGGCTCAGGGAACGGTTCGGCGACGAGCTCTTCCGTCGGGAGGGGAACGACATGGTGCCGACCGCGAAGGCGACGCAACTGTTTGGGCCCCTACACAACGCCCTGGCACAGATAGACGCAACCGTCATCGGATCGGAGGTGTTCGAGCCGACCGGATTCAGCGGCGAACTCGTCCTCGGACTCACCTCGATCGGCGAGCAGACCTTCCTCCCGCCGATCATGACCGCCCTCAGTCGGGTCGGCGCCGATCCGCGGCTTCAGGTGGAACGTCTCGATTCGGACGAGGTCGAGGGCGGTCTGATCCGCGGAACCGTCGATCTGGCACTGACAGTGTCGCGGATCACCACGCCGCGGCTGTGGCGGACGCACGTGCGTTCGGTCGAATACGTGGCGCTGTCGTCCGGGGCGCATCCGCTGCCCGCGACAGGGCCTGACATGTTCGCAGGGCGGCGCTTTGTGCGGGTCTCCGCCCGGGGCGGGCACGTGTATCCCGTGCAGACGCTGACCGAACACGACCTGATGTCCCAGGTCGTGCTGACCATGGAGGAATACGGCACCGTGCCCGCCGTACTCGAGGCAACGGATCTGGTCGTCCTGCTGCCTCGACATGTAGCGGGGGTGTTCTGTGGCTGGTTCCCCCGCCTTCGCATCGCCGAGCTGCCCTGGTCCGGGCAGAGCACACCGGTGGAGTTGTACACGCGGCGCGAGGCCAGCCTCTCCCAGGCGCAGCGATGGTTCCGCTCGCTGGTGCTTGATGCGGTTGCGGCGGATGAATACAGGTCGTAGTGGCTACTGTCTGCGGTCGTCTCAAGATCGGACGGGCCCTTCATGCTGCGTCGGCGCGACTGAAGAGATCTGTGGGGACCGTGCGACCCGGCGTCGCCAGTCGACCTAGAGATTGTGAGGTTCTTTTAGTGAAGGCGGCTGTTATCCACGGCACGGGCAGCATGACCTGGGAGGAGGATGCCACGACTCGCTCTTGTGAATCGGCTGGGTCCTAGGCCACCTCATCGACACTGCATAGGCAGGGTAAGTCAGGGCTCCCATCGCCGGCGGGCTCAAGCGGGAGGCTAGCGTTTCGTCCTGTTCCAGCTGGCCTTACCCGGAGCGAACGGGCTACGCACGTGGATCGACCACGACGAGTGCGGGTGGATCGTCAGAATCGCGTGCTCCCACCAGGCGCGGGCTTCGTCTGAGAGCTCCGGTAGCACCGCATCCTTGTCGGCGTCGTCCTCCGGGCGGGGACGCAGCGCCTTCCAGACCAGCTGCACCTCGGGCGCCCCGGTCGGGATCCCGTCGACGTCGATCACGGCACGATCCCACGGCAGCTGCAGTCGCGGATCTCGGCGGTAGACCCAGACGCGATCCGTGCCGTCCTCGACGTCGATCTGCAGTACCCATGCGCCCGTCGCGTCGTCGTGGATACGGACCGGCTGCAGATCGGCATCCATATCGGCCGTTGCCCAGGGGATCACGCCGTCGCCTGACGGAACCCAAGCGCTAAACGGCGCCGGAATGTCGTGCACCAGCCGGGGCAGGTCGGCAGCCGTCGTGCTGACATCGGTATTTTGGTGCTCGCGAGTGCTCGTGCCGAGCCAGTGGTCGAGTGCCACCCCGCCGGAGAGCCACCAGCGCGCCGATGACAGACCGAGCAGCTCGGCAGCGGCGCGCGGGGTCAGCGGATCCCAGCGCGTCGCGAGGGTGGGTGCGGATGAGGCCATGAACCAAGGCTACCCGCCGACGGCGGCGGTTTGTCGAGGTGGTAATGGGATCGAGACCGCAGGAGTGCGCATAACGCCGACGACCGCGGGGAGATCCGGGGTGAATGTGAGTGATCAGAGCAGATCAAGGGAGTCGGCTGATGACATTCTTCGAGGACACCCCCGTGCGCGGTTGGGGCGTACATGGGAGGTCCCTAATCCAATGAGGGCCTGCACTAACTGGCATGCACGGGTAAAGACGGGCCGGGAGTAGCCGCCCCATGAGAGTCTGCCTCAGTAGTGGCGACTACGCCCGGAGGCTCACAATTTTCGGGCGGACAGCAAGTCTCGGAGTACTTCGACGGCTGCAGTCAGTTCCTCACTGGGATCTAGGGTGAGTTCCCCTGGGCCACCTATGTGCTCGGCCTTCGAACTGCGCGAGCTCGAAGGAGAGCCGGACGTGTCCATCCCGCAGCAGGTTCCCGAAACGGAACGCTTCGGATCCGTTCTGTCTGCGGGCGGGGCCAGCTAGACTCGCTGGTACTAACGAGGTTGGTGGAACCGAAATGAGTACGCCTATGGTGCCGGCTCGCACGTCAACTGCTCGACTGAACAAACTGGCCGTTGCGGCCATCATTTTCGCCGCCATCGCTGCATCAGGATTCTGGGTATTTGGCGTCGCGGTTCTCGCTGTATTTGCAGTGGGGCCAGGACACGTTGCCCTCAATCAGATCTCACTGAGAGGCGAACGAGGCCGCGGGCTAGCCTTTGCTGCCCTGGCCGTTGGGTATGGCATAGCCACACTGGCATTGATCAACACTCTGGGGTTCATAGCGAGCGCGGTCCAGCAGATCTCCCTGTAGTACTGCGGCTGACGAGCCTAGCCTCCAGCCTTGACCCTACTTCCTCGGGACTACGGCAAAGACTTACACGAAAAGGGTTGCCGTAACAGGATCCATTATCGGACGGCCGCACGCTCGGCACGGGCGGGAAGCTTTTGCGCATCGGTAGGCTAAGCCCATGGCATTGGGGGATGCGGCGCAGCCGCAGGCAGTTCGGTCACACAGGGTGGTCCTGGATGCGTACGCGTTCATCAAGGGCTGGCTCATCGCCACCTCGCTCTGGGTGGGCCTGCTACTGCTCCTGGTTGCGGGAGGCTATGGCGTACCCGCCGCGCGGGACGGCGCTGACGCCGGCCACGTGTGGGGCTTTTTGGGCATGGTGATTTTGTATGGCTTCGGAGGTTCTTTGGTGGTTGCGGCGCCATTGGCCTGGGTGTTGGCCTATCTTTTGGGCCCGGTCCGGAATCAGAGGATCCACATCGGGGCCTTTTTCGCGGTGCCCACCCTCGTGTTCTGGCTGCTGGGAAGCGTCTTGGGCTTCGGCTGGCAACCCTGGCTGCTGATCCCATGGGCCACTGTTGGCGCAGCGGCAGCCATCGGCCGTTGGGCAATCCGCAAAGACGTCCTTGCCTCGAATTCTGCAGCTAACCCGGCCTGACCGCCCGTTGCACGATCCCCAACGGGAGACCCCTGGGGCGTCGCTATCGGGGCTGGCCGCGCTCGTTGACCGGTGCCTCCGCCGGAGTTAGTCCCACTGCGGACTGTGTGCGCACGATTTCGTCGGTGCAATACTGCGTTGATGAACATCTTCGAGTGGTGGCCTCTGGTCGATGCGGAATCACGCGACTGGCTCATTGAGCACAACGGCGAACCGCTGCTGCCGAATGTAATCGCCGACATCATGGCAGTTACGGGCGGCACGACCGATTCTGAGTGGTGGGCTGGCGAATCAGCAGTCGGTCCCCAGCTTTCCGACGAGGCGGTGGATTGGATCGAGGCTGTCGCTAACGACGAGGAGCCGACTGCCGACTGAAATGTTCTGCTGAGTTCTGCTGAGGGTTCCCGTTAGGGACCTGTAGTGGCCGTGCAGACGACTCTGGAATTACGTTGCCACGGCGGCTGGACTGGACCGCCCTACCAGTTGCCGTGGCCGTCGGACATGGCTAGCGTGGCGATTAGGAAGTGGCCCCAGGTAACTATTTATTGGGGGTGGGCCGGTTCCCCCCGCACCTTCCCAGAGGAACCAACGAAAGACCCCAACTATCCGGGATCATCCCCGGACGGTTGGGGGCTCTTCTGTATGCGTCAGCGGTGAGCCGGCCCTTCCGCCCTTAAAGGACCCGCGCCGGACAAGGCTCCCCGCTTCGCCGCCCCGGTTAGACGGCGGATTCTTCCAACCTCAGCCGAACCGGCAGCCGGCACAGCCATTTCCCCCTGACGGTGCGGCCTTGGGATGACGGTACGTGCAGGAGGGGTGGCTTGATCCGGAGCTGATCATGAGGCCGGTGAGCCTGGCCAGTCGGTTGGCGGGCTGGCTTCGTCGGCGGGTTGTAGAAATTGGTAGGCCTTGCTGCCACGGTCTTCCCACCTCTTAACCCGCCGCCGCCATTATTTTCGCCGTCATCGCCGTCTGCATGTTCGGCGCGCGACCAGGTACGGTTCACACCGTCATCGAGCGGGTGGTTAGGGTGGGTGGATGGCGACAGTTATTCTCGTGCGGCACGGCCGCACCACAGCCAATGCCACTGGACTGCTGGCCGGTCGGGCCGTCGGCGTCAGCCTGGACCAGATCGGGCGGGACCAGGCGGCTCTGACCGGAGACCGGCTCGCGGCCGTGCCCGTGGTCGGGGTGGTGTCGAGCCCTCTTGAGCGTTGTCAGCAGACCGCCCGGCTGATCCTCGATCGCCAGGCTGGCACGCCGTACGCGCCGGTCGATCTCGATCTCACCGAGTGCGATTACGGCCAGTGGCAGGGCCGCAGGCTCAGTGATCTCGCGACCGAGGATTTGTGGCCGGTTGTGCAGTCGCAACCGTCCGCCGTCGTCTTTCCCGGCGGCGAATCCATGGCCGCGATGCAGGCTCGGTCGGTGGCAGCGATTCGACGCCACGATGCAGCCTTCGAAGCCGAGTACGGGCCAGGGGCCGTGTGGGTGGCAGTGAGTCACGGTGACATCATCAAGTCAATCCTCGCCGACGCGCTCGGCATGCACCTTGACCTGTTCCAGCGTATTAACGTGGGCCCCGCCTCCGTATCGATCGTGCGCTACGGTGCTAGTCGGCCGAGCGTCTACGCGACCAACACCGACGCGGGTGATCTGTCGTGGCTCTCGAACGGCATCCACTCTGGCGACGCGCCGGTGGGCGGCGGTGCAGGGCAAAAGGCGCCATGAACCCCATGTGCCTAAAATACTGACATGCCTACACGTGTTCACGAGTTTGCCTGGCCTGATCGGGTCGTCGTTGGCACCATTGGCCTTCCGGGGGCGCGCACCTTCTACCTGCAGGTGCGCGCAGGGACGCAGATGGTGAGTATTGCCCTGGAGAAGCAGCAGTCGGCTCTGCTCGCGGAGAAGATCGACGACATTCTCGACCAGCTCATCACCGTCGAGGGCAACCCCTTCAGCGTTCCCACGAGTACTCCCATTGAACTTGTCGACAATGACCAGCTCGAGGCCGTTCAGGAGCAGTTTCGCACCGGCGCCATCAGCCTGGGTTGGGACCCAACCACGGCCCAGGTCGTAATAGAGGCCTACCCCATCACCGATGTCGATGCTAGTGACGATGACGATGACGATGATGAATCGCTTGATGAGGACGGCGCTAACGAGCCCGAAATGCTGCTGGTACGAATGCCGGTCGGCACCGCCCGCGCCTTCGCCAAGCGCACCCGTGAGATCGTGGGCGCCGGGCGTCCGACGTGCCCGCTCTGCGGTTACCCCATAGACGCCGACGGGCACATCTGCACCCTTCCCGAGGTCTGATGCCAGCGCCGGACCTACTGACCGCCGCTCTGACGCTCACCGGCCGCATCACAACGGCTTCGAACGCGACATTTCTGGGCAGCATCGGCGACGTGGTGGTCGTCTATAAGCCGATAGCAGGCGAAAGTCCGCTGTGGGATTTTCCCGATGGCAGTCTGGCTTACCGGGAGGTGGCCGCCTACCTGGTCTCGCAGGTCTTCGGCTGGGACGTCGTGCCGCAGACCTGGCTGCGCGATGGTCCGATGGGTGAAGGAATGGTGCAGCTCTGGCAGGAGCAGGACCCGGCCCAGAATGCTGTGGACCTGGTCGCGACGGACCACGTGCCCGAGACGGGCTGGAAACAGGTTCTCGAGGGACGGGATGAGGAAGGACGGATGGTCGCCCTCGTTCACGAAGACTCGCCAGCGCTCAGACGCATGGCGGTGTTCGACCTGGTCGTCAACAATGCCGACCGCAAAGGCGACCACATTCTTGCCATGACGGACGGGCACCGGTACGGCGTGGACCATGGGCTCACCTTTCACCGTGACCACAAGCTGCGCACGGTGCTGTGGGGATGGCTGGGAGACGCTCTGACCGCCGAGGAACGCGACGGCATAGATCGTGTGAGCGAGGGACTGCACGGTGGGCTGGGCCGAGACCTGGCGGAGTTGCTCAGCGCCGAGGAAATTGCATCGCTCGCCGCGCGCTGCGCCCGGTTGCGCTTGGCAGGGCGGTTTCCGGCGCCGAGCGGTGAGATGTCGGCGGTGCCATGGCCGCTGTTCTAAGGGAACTACGGCTACGGGCTTCGCAGGCCGTGTCACGTTGATGGCATGGAGCTTAAGGTAGCAACGGAGCTCATCATTCCTGCGCGCGAGCTCGGCTGGCGAACTTCCTAAGAGCCAGGCCCCCGGCCGGCAACCCTCTCTTCCGAAGGTTTGGGCGACGGGAGTGACATCAACCGTCACCGGGAGTCCGGTGGAGGGGAGTTGGGATGGCGAAATTAGGATGTGTACATTGTGCGCACCCTGGCCCGCGGATCGGGTTGGTGCGTCTTGTTCTTGACGGTCATGGCCGAATCGGCCATGGGAATGCTCTGGCGCATCCCCAGCCCTGGGTATCAATGGTGATGGTCGGGCGCGATTGACCGGAAGTCAGGGCGCCGGTCGCCGTCGTCGGTCATTCCCGGCGTCGGACGGCCCGAGCCTCGGAACGGGTCGACATGCTGTCGGCGTTCTTCGAGTTTGATTGACGCCGACCCGATGTTTGACGGGATGAAGCTGATCGCTGAACCGTGGACCGCGACCCCGGCGGCTACCAGACGATCTGCCTCGCCATGGCTTCCAGGGGCGCCGGAGGCGCCGGCCCTCGCTGGCATCCCTTCCGGACACGGTGCCCGGAACGGCGTGCCCGTTTGCCGTGCGGGTTGCCTCCGCGGACAAGTCGTCGGCATCACGCGGTGTTCTCTGCGGAAACCGAAGGCAAGGTGTTCCGGCGGTGTCCTTCGGCTCGACGGGTCGCCCTGTTAGAATGCCGTCACGGTTGGTCGAGGCCGGAAGGAGAGTCGGATGTCGCAGGCCGCGCAGTGGACACCAGGGGACCAATCGTGGGTCAGGGACAATCTGCGCCACGCCATAGACCATCTCGTTGAGCTCGGTTACTCGGTGCGCGGCGGACAGGGCGAGGACCCGGAACTGATCGATCCCGGCGGTTCGGCCGTGGAGACGTGGCGGGAGGGCTACCCATACGAGGAACGGATGTCCCGTGAGGACTACGAGCTGGAGAAATACCGGCTGCAGGTTGAGCTGCTGAAATTCCAGTACTGGGGCCAGGACCAGGAGCACCGGCATGTGATCGTCTTCGAGGGCCGGGATGCGGCCGGCAAGGGCGGAACGATCAAGCGCTTCACCGAGCACTTGAATCCCCGCTCGGCCCGGGCGGTGGCGCTGGCCAAACCCTCCGACCGTGAACAGGGCCAGTGGTATTTCCAGCGCTACATCCAGCACCTGCCCTCGGCCGGGGAGATCGTGATGTTTGACCGCTCCTGGTACAACCGGGCGAATGTCGAACGGGTCATGGCCTTCTGCTCGGAAGAGGAGTACGAGACGTTTATGGTTCAGGCACCTCTCTTCGAGAGGATGCTGGTGGACTCCGGCATTCACCTGACCAAGTTCTGGTTCTCGGTGACCCGGCATGAGCAGCGCACCCGCTTCGCGATCCGGCAGATCGATCCCGTGCGGCGCTGGAAGCTCTCGCCGATGGACCTGGCTTCTCTGGACCGGTGGGAAGAGTACACGGCGGCCAAGCAGGAGACGTTCCTGCGCACCGACACGGACCATGCTCCGTGGATCACGATCAAGTCCAACGACAAGAAGCGGGGGCGGATCAACGCCATGCGCTTCTTCCTCAACCAGTTCGACTACGACGGCAAAGACACCTCGGTAGTCCACGACGCCGACCCGCTCATCGTGCGACGCGGCCGCGAGGCCGTCGGCGACTGAGCCGGCCAGCTATTCGCGGGAACCCGCATAGCGTTTGCGAGGCTCCCAAACATCGCCCGCATAGCGATCGGGCGGCGCGCACGTTGTCCAGACCGGAGTGAGTTTCCTGCCGTTGCTGCCTTGTGGCTCGCTCCTTGCCTGCTTCCCACGAGACCGGCAGGAAGATCCCCGGAAACCCGGGGATCTTCCTGCCTCAACTCACGCAACTTCAGGTTAGGGGCGCGGGCTGTCAGGTTGCTTCCCGATCCTCGGTCGATCATCCACTTCTCACGCAGGCAGTGCTGTCACACCGTGGGGGCGATGTTCTGGTTCAACCGGAATAGATTGGTGGGGTCGAATTCGTTCTTTAGTTCCACGAGCCGCCGGTATGTGTCCGCCGGGTACGACGCCCGGACGAGCGCCGTATTCGCTTCACCTGTGAAATTCACGTAGGCCGCCACATCCGGACCGAGCGCGGACGTCACGCCCCGGGCCCATTCGACGACATCCGCGAAGCCTTCCGCCGTCGGCGTGCGCGCAATAACATTGATGACGAATTCCTGGTCGCGGAGTGCGAAGGCCGTTGCTTCGGCCGGAACCCGGCCGACAGCGCCGCCAAGGTGGTGCAGGTGAATCTCCGTCATGGCGTTGGGAAATGCGGCAAACGAGTCCAACAGCACGCGCACGGACGCGTCGTCGGCGGCGCGAAGAAATGCCGAGCGGAAATAGTTGTGCACGCCCCGCGGGTACAGCGGATCGAGCGCCTGTTGCCACCCCGCGTACGGGTTGGCCCCGAACACATCGGCGATGACCGTGCCCAATGACCGGAAGGGCGCGGTGGCGGCCTCGCCGGCATCGAGATCGCCGGACCAGCACCCTCCCACAGCGATGACTGGCTTGCCGTGCACCGATTCTGGCAGGAACGGGACCGGCGGTGCCGTGGTCATGTTGACCAGCGTGGTCAGCTCATCGGGGGCCGCCGCGCAGGCCGCCCGATAGCCGTGCAACACCTGCTCCGCCTCTTCTGCGGGGTAGAAAACCAGGCCGGAAAGGACGATGGGCCCCACTTCGTGCAACTGATAGTCGAAGGACGTCACCACACCGAAATTGCCGCCGCCGCCGCGCAGTCCCCAGAACAAATCGGGGTGCTCGTCGGCACTGGCGTGAATAAACTGCCCGTCAGCGGTGACGACGTCGGCGCCGACCATGTTGTCGCTGGCCAGCCCGTGCTTGCGCACGAGCCAGCCGATGCCGCCGCCGGTGGTGAAGCCGGCGATGCCGGTCGAGGACACCAGGCCACCGGTCACCGCAAGCCCGAATTGCTGTGTCTCTGCATCCACGTCTTTCCAGGTACACCCTGCCTGTGCCGCCACGCGGCGGCGGGCAGGGTCTACCTGGACCCCCTTCATCAGCGAAAGGTCCAGCACGATACCGTCGTCGACGGTGGAAAACCCGGGGATCGAATGGCCACCGCCGCGAACCGACAACGGCAACCCCTCGCTGCGCGCGAGATCGACCGTGCGGATCACATCTGCCACACCCGCACAGCGTGCGATGAGCGTCGGGCGGCGGTCGTGCGCCCCGTTCCAGATGCTGCGTTCGCGGTCGTAGTCCGCGTCCCCTGGCCGGACGACCTTGCCGCGCAGGCCGGCGGCGAACTCGGCGATGGTGGCCTCGCCGATGCGGGTCGGCCCAGTCTGCGTCGTTGTCACGATGCGTTCCTCCTGATTGCTGTTTGTTTGTCAGACCTATTTGCCAGATCCAGGAATAACGCTAGTGAACCGTCCTCAACGAGAACTCAACGCCGTCTCAACATCATCATCCGAGCCCCGCCTACGCAGTGCAGCGAGCCGCTGACCGGCGATGACGCATCTCGTTCGGTCGAAAATCGCTCCAGCCCTGTCAATTTCGCGGGCCGCCCGATGCGGGTCGCCGAGCTCGTTGGATAGCTCTGCCACCATCAACCGTTGCCAGCCAGTGTGTCGCCGCCACGGGTCGAGCCTTTCCGCTGCCCGCCTGTACATTTCCCGCGCTGCCCGGACCTCCCCGGAGATCAGTTCGGCGGCACCGAGAATGGTCAGCGTGGCGCCCATCCCCACCTGATCTCCCGCGGACTCGAACCCCGAAAGGCAACGCCGAGCGTCTGTCAGGCCGCGGGCGATATCACCACCCATGGCGCGCAGCAGGGCGATATTAATCTCCGTCAGCAGCTCGCCGCGTCGGTCGCCCAGGCCGAGCCGAAGCTCCCGCGCCAAGGACAGGGTCTCATCGGCCGCGCCGTGGTCGCCACAGTCGCGCAGAATGCAGCCAAGTTGGTGAAGTGTTTGCGCCCTAGCCAGGTCATCTCCTAACTCGGCGAAATGTTCGGCTGCATCCGTGATGACGGATATCGCAGACTGCGTGTCCATCGAAAGCCTGGCCGCGTAGCCGATCGCGGACAGCACGTAGCCTTTGGCTTGGATGACGCCAACCCGCCGGCCCAACAGCAGGGTCTCCTCGACGCAGGGGACCAACCGTCCGGCGATCGGGACCAGTTGCAGGCTGGGCGTGATCACCGGCAGGAAGGGTGGAGTGCTGGTCTCAGACTGTGCGAGTTCGCTCATGCAGGTGTTTAGGTGACGGGCGGCGAGTGGTCCGTCCTCCCGGGACAACGCGCACTGGCCGAGCAGCCAACTGCTGGCAGCGGCATGTTCGGGTCTGCCACCCTCGACTGCCTCGGTGTGGACGTCGGCTGCCAGCTGTTCGGCCTCGTCCAAGTCGAAAGTGCTCCAGGCGAGCGAGGTCTCAATGAGCCGGGCCATCGCCACCTCGTCGGGGTTGCCGATCTCCCGCATAATTGCCAGGGCCTCCGCGCCGAGCGCCCGATGCCGATCGCTGCGGCCCTGCCGGCTGTCCAGCCCGGTCAGGCCGATCAGAGCGGCCGCCCGAGGCCGGGTCGAGTCGGGAGCCACCGCCAAGGCACGCTCGACCCACCGTGCTCCCTCGACCGCGTGACCGCGGACGAACCAGAACCGCCACAGGCTGGCGGCGAGCCGGAGCGCGGTCTCGGGCTCGTGGGCGCACGACCAGCGCAACGCAGCGCGCAGGTTGTCGTGCTCGCGGTCGAGCACCTTCGGCTGTTCGATGACCACCCCGGTGGCCCGTTCGGGATTGTGGGATTCGGCGACGGCAAGGAAGTAGGCGCAATGCGCAGCCGCCAGTTGAGCGGCCTCACCTGCATGATCGAGATTCTCGTGGCCAAACTGGCGGACCGTCTCCAATTGCCGGTATCGGGTCCCGGCGCCCCTCCTTTCCGCGACCACCAAAGACTTGTCCACCAACTTGGCCAACAGGTCGAGCAGTTCGATTTGCTGGAGGGGCGCGTCAGCGCAGACCGATACCACAGCGTCGAGGGTGAAACCACCCGCGAACACAGACAGCCGGCGCAGCAGAACCTGCTCCGGTTTGGTGAGCAGTTCGTGGCTCCATTCCAAGGTGCCACGCAGCGTCTGGTGCCGTGTGACGCCGCTGGTTCCCCCGCCGAGCATGGACAAAGCATCGCCCAATCTCTGGACGATCTCGGCGGGTTCGAGTACGGCGGTTCTGGCCGCGGCCAATTCCAGGGCCAGCGGCATCCCGTCGAGCCGTCGGCACAACTCTGTCACCCCCTGCGCATTGTCGGCATCGAGCGCGAAACCCGGGCGGACCTGCGCTGCCCGCTCAACGAAAAGCCGGACAGAGGGCAGACGGCCCAGCACGGCCAGGTCGAGAGCGTCGGTCCGCAGGGCCGAGGGCAGGGGCAATGACGGCACCCGGTAGGTGTACTCCCCGTCGGCATGGAGTGGCTCCCGGCTGGTGGCCAGCACTTTAACCCCAGGGCATCCGTCAAGTAGCATGACGACGAGTTGCGCACAGGCCGCGAGCAGGTGTTCGCAGTTGTCCAGCACGAGGAGCAGCGAGCGTCGCCGCAGTTGGTCGACCAGCGCTTGCACGCGGCTTGGTGCCGCGCCGGAATCCAACCCGAGGACCTCGGCTACGGCATCGGCCACCAGCAGCGATTCCCCAACGGCCGCGAGGTCGACGAACCAGACTCCGTCCACGTACTCAGGACGAACTGTCTTCGCGGCCTCCAAGGCCAGCCTGGTCTTGCCGCTGCCGCCTGCCCCGGTGAGGGTGAGCAGGCGAGCATGGCCCATCAGCCGCTCGACGTCAACGAGCTCACGCTCGCGCCCGATGAAGCTTGTCAACGGGGATGGCAGATAACCGATGGCATCGTCTTCGCCGTTCACGCCGGCGGGCTGGTGGAGGCGCTCCTCGGGCGGCGAGCCGGTCAACAACTCGCGAAACAGTCCCATTGTCCGGGTGTCCGGGTCGGTCCCGAATGCGTCGAGGAGTTCGTCGACCAGCCGCTCATATCGTGCCAATGCTTCCGACCGCCGGCCCATTCCAGCCAGCACCACCATCTGCGCGCGCACGGCTCCCTCGTGGAGGGGATCGGATTCGAGGGCATGGGTGAGGATGACCAACGCTTCCTCCGGTGCGCGCTGCGCGACCGTGGACGCCAGTTTCACCAGTACCTCGCGATGGATTTCCCGGAGCTCATCGCGGCGTGTCGTCAGCCAATCCGCATCCGGCAGATCCGGCAGAAGATCACCACTGTACAAGTCGGCCGCATCGCGCAGGCTTGCCTCGACACCGGCAGCCAACGCTGCCACGGCCGAACGCTCGAACTGCAGGACATCGACATCGACCGGGCCCGTGTCATCCAGCACGACCACTTCACCGCGGATGGCGAGCAGCCCGTCGCGGCCTGCTCCAGCGAGCGTACGGCGAGCGACGTACAGGGTCTGATGCAGATTCCGTGCGGCGGCCACCGGCTCCATGTCAGGCCACAGGTGGTCCAGTACCTGCTCGCGACGGCCACGCTGACCACGCGCCAACGCCAGCATCGCCACTACGGCCTTTGCCTTCTGCAGCCGCCAGTGGCTGTTCTCGACGGCGTTCCCGTTGACGTACACGATGAACGAGCCGAGAAGCTGGATGCGCAACCCGCATTGGGTAGGCTTCATGGTTCTTCAGTATCCGCTCGCCAACCGGTGTTGTCGAACAAAGTAATTTCCCACACGATCGCTGCCTTGGCGCACTCTGTGAGCGGCCCATCACCAGCAAGCAAACCACCAGAACCACAGCAGCCAATCGCCCCCATCCGGCTCGATTCAGCAGTTTGGGTCGACTGTGATGAGACAGCGTGGGAACCGCGCAGGTTAGGGATTGGTTTGCAGCGCGTCCTGTCAGGTCAGGGGTGAACGCCTGTGGGTGTCGGGCTGGGATGGAGCGCGGAAAGAGAGTCCGTCTGTGGTTGTTGGCGGCACCATAGGGCGGTGGCGTCGGCCTATTCTTGGCGGCTGAAGACACTTTCTCCATCCACCCAGGTCGATTCGATCGGGAGGTCAATAAGGTCGTCGGCGGAAACCAGAAGGGGATCATCGGCCCATATCGCGAGATCGGCCTTGTTCCCGGGCCGGATGGTTCCCTGGTCATAGTCTCCTTGGGCCTCGGCGGCCCAGACCGAGAAGCCCTTGAGCGCTTCGAGCGCCGTCAACCTTTGTGAAGACTCAAAGACAGGCGCATCAGTCTGGCCCGGGATGCGACGCAGGCGGGCCCATGCCATGCCGATGCGTGCGTCGTATTGAGCCACCGGCCAATCCGAGCCCAACGCGACGGGAGCACCTGAATCTATGACGTCACGGATCCTCCAGGCCCGTTTCGATCGCTCGGTCCCCAGGCGGCTGGACCATGAGTCGGATCCGTCCGGCTTTCGCCATTGCATGTGCAGGGGCTGCATCGATGCGGTGATTCCTGCCGTGGACAGGCGTGCGAGGTCCCTGTCCGCAAGGCACTCCAGATGCTCAATCCGGTGCGGGGCTCCCCGCCGGGACCGCACGCCGGCCGAGACGTATGCGTCGATCGCAGCACCAATGGCACGATCACCGATAGCGTGCGTCGCGATCTGAAATCCTGCGTCGCCATATTGTTTGACGGTTGCCGCATACTCAGCCGGATCGGGCCAGAATGATCTCAGTCCGCCGCCCAACGTGTCCGGTTCATAGAGCCAGCCGGTTCCCGTATCGATAACACCATCCAGGAAGAGTTTTACGAGCCCGCCGCGCCAACGGCGACCCCGTCGATCCCTTGACAGGACGTAGGGCCGGGCTTCTTCAGCAGTCAGGCCGGGCCGATGCTCGAGTGCGGAAACCAGCCTGACCGGCAGCCCCGATCCGGTGCTATCGATCTCGTCGATGAAATCGAGCGAAGCAAGGTCACCATCCATGATCGTTCCTGAGGTAATGCCGGTTCTCGACAAGCAGGAGATCAGCTCCCGTGCCCTCTCAACGGCCTGCGCTGCAGAAAGAGCCGGCGCGACGGCTCCAACCAAGTCGTAGGCGGTGGCTTCCCGCAGTTCCCCTGTGGGGTTCCCGGCGTCGTCAACAACTATCTCTGAATTGTCGCAAAACCGGCGACCTCCCGTGATGCCACTCAGTCCCAGAGCTTCTTTGCTCGCCAGTGCGGTGTGAAGGTCAAAGAGCAGAATGTACGTCGGGAGGCCGTAGACCGACTCCTCAATCAGGTCAGCGGATATTCGTCTGCCTTCAAAGACGCCGTAATCAAGGTTCCATCCGCGGACCCACCCCTTCGAATCCTCCGAAAGCACTCGAAGTGCTTCGGTGCGCAGGACGGCGAGGAAACCGGCAAACGTTGACACTGGGCCGAAATCGACACCGACCGTGATTTCCGAACCCTGGATGGGGTGGATGTGCCCGTCGATGAGTCCCGGCGTGATGGTTTGGCCCTTGGCATCGTGCACTCGTGTTCGTGGACCCCGGTGCTCACCAAGAAGGTGGTTGCCGCCAGAGGCGAGGATCCTGCCGTTCGCGATGGCGATTGTGCTAACAGATGGTTGTCGTGCATCGAGGGTGTGCACCCTGGCATTAACGATGACAGTGTCCGCGGATTTGAGGTTATTGGGCATCAGACTTCCCCTGATCTTGAATGTTGCGCACGCGCCTAGAACGTTGGCGGCAAGGGTCACACCGCTTCACAGCGACCGACAGCTGGCGGGTGCGGATGAGATCGTGCCGGCGATGGTCGTTTCTGGCAACGAGTGCGTACCTCCGGGACCGGAGGTACGCACTCGTTGTGGTGGTGGGGCGCGGCCGTGGAAAAGCGGTCAGGCCGTTGAGGGGCTGAGCTGGTTCACGCGTGAACCGTCCGGGTCCGGGGTGCTCCACGCCGGGGGCTGGAAATGTGCGCCGCCGTACATCGGGTAGCGCAGGATTCCTTCCTGGTCGTGGAGCTGAGCCCATGGCCGATTGATGCCGTGGGTTCCGTAGCGGCGGACCTGTGTGACCCGGTCGAGGTCCAGGACGCCGAAGAGGATTTCCTCGCCTCCTCTGGCCTGCTGCATGATGGTGCCCTCCGGGTCCACAATCACGCTCTCCCCGACGGCTGACGGGTCGGCGCCGTTGACGTTCACGACGTAGATCTGGTTTGCGAAGGCGTTGGCCTGTGACATCACGATTTCCATCGCCCTGTCCCGGGTTGTGGTGAGGGTGGGCTGGATGATGACCTCGGCTCCGAGCCATGCCAGTTGCCGGGCGACCTCGGGAAAGCTTCCATCGAAGCAGATGGCGAGGCCTACGCGTCCCCGGCCGGGGATGTCGAAGGTCACGAACGAGTCGCCCGGCGTCGTTGTTTCGAAGGGGCGCCAGGGAAAGAGCTTCCGGTACCGGGCCACGATCTCGCCGTCGGGGGAAACGGCGATTGCCGTGTTGTAGGTGTTCCCGCCGTCGGTTTCCAGCAGGGATCCGGGCACGAGCCAGACCCCCAGACGGCGGGCCAGGTCCGCGATCCGGTCGGTGAGCGCGCTGGGGATGGGCCCGGCGGACCGGGTTTCGGCCTCAGGGTCCGGGACCAGGAATTCTCCGGGCGCTGCGAGCAGAAGTTCGGGGGCGACGATGATGTCGACCTCGGGGCCAAGGTCCTTGGCCGTTTCGGCCTGGGCGGCGAAGCGTTGCCAGGTTGCTTCGACGTCGTAGGGTACGGGTTTGGTCTGGATTGCTGCAATGGACAGGACGCGCATTTATGCCTCGGTTTCGCTGCTCAGGATGGATGGCAGTTCGTGTCGGGTGGAGAAGGTTCCGCGGGGGATGGTTTGTCCGGCAAAGTACGGCCGGAGACCGGGCCGGATGATGGCGATGACCAGGACGCCGAGGGCGAGGGCGCCGATGCCGATCCAGAACACGCTTCCGATGCCGAGCCAGGAGAGACCGGCGTAGTCGGGGGACAGCATGTCGACGGCGGTGTACGCAAAGGCTCCAGTCATCAGGAGGGCGCCCATGCCCGGGAGGATGCCCTTGACCACAAGGGCGGAGGCGGAGGTGCGCATCTGGGGAGCGAAGTACACCACGCAGGCCAGCGCCGTCGCGGCGTAGTAGGCGGCGATCATCAGGCCGACGGAGAGAATGGCCAGGCCGATGAAGTCGGCGCTGATCGCTGTCAGGACGACCGTTACGGCAATGCTGAGGAGCGCCCACCAGATGATTGACGTGGTGGGTGTCCCCCTGGAGGGATGCATCTTCGTGGTGGCGGCGGGCAGTGCGCCGTACGTGCCCATGCTGAGCCAGGACCGGGGGTTGCTGATCGCGACGGTCATCAGCGCCGCCAATGCCGAGGTGCCCACGGCGAGGATGATGACCTGCCCGAAGAGGCCGCCGGTGGCTTGGGGGCCGAGCACGGACAGGACGTCCGAGACGGTTGCGGGATCCGTGATGCCGGCGGTTCCGGCAAATCCGACGGCTGCCGTCGCGGTCACGACGTAGAAGAACAGCAGGATCACCGTCGTGATGACCACGGCCCGCCCGGGTGTTCCCTTGCGGTCGGTTGTTTCCTCATTGACCGCTATCAGCGCGTCCCAGCCCCAGTAGATGAACAGGCACAGGATGACGCCGTGGACCAGGCCGGAGAGATCTCCGGAGGCAAAGGGGTTGAACCAGTCCAGCCGTGGCCGCTCGGCGCCCGCCGCCGCGGTGCCGGCGGCCATGGCGGTAAAGGCGCCAATGCAGAAACCGCCCAGGGCAAGCAGTTGCAAGGCAATGAGCGCGTATTGAAGCCAAGCGGAGAGTTCGATTCCCCGCGCCGCCACGACGCCGCTCATGGCGATCAGCCCGCACGCGATGGCCGCGACGATGACCGGTTGCGAGGCGGCCCAGCCAAGCCCCAGAAAGGTCAGAAGATACGTCGTGGCAACCTGTGCCAGGGCCGCGCTGGAGATGAAGGTGGCAATCTGGGGGACCCAGCCTCCGAAGAACCAGCCCGACCACGGGCCGAAGACCCGTGAGATCCACACGAAAACCCCGCCGCAGTCAGGCATTTCCCGATTGAGGTCCCGGAATGCGAAGGCCGTGAAAAGGATAGGCACGAAGCCCAGAAGGAATGCGGCGGGAGTGCTCGACCCGACCGCCAGGACAACGAAGCCCAGGGTGACGGCCAGGCTGTACGCGGGGGCCACGGCGGCTAGACCCAGCGCCACGGTGGGGCCGATGCCAATCGAGCCGGCCTTCAGTCCCTTGGTCGCAGCGGCGGCCGGAAGGGTGGCTGCCGGAGGGGTGGCGGGCGGAGCGGCGGGGGGTGGAAGGGGATGTGACACGGAGACTCCTTATCGAATCAAAGTTATTTGAATCACATTCAAATTTGAATGCCATTCAATACCGGTCTAGACTCGTTGTCAATAGGCATTGGGCCAGGGGGAGGAATGGCAATGGCAGATCTCAGCAAGAGGGAAGTGCGCCGCAGGGAGATTGCGGCAGCAGCACAGGCCGTTGCGGCCCGGGACGGCGCGGAGGCTGCGACACTGCGGGCGATTGCGGCGGAGGCGGGCATGGCCGCCAACGCGGTCCTGTACTACTACGGAAGCCTTGCGGAGATCACCGCGGCGGCCGTCCAGGCCTCATCCGACCGGTTCCTCGCGCGACTGGCGGAGGCAGCGGACCCCGCCATGAGTCCCACCGTCAGGCTCGCCGCCGTCATCAGCGCAGGCACCACTGCGGGACTGGACGACGACGCGTCCCGGATACTCTACGAATACTGGACCCATTCGCTCCGGGACCTGGAACACCGACGGATCCAAGCGGAACTCACCCGTACCCAGCAAGCGACGTATGAACGAATCATTGCCGACGGGATGCAGGCCGGTGAGTTCTTTCCGGTCCTGCAACCTGCGAAGATTGCGCGGACTTTGGTGGCCCAGGAAGACGGCCTGGTCATGGATGTACTGGCCGGCACCGCCAGCAGCGAGGACGTGCTTGATCTGGTCGCCAGTCTCGCCTCGGCCCTTCTGGGCCTCGACCGCGACACGCTCCTCGACCACATCGCAAGCCTCACCTTCTCCCATCCCGGCCAATAGCGGCCGGATCGGGTCGCCGACACAAGCAGTCGAACATCGTCCCATCTCTGGTGAAGGAGACGAAGGCCCCTTCAGTCGCGGCCACGGGCTTCCATGCATCCAGCGCCCCGTCCAGGGATGCATCTAATGCCAATGCGGGTGATCGGGCCGGAATTTGTTGGAGGTGCCGTTCGCGCCCTGCCAATGGGGTTGGCGGGGCTGCACCGTTCACCACCAGCTCGCTCAGCGGCGTTCGCCAACCAGGTGCGGGTTCGGTCCCGCCAATAAGACTCCACCTAGCGTTTGCGGAACAGCGAGGACCGGTCTGGGACCACGACAGGCGCACGAGTGCCGAACGTGAACTGGCGCATCCTCGACGGCGGCGGCTGGCGCGCCCACGGCCGTTCAGAGCAGGTCTAGGGACGCGGGGATCGGATACGACTACGTCCATTCGCATAGGGCGCCTGATTCGATCCCTCGGAGAACCGGGCCCTACGCTGAGGCGGTGGCGGACCGGTCGGTGCTTGGACCTTTGGTAAGCGGTGTTCTCCGTGATGGACATTTGTATAGCACTTCCTGCGCGGGCGGGCGCTTACGGTGGCAACAGATGATTTCCATCG
This sequence comes from Arthrobacter humicola, assembly GCF_039531445.1. Classification (NCBI taxonomy): domain Bacteria; kingdom Bacillati; phylum Actinomycetota; class Actinomycetes; order Micrococcales; family Micrococcaceae; genus Arthrobacter; species Arthrobacter humicola. The sequence continues at coordinate 569,405 of NZ_BAAAQB010000041.1, read as the reverse complement.
CCTCCGCACCGTAGAAAGAGAAGACTGTGTCTGATATCAACGAACTGCAGGTTGTCCCGCACTTTGTCGGCGGACAGGAGATGCCCTCGTCGGGCGACCGTACGGCCCCGGTGTTTGATCCTGCCCTCGGCAAGGAGTCAAAGCTGGTCGGGCTCGGCTCCGCCGCGGACATCGAGGCGGCAATCTCCTCGGCCCACAAGGCATTCCCCGCATGGCGGGACCTGTCCATCACCAGGCGCCAGCAGATCATCTTCCGGTTCCGGGAGCTGCTCAATGAGCGAAAGGGCGAACTGGCCGGGATCATCACCTCGGAGCACGGCAAAGTGGTTTCCGACGCCCTCGGCGAAATCACCCGCGGCCTGGAAGTCGTCGAGCTGGCCACCGGCTTCCCGCACCTGATCAAGGGCGAGCACTCCGAGAACGTCTCCAGCGGCGTAGATGTCTACTCCACCAAGTCACCGCTGGGCGTCGTGGGCATCATCAGCCCGTTCAACTTCCCGGCCATGGTGCCGCTCTGGTTCTTCCCCATCGCTATCGCGGCAGGCAACACTGTTGTCCTGAAGCCCAGCGAGAAAGACCCGTCCGCTGCCAACTGGCTCGCTGCGCTCTTCACCGAAGCCGGCCTTCCGGAGGGTGTCTTCAACGTCCTGCACGGCGATAAGGAAGCCGTGGACGGACTGCTGGAGCACCCGGACGTCAAGGCGATCTCCTTCGTCGGTTCCACCCCCATCGCCCGGTACATCCACGAATCCGCGGCCCGCCACGGAAAGCGCGTCCAAGCCTTGGGCGGCGCGAAGAACCACATGCTCGTTCTCCCGGATGCCGATCTCGAGCTCACCGCCGACGCGGCCATCAACGCAGGATTCGGCTCGGCGGGGGAGCGGTGCATGGCCATCAGCGTGATTGTCGCCGTGGAACCGGTGGCGGACCAGCTGATCGAAAAGATCACCTCCCGCATGGCCGCGCTCAAGATCGGTGACGGACGCAGGAACTGCGACATGGGCCCCCTGGTCACCCGGCAGCACCGGGACAAGGTCGCCTCCTACATAGACCTTGCCGAGACCGACGGCGCCAAAGTCGTGGTGGACGGCCGGAACATCAAGGTCGACGGCGACGAGAACGGCTTCTGGCTCGGCCCGACGCTGATCGACGACGTGCCGGTGACCTCGCGCGTCTACCAGGAGGAGATCTTCGGGCCGGTCCTGTCCGTGGTCCGCGTCAGCTCCTACGAAGAGGGCCTGGAACTGATCAACTCCGGCGCATTCGGCAACGGAACAGCTATCTTCACCAACGACGGCGGCGCGGCCCGCCGCTTCCAGAATGAAGTCCAGGTGGGCATGGTGGGCATTAACGTGCCCATCCCCGTCCCGGTGGCCTACTACTCCTTCGGAGGGTTCAAGGCCTCCATCTTTGGAAGCGCCAAAGCCTACGGCATCCAGGGCTTCCAGTTCTTCACCCAGGAAAAAGCGATCACGTCCCGCTGGCTCGACCCCAGCCACGGCGGAATCAACCTGGGCTTCCCCCAGAACTGAGTCCCGGCGTCACCGACTGAGGGGCACGCGGCGCGTTCAGCGCTCCGGGTGCCCCTCGTCTATCTCCAGGAACTGGAGCGCCGTGAACAGTTCCAGCCGGTCCCGCAGCCCGTCCAGGTTCAGACCCAGGATGCTGCCCGCAGCCGCAACCCTGTTCCGCAACGTGTGCCGGTGCACGCCCAACTGGCGCGCGGTACGGTCCCAGACACAGTTATTGGCCAGCCACGCAGCAACTGTCGGCAGCAGCTGTGACTGTTCCACGTCGTCGTGCTTCACCAGTGGATCCACGAGCCGGCGTGCCACCGATTCAGCTTCCTCCCGCGGGAGCAGCCCAAGCATGCCGCCACCGGCAATATCCGCGAAGGTGACCACCGCCCGTGACAACTCGGTCGCCCTGGCCAGGGCCTTCTCGCCTTCCTTCACGCCCCGCAGCAGGCCATCAAAGGCAGTCTCTGCCGACGTCCCGGCCCTGGCGCCATATCTTCCCAGGACCGCCTCCACCTTCTGTTGGTGCACCGGATTGGCAAGCACGACGACCTTTTCGCCCCGCTGTGCGTAGAAGACCGCGCCGCGGTGGTCATCGGAAAGCAGTTCGAGGGCCTCGAGCAGGTTTTGTCCCTGCCGCGGCGGCTGGGCCACCGTCACGATGACCGGTTCGCCGGGCAGCTTTCCCCACACCTGCCGTGCCGTCCGCGCGGCCACCTCGGTGTTTCCGGAGAGCATCTGCTCAAACACGCCCGAGCGCAGGTGCCTGCGCGCCGTGTCCAGTGTCCGCGCCTGCTCCAGCGCGAGGCTGGCCAAGGCGATCACACTGTTGATGATGTCTGTGCGGGCCGGATCCAGCGGCTCGATGGCGCCCAGGGCCAGGACCCCCCTGAGACTGTGCCGCCGGCCGAGGGTCTGCAGGGTGACCTGCTGGTCTTCCACCGTCAGCTGGGCCACGGACCTGTTGCCCTGCTCCAGTGCGCGCAGTACGGCTTCCCGGACCGCCGGCATCAGATCCGACGGCACCGGGCGGCTGTTGGGCATCAGGAGGTGGTTTCCCGCTGCATCAAACAGGGCAACCCAGCAATGAAGCTGCCGCTCCAGCTCGGCAAGTATCGACCGCAGCCCGTCCGGGCGCAGGGCCGCCCGGGCGATGGCCCGCTGCGCCTGGAGTGACCACTCGGACCTGGCGTTCTGCTCCTTGGCCAGCCAGTCCGCCACGGTGCGGATAACGGCAATGAACGGCGTGCGGTCCGGCACCTCCAGCAGAGGCAGGCCCTGCTCGCGGCAGGCCGCTACCAGTCCTTCCGGAAGCACTCCATGGATCACCTGGGTGGCAAAGCCCAGGCCACAGATTCCGTGGTCCACCAGGCGCCTGACGTAGCTGCCGTATGCGTCGGCGGCCGCTTCGCTGAACGGGAACTGCGTCCCGTCGGTCAGCAGCAACTGTCCCGGGTCTAGAAACGGCGTCGGGTCATCCAGATCCGAACTGTGCACCCAGGACACAGGCGCGTCCAATGCCGGACTGGCCGGGTCGGGGACCACGAGCCGCAGATTCAGGGCCCGGGTGTGCAGCAGGGCGGTAATGGTGGGCAGCACTTAGGCCACCCCTGCCGGATCGTCGAAACTCATAGCCACGAGTATAAAAATGTACAAGGACATGACTGGATGTTGCGGCGGACTATGAAGGGGAACGCACTACACCGTCCCCGAGAGGAACCATCATGGCCCACAGCCGGACCGCTCTAGCCGCACCTATCACCAACTCGGACGTGATCGCCCTGGACCGGGCGAATGTCTTCCACTCGTGGTCGGCACAAAAAGCCCTGAATCCGATGGTCATTGCCGGCGGTTCGGGGAGCACTGTCTGGGACCATGACGGCCGGACCTACCTGGATTTCTCCAGCCAGCTGGTCAACACGAACATCGGGCACCAGCACCCCCGCGTGATCGAGGCGATCAAGGAGCAGGCCGACGCCCTGGTCACCGTTGCCCCGGCCCACGCCAACCACACCCGCGGGCTGGCCGCTGAGCGGATCCTGGCCCACGCACCGGCAGGCATGAACAAGATCTTCTTCACCAACGGCGGCGCCGACGCCAACGAGAACGCCATCCGCATGGCACGCCTGCACACCGGACGGGACAAGGTGATCTCCCGGTACCGGTCCTACCACGGCAACACGGGAGCGGCCATCGTGGCCACCGGCGACTGGCGGAGGATCCCCAACGAATACTCCCGCGGCCACGTCCACGTCTTCGGACCCTACCTGTACCGCTCTGAGTTCTGGGCGGAGACGCCGCAACAGGAGTCCGAGCGCGCGCTGCAGCACCTGCGCCGGACGATTGAACTCGAGGGACCGCAGTCCGTGGCGGCAGTGCTCCTGGAAACCGTTCCCGGCACCGCCGGCATCCTGCTCCCGCCGCCCGGGTACCTGGAAGGCGTCCGCGCCCTCTGCGACCAGCACGGCATCATGCTGATCCTCGACGAAGTGATGGCAGGGTTCGGCCGCACCGGCGACTGGTTCGCCCTGGACGCCTACAACGTCAAGCCGGACCTGATCACCTTCGCCAAGGGCGTCAACTCAGGCTACGTCCCCGTCGGCGGTGTCATCATCTCCGAAGACATATCTGCCACGTTCGATGAGCGGGTGTTCCCCGGAGGACTGACCTACTCCGGCCACCCCCTCGCGGCCGCCTCCATCGTCGCCTCCATCGACGCCTTCGAAGAGGACAACATCGTGGAAAACGCCGCACACATCGGCCGCGACCACCTCACGCCAGGCCTGGCCGCCCTCGCCGCCCGCCATCCGGTCATCGGAGAAGTCCGCGGACGCGGCGTCTTCTGGGCCCTCGAGCTCGTCCAGGACCAGCAGACCCGCCAGCCCGTCACCCCCGCCTTCATGGGGCGCATCAAAGCTGAACTCCTGAACCGCGGGCTCTTGCCCTTCATCGCCGACAACCGCATCCACGTCGTCCCGCCGGCAGTCGTCACACCCGAGGAAGTCCGGAGGGCCCTGGACATCTACGACGAAGCACTCTCCGCAGTGAACTAGTCCCACAAACCGAGAAAGTGCAACGCCCGCCGGTCGCCTTAAGTGGCGACCGGCCGGCGTTGCGGTTGCTTCCGGGCCGGGACGGTCAGTTGCGAAGAGCCGCGGTGCGCTTGGCCGAGCGAAAATACGCGGCCCCTCTGGACTCCATCAACGGACTTGACGTAGGCCTGGCCTGCTTCGTCTGCCGGGAACCGTGCGAAACCGGGGGAGTAGCTGAGGTAGCCGGTTGCTTCTTCCAGGACCGACGGGCTGACGGCGTTGATGCGCAGGCCGCGGGGAAGCTCGGCAGCCGTGGCCATCACAAACGATTCGAGGATCCCCGTGCATGCTACGACGGCGTCCGCCTTGCCGACGCGGTCGAACATAACCGCGATGGACGCTGAACTTGCCAGATCCACCTCGACTTCTCCGGACCGGGAGGCCCGGAGAACCTCGTGGCGCCCTTCCAGCGCGCTGGCAGCGGCCGTTCCCGGAAGCCCGCTCGCTCCGATGACCAATATCCTCATACTGTTTTGCGGTCTCCGCTCAGCAGCGCAATCAGTTCCTCGGCGCTGTCCATGGTGTGCGTCGTGAAGGCCGCTTCCATGGCCGCCATATCGTCGGTCCGCAAGGTGGCGACGAGTTGTGCATGCACTTCATGTGTGCGGACCGGATCCGCGCGCGTGGCCTTGTCCTGGGCCAGGGCAATCGTCAAGTGCGCTTCAGTGACCGGCCACAGGCGAAGCAGCAAAGCATTCTCCGACGCTTCCCAGAAGCTGCGGTGGAAAGCAATGTGCGAATGCCGCCGGGGAATGGCCGACGTGGCGGAACGGTGGGACGCCGTGGTGCCTATGGAGCGTTCGGTGCCAGGTCCGCGTGGCCGGCCAAAGCACCCGCGACCGACCCGACGGCCTCCTTGCTCCGATGAGAACCGTTTCGTCAACCAGTCACGGAGCTTGGATGGTTTGATTAGTCCGTGCTCCGTCTAAAACGCCTTATGGTTTTCAGCCTGTTCGCGGTTTGCGTCATCACCGCGTTCTCGTTCTGGGCAACTCGGCAGCCCGGCGCAGACGTCCGCGGCGCCCTCTCTCCACCGCCGCGCGCGGGGGCGAAACTCGAAGTGTTCTCCACCGGCATCACCACCGCCGTGAACGTAACCCGGAGCCCGGATGCCCAGTGGCTCATCCGGGCTGCCGCGCAGACCGGGATCCCTGCCCGCGCGCTCCGGGCCTACGTTGCTGCGGCAGCCACGGCCAACGATTCCGCTCCGATGTGCGGGATCGGTTGGAACACCGTGGCAGCTGTCGGCTTCGTCGAATCCGCGCACGGAACCTACGGCGGCGGCAGCCTTAATACCGCAGGGCAGGCGAGCGGCCCAATTGTGGGCCCGAGCCTCAATGGCGCCGGATTCGCCGCCATCGCCGACACGGATGCGGGCGCCCTGGACGGCGACGCCCGCTGGGACCACGCCGTCGGACCCATGCAGTTCATTCCCTCCACCTGGCATCTTGTAGGGCGGGACGGGAACGGGGACGGAAAAGTCGACCCGTTCAATATTGACGACGCCGCCCTCAGCGCGGCGACCTATCTGTGCGCCCACGGACGTGACCTCACAACCGCGCAAGGGTGGACGGACGCCATCTACTCCTACAACCAGTCCGATTCCTACATTCGCCAGGTGCGGGCCCAAGCCACTGCATACGCCGCGAAGACGGGCAGCGCCGAATGAGTTCACGGGCTGAAGGCCCATGGCGGAGAATGCCAGGGGGCGGCGAATCCAGGTGACAGGCGCATGATGTCGCGGCACACGATGGCTTTGGCATGGTCGCGACCCCTTTCACCGTTCTTCCTTTCTGCTGCTGATTACTCGGCGATGTCCTCGGCCCATAGTTCAGGGTGTTCGTCTTGGAAGGTGCGCATCATCTCGACGCATCGGGCATCGTTCAACACCACTACTTCGACGCCGCGTGCGCGGAGAAGTTCGAATTCGCCGGGGAATGTCTCGGCTTCGCCCACCACCACGCGCGGAATCTTGAACTGGATGATGGTCCCGGTACACATCGCACACGGTGCCAGGGTGGTGTACAGGGTCGTGTCCCGGTAGCTCTTCTGGCGTCCGGCAGCCCGCAGCGCAGACATCTCGCCGTGGGCGATTGGATCACCATGCTGGACACGCTCGTTGTGGCCGCTGGCAATCACTTCCCCGCCGCGGGCCAGGGCAGCACCGATCGGGATGCCGCCCTCTCGGAGACTCTTTTGTGCGGCTTCGTAGGCAGCTTCGAAAGCCGGGTCTGTGTTGGTTCTGTGAGTTTCGTTCATGGGTGCAGTCTAAATTGGCGTGCGTTCTAATTGTCGGTGGGCGCTCGTAGCGTGGCATCGAGGTTCAACCACAGCAGCTAGTGGACCCTCCGCCTGCTGGGGGGAGCGGGCGGCGGACGTTTGTCCGGCCAAGAGGGGGTGTGCAGGGTCCGCACCGGTGTCCGTGTGATTCCGTGGCTCATCCGCGACCCTCGCGTTGCCTACTTCTGCTGACACGAGTTCATGCGCCTATGCAGTTTGTGTGACATGCCTTTCGAAGAATCTGGCGGGACGTCCGCATGTAGTGTGTCAGGACTGTTCGCGGCACTCATGAGAACCAGGGCAGCCGTGCTGTCTACACCGATTGGCAGTGTTGCGGCAGCTGACCTTGAGCGCTGCAGTGGATCGCCTTGCGGCGGCGAGCGGATACGGGCAGGCGACATTGCTGACAGTGTCGCCCGTATCCTTAATAGATGAGTGACATCGCGCATTCAACCGTCACATTTGATGGCCGCTTCGCCCGGGAGTTCAAGGAGATGGCCATGCCGTGGCGCGCGCAGGAGGCTCCCGACCCGCACCTTCTGGTACTCAACGAGCACCTTGCCACCGAGCTAGGTCTCGATCCGGCCTTTCTCAGGAGCCCTGAGGGTCTGCGCCTGCTGATCGGCAACGCCATCCCTGGGGAGTCCAGCCCGGTGGCACAGGCCTACGCCGGCCACCAGTTTGGCTGGTACGCACCCCGTCTCGGCGACGGGCGCGCATTGCTGCTCGGCGAGATCGGGCACGCGGACGGGCAGCTCCGCGACATCCATCTCAAGGGATCAGGACGCACGCCGTTTGCGCGAAACGGCGACGGCCAGGCAGCGGTCGGTCCTATGCTGCGCGAATACATCGTGAGCGAGTCAATGCACGCGCTGAACATCCCCACCACGCGATCCCTCGCCGTCGTCGCGACGGGGCGTTCGGTGCAGCGCGAGACGCTCCTGCCAGGCGCCGTTCTTACCCGGGTTGCCAGCAGCCACCTGCGTGTGGGGAGCTTCCAGTACGCCCGGGCCACGGGCGACGTAGGACTCCTTCGCCGCCTCGCCGAATACGCACTAACCCGTCATTACCGGGTCGCCGCGGACGCCGAGAACCGTTATCTCGCACTATTCCAGGCGGTCATATCAGCCCAGGCTTCACTGGTGGCCCGGTGGATGCTCGTAGGGTTCGTTCACGGGGTCATGAACACCGACAACATGACGATCTCGGGCGAAACCCTCGACTTCGGGCCGTGTGCCTTCATGGAAGGCTTCGACCCCGCCGCCGTCTACAGTTCGATCGACGAGACCGGACGGTATGCCTACCGCAATCAGCCGGTGGTGGCGGAGTGGAACCTTGCCCGGCTCGCAGAGTCTCTCCTGCCTCTGCTCCACGATGACCAGGAGCAGGCGGTGGAGCTCGCGATGGAAGCACTTAGGGGGTTCCGCCGGCAGTACAGTGAAGCCTGGTCGGCAGGAATGAAGGCCAAGCTGGGGTTCCGTGAAGGGCTCGACGATGAGGTGACCTCGCCTCTTGTGGACGAACTGGTGGCTCTGGTTCAGGAGTCAAGGGCGGACTACACTACGTTTTTCCGGCATCTCGGCCAAGCCGCCCGCGGCCAGGCCGAACCTGCACGCGGCCAGCTTCTGAACCCGGCAGGGTTCGACGCCTGGGCGAGGCGCTGGCGTGCCTTCGCGCCGGACGCAGACGCCATGGACCGGGTCAACCCCGTCTACATCCCGCGGAACCACCTGGTGGAGGAGGCCCTGGCTGCCGCTACCGGCGGGAATACGGGACCGTTGGAACGGTTGATGGACGCAGTAGCCTCACCCTTCGACGAGCGGCCCGGTCTCGAGCACTACGCCGACGCCGCCCCGGAAAGCTTCGGCCCCTACCGGACGTTCTGCGGAACCTGAACCGCTGAAGCAGGATGCGGCACGACCCCTGCAGCTGGGTCCGCAGGCACAATCTACGACAGAACGCTTTCTTCCAACACCGGGGAGCTCATCATGGACACCGAATTCGCTGAGGTCATCGATCATGACGTCACCACCATCACCTGCGTATGCGGCAATACCGTCAGCAACCAGGGATTGATTCAGGCCAACTCACAAGGCATTCCCGTTCACAACGACGCAAACACTCCCGTGCCCGCGGGGCTGGCTGCATGGCCTGAGGACGAGGATATCTACACCCTGTGTCCCTCATGCGGCCGCGTTTACCACGACGCGGTTATCGAAGAGACAGGGACCGCGCCCGTTGCTCTGCGAGTCGAAGTCACGGCCGGACCGATTGCAGAGGCAATCCGTGTCCACTGGGACCTCAACACGTAGCACTGTGACCGTATCCAGGATCAGTAACGGTGTGCCGGGGACCGCCGGGTGAACCTAGACACCACGCCCTCCTGGGATCTGTCCGCGTTCACGATTCCGGCTGGCGGGCACTGCAAAGATCCCGGTCCGCTGCGGGATCCGGTTGATCGCCACGTCTGCGAGAGTCCTGAACCCGGCAGACTCGTCCTCCTTGGGCGAGCGTTTGTTGATCGGCATGGGTACCTTGGCTCCGGGCAATGTGTGCCTTGGAAGCCTACGGAAGACGTTCCCGGAGGCCGGAATCAGCCACGGGTGAAGGTGCCCAGTCCGGTCGGATCGTAGAAGTCGAGCCTCACGCTCGACGCCGTGCCGCCGGCACCGGGCGCCGCACCTGCGGCAGAGGCGAAGATTGCCCCTGCGAGGCCGTTGGCGTTCTCCCCGATGGATTCAAAGCTGAAGGTATCGCCGTCGAAGTGGTTGAGGGGGAACCTGGTGGTGCTGCCAGCGGGGCCGAGCTCCATGAACAACCCGCCGTTCTCCACCGCGACGGTGAGCGGGCCGTAGTAGGGGTTCGCATAGCTGCCTATGTAGAAGTCGCTGCCCCGCGCCGGTTTGGCCTGTGCGGGCGCCTGGGAGTAGTCGACTTTTGGCTTGTCCGCCTCGTCGATCTTCTGGAAGACGCCCGCGGTGAATCCGAACCAGTCAACTGTCGCGGCGCCGTTCTGGGCGGTGTCCAGGAATGCGGCGCAGATGGCTTCCGGAATGCCCTGCGGACGGCCGTTCGTCAGGGCCACGATGCCCAGCTGCTCGCCCGGCAGCATGGAGACGGCGGTCGCGGCACCGAGGTTGAAGGCTCCTGAGTGCCCGAGTTGGAGCCGGGCGTAATCGTCGTAGGAGACGTTCCAGCCGAGGCCGTAGAAGCGGGTGCGGGCGGCCGGTGTCGCGGGAAGGCCCGACACTGCGTGCGGGACATGCGTGACGCCAAGCTCGTCAGGGTCTACAACGTCCTTGCCTCCAAATCTGCCGTTGGCGAGCTGCAGGCGGATCCAGCGGGCCAGGTCATTCACGGAGGAGCTGGCGCCGCCGGCGGGTGCTTCGGCGTCGGCGTCCCGGCTGTATTTGGCGACCCAGGTCTCGTTGCCGGCGGGCACATGGATGAGAGCCCTGTTAGACGCTTTTTGGTAGTCCGCATGGCGGTAGCTGGTGGAGGTCATGCCAAGGGGCTTGAACAACACGTCTTCGGCGAGGTCTGCCCATGGCATATTCATGGCATCGGCAGCGGCCTTGGCGCCGGAGGTGTAGCCGAAGTTGCTGTAGTTGTAGCTTGACCTGAATGTGTCGAGCGGTTGCTGGTTGAGGTGGCTGAGAATGTAGGACTGGTCGAACGCGAGGTCTTCCAGCAGATCACCCGCTCCCGTCCGCAAGCCGCTTTGATGGGACAAGAGGTCCGCCATCGTGGCGTTTGCCGTAACGAAAGGGTCTTTGAGGGCGAACCCCGGACTGTGCATGATCACCGGGTCCGTCCAGGAGATGGCCTTGCGGCCCACGGCTACGGCCGCCACCGTGGAAGCCAGTGGTTTGGACACCGAGGCCAGTTGAAAGACCGTGTCCGCGTCGACTGTCTCGGGCTTGCCCGACTCCCGCACGCCGAAGCCCTTGGCGTACAGCACCTGGTCCCGGTAGACCACTGCCACCGCGATTCCGGGGACTCCGGTGTTCCCCATGGCCCCCTGGACTATCCCGTCAAGCTTGGCAACGGCGTCATTGACCTTCTGTTGGTCCAGGAGCGGTTTGACCTGTGGTTCCGGTGCCGGCAGGAGCGAGGCCGACGGCGTGCCGGAGGCGCCAGATTGACTGGCTCTTTGGTCGGTGCAGGCGGCCAGCAGCGGCATCCCTGCCATGCCCGCAGCTCCGACGCCGACTGCCTTCAACAGCGAGCGGCGGTCAGCTGGCACCGAGCTGATCGGCAGCACGAATGAATTCCTGTGGTTCATGGACATACCCCCAACACGTCTGGAACGCCGAGCTGACGCCTTCTCCCCATGATGGACCCAAGCCGCCGTTCGAGACGAGTATTTCGGCTCATGGATCCGCGGGGCGGCCGGGCCGCCAAGTCCGAGAAGATCGCCACCACCACACTGTTTCCTGGCCAGCGACGACTCCTCCTAGATCACCGGGACAGACATCGTCGGCGGCTTCCTTAAGCACTTCCAATAAAGGATCCGAGGCAGCACATCTCAGCCGTCCGCAACCGCCACGACGGCCAGGGGCAGGCGCTCCAAGCCCTCGTGCAGACGGCGGTTCAGGTCATATGGTCGAAGTCTCCTCGCGCCCAAGCAGCGTGCCGTTGGGCTGAATCGTGCAGAATGGCCTTTGCCCCGGAGGCGATTACATTGTTGAAGTTGCCGTAGATCCGGTCGAACTTGAGCTCTCCCAACTGCGCGGCGAGCCGCAACGCCACCGCGCCGGATAGCGGCAAATGATTCGGGTAGCTGCGCATGAAGGCGATGGAGCGACGGTCCGGATTCGGATACACGCTGTCACCGGTCATCAGAACTCCTCTGCCGCCAGCCCCTGCGGCCCAGTTCACCACCGCGCTGCCCGGGAAGTGTCCGCCGGTCTGGTGCAGTGTCAACCCTTCCGCGATAGCTTGACTGCCGGACCAGCATTCGATGACCGGATCATCGCGTCCCAGCCATCCCCGGTCTGCGTCGGCCACAAGTACAGGGACGCCACCGAGCCGATGCGACCATTCGACCTGCACACCAAACATGTGTGGATGGCTAGCGGCGATCGCCAGGACCGGGCCCCGCTCGAGGACTGCCTGCACAGCGCTGTCATCGACATATCCGACCGGATCCCACAGCAGCGAACCCTCGTGTGTCACCACAAGCTGGGCGGTCTGGCCGATCCCGACTTTGGGCTCCGTCGTGATCCCGGTCAGTCCCGGCTCGTTCTCCTTCAACACTGTCTGCTGGCCCTCCTGCGCCAGGCCGTCCAGCGTGAGCCATTTTTGGCCGTCCTCGGGCACGTACTGCCGCTCATCGGCGCAAATCGGGCAGACCCCCGGGGTAGGTTCGTCGCGTTCGACGGCGCAGGTTGCACAGAGCAGCATGGTTGGTCCCTTCTACGCGTCTTCTGTCCTGCTTTCCGCCTTTTTCACCTTCGGCCGCAGGCTGGCGTGCCCAGACTATGGCACGCCAAAGTCTCCTAGGAAGAGAGATCAGGACCTTATTCCATCTCATCCAGGTTGTGGGCGGGGAAGTGTGTACAACGTACACACTTTGAGCTCCGGACGTGGTCGCACTGGAGTTGGATCGGACCGGATTCCGCGTGTTTCCGGGGGAGTCCAGTGTTTGCAGGGGAGGAAATGCAGTCCGAGTCCCACCTCGGGCACAGCACACCTCGTCAGAGGGGTTTTTGCTTTAGAGTGTGGGCATTGCCCCTTCCACCCTGCGCGGAGGAACCCGAGTGCCTACTTGGATCCTCGTACCGCACGGCGAATGCGGCGACAGGAACAGCCGCCTAACCGGGAATACCTGGGCGGACGTTCAAGCGTAGGGGCCGAGGTTGATCCCGCGCGGGGCAGCTAGGCCCCGGCTTCATTCGGCGTCGGGCACGTCGTCCCCTGACGCTTGCGCTGACTTGAGCTTCCGGCGTCTGCGCCGGCGCCAGACGATCACCAGGCCAAGCACGACGATGGGGACCAGCACCCAGCCGCCGATGTCGAGAGCGTCACCGATGGCATGGGCCAGCGCCCCGGCCAGATAGGCGAGAACGCTGAGGCTCGCGACCCACGCAATGGACCCCGTGATGTTCCACAGCAGGAACTTGGGCCACGGCATCTTGGCAGCCCCTGCGGCAATGGCACCCCAGAGCCGGACGACAATGACCCAGCGGCCGAAGAACAAGGCTGTTCCGCCGTGCCGATCGAAGAACGACTCCAGCTGGACGATGCGATTCTCGTCGGCGTGGAAGCGCCGTGCGAGTCGCAGCATCAACGGACGGCCTCCCACCCGCCCAAGTACGTAGCCAATAGTGCTGCCGAGCATGGCGCCCAGGCTGCCGACCGCGATAACGGCAGCAAGGTTCAGATCTCCGTGGCGCGCCGAGGCGTAGGCCCCAAGCAGTACGGCCACGGCGGGAAGCGGTACACCGGCGCACTGGGCCAGCACAATCACGAAGACGCCGAAGTAGTACGCCCATTCGTCCGCAATCCCTGCTTCCGCGGCGACGAAGCCTGCCGAGCCGAGCGCCACGAAGCGGAGGGCGGCTAATCCGGTCATCGCTCACACCTCACTTCGCTGCTCCGCCACGGTTCATAATGACGGTCCCCGCGCCGCCCGAGTTTGTTCCACGGTCATAACCCCCGCGACGACACCGGGATGGCCCTTGTATACGCTTGTGGCCGCGCCGCGTCAAGACAACGCTGCGGTCACGGCACGGCCCGCGGCGGCACAGCGCCCCCTGACCTCACCGTGGAACAGATTTAGAAGGATCAACGCGTCAATGAGGCATTTCGGGAGCCAGTGAGCTCGGCGAGTAGGCCGTCCGCGCCGCCGCAGCGCTCAGCTGTGTGAGTGAGACATCCGATGATCCCCGCACATGCTGTTCGGCGCTTTGCGGGACACCGCTTCCATTGAAAAGCGCGCCACGGCCAGGTCAGGTGCCCACCTGGCAGGCAGCCCGGTTCGCCGGATAAAACCGGGCCGGGTATTCCTGCGCCGGCCTCAAGTCCGACCATGAGCCAAGGCATTGGGGCCCGGCTGCCTGCCAGAGGGTTCTTCGCTGAACCAGTGACTTAGGGCCCTGCCGGTGCGAGCCTGCCGGGGCAAGAGTTGGACCTACCCGACGCCCGATGTGCGTACGGCGCCGGTCCGGGCGCGACAGGCCTCTTGCAGCTGGGGCGGTTCTGTCTAAGACCGTCCGGAGACAGCATCCAGTAGGAAGCGGGGTGGCCGCTACGCCGGCCAGAACCAAGTGGAGGGCACACCATGGCAGAGCACAACTACATCTTGTTCGTTTCGTCGTACGCCGACACGGGCTCGGCGGCGGACGATTTCAAGGCGATCAAGAGCATGGACGACGCGGCTGTGGCGGCTGCGGTCGTTCTGTCGCGTGACGCCTCGGGCAAGACCGAGGTCAAGGAGCATGGGGGCGGACTGGTCGCCGGCAGCACCAAGGCCGGCGCCATCGGCGGGCTGGTGGTCGGACTGTTCGCTCCGCCGCTTCTGCTGTCCGGCGTGATCGGTGCTGGGATCGGCGCAGGTGTGGGGGCCATCGCGAAGCGTCACGAGGAGAAGTCCATCGGCGTCGACGCGGAGGAGTGGCTGCCGCCGGGCTCCTCGGCGATCGTTGCCGTCGTCGACGACCTCTACCTCGACCGCGTCGACGAGGCGGTCGACAAGGCCACCAAGAAGGTCAGCAAAGCCATCGACAGTGGTGACTACGACGCCGTGGTCAAGGCCGTGAACGAGGGCGATGAGAAGATCATCGAAGCCGCTTCGTCCTGATCGGCCGACGCAACCACCCGTGAGCGGGCCGCTCAATATCGACGATCATCTACCGCGTGGGCAGGGTGCGTGCGGGCTTACGGAACGGGCCGAACTATGTTCTGACGTCCGCGAAGGCCTAGAGATTCTCCAGTTCGGAAGTTGGTGTGGCCTGGTCCGCGGTGGCTGCGGCCGTATTGGACGATCTTCGCGGCCAAGAGTTATGCGCGAACCCGAAGCCGTGAACGCTCATGTCACCATCAGCGTACGCACCAAATTGCTTCCCGGTGCCGTGTCGTATGACCCTCGGATCGTACTAGGCTCCACCTTGTGATCCCGAGCCCTGTCCCCGGCTTGTCGGCGGCCGCCCGACGGCGCGTCCGGGTGGGGGCCGTGGCGGGCATGGCGGGCGCCGTTCTGTTTGTATCCGTCTTCACCGTCTACGGGTGGCTGTACCCCGGCTACTCCTGGACGGGTATGTTCGTCAGCGAGCTGTCTCTTGGCTCCTATGGGTGGGTCCAGGTCCTCAACTTCGTGCTGACGGGCGCCTTGGTGTTGATGTTCGGCCGCGGTCTGGCCGCTTGTTTCAGCGCCGGCGCGGCTTCCCGGGCCGGGCCGTTTCTTGTGCAGGGGATCGGCGTCAGCCTGATTGCCTCGGGGCCGTTCGTCACCGACCCGTCGGCGATGTTCGGCCAAACCAGTCCGCATGGCATGGTGCACGGTATCTTCGGCGCCATCGTCTTCACGTTCGCGCCGTTCAGTTGCTTCGTTTTCTACCGGCGCTTCCGCAGGGACCCGGCCTGGCGCCCCCTGGCGGGGTGGACACTTCTCAGCGGCGTGGTCCTTACTCTCGGGATCGTTCTGCTCAAGATCAGCCAGCAGCCCGGGAACGGACTCTTCGACTGGAAAGGTCTCGTGCAACGGGCCATTCTGGTCACGTTTATGGCCTGGATCTTCGCGGTCGCATTCCGGCTGCGCCACCTCTGCCGCCTCCCGCAACACAGCCCATCAACGAGGGCGTAGGTCTGGGCTCGAGGACGCGGCGGAGCACGCTGTGGCCCCGCGGCCCCGTTTACACCGGGCTGGTCGGACCTGCCACGGCCGGCCCGAAGGGTTTGGTCTAGCGAGGGCCGAAGGTTTCGAGGCCGCGCCGCAGGGGAGCAGGGCCGCCCTCCGGCCCTACCGGGATGACGCTGGACGACCTATCGTGGTCCTGACACAGCCCGAGGGAAAGGAACGACGATGTTCACCCTGCATATTAGCTATCCGGTCCGGGACTACGAGGCATGGAAGAAAGTCTTCGACACCGATCCCGCAGGCCGCGCCGCCTCGGGCGCCCGGTCTATCCGGGTGTTCCGGGACACGGAGGACCAGAACAGCGTGGCCGTGCTCCTCGACTTCGACACCAAGGACGCCGCGACCGTCTTTCTGGAAACGTTGCGCAGCCAGGTGTGGGACAAACCCGAGGTGATAGGGCAGCTGATGACGGCAGCGCCGACGGCCAGGATTCTGGAAGAGGTGGCCCGCGAGGGCCAGGGCGCGGGCTGACCGCTGAGGGGCTGAGTCGGTCGTCTTGAGCCGCGTATCGCTGCGTACTGTGGTGGCTCAGCTGGGAAGCAGGTTGCGTGCGTCGTGGCCTGTGGTGCCCGCTTGAGCGCTATTTGCAGAGTCCCCCATCCGTGCCTGCCCTCATTGCAGGAACTGGATCTGCTCAGAGGCGGCGGAGGAATGCCGACCGGCGGCCATACAGGGTGAGCAGGAGGGCTGCGATCCCGAGGGCGATCATGACTACCGGTAGCGCCAGCCCGTCGAATGGCGTCAGGAGGAGTGCGCCGAGGATGCCGGCGCCGAAGATTGCTATGTTGAAGGCGACCGGGAGGAACGCGTTGGCGACGTCGGCGTTTTCGCCTCCTGCGGTGGTCAGCGGGCCCTGCAGCTGGGCTGACGCGCCGCCGAACGCGACGCCCCAGAGGGCGCTGGCGATCACGATGGCCAGGGCCGATCTGTGTCCGATGAGCAGGATGACTCCGGATGCGACGAACGCGGTGACGCTCAGGTGCAGGAGGGGCCGGGGGCAGCGGTCCAGCAGCGCTCCGGTGATGGCCACGCCGATGACCGATGCGATGCCGTAGATCAGTAGGACGAGGTCGGCGGAGAGGCCGGTTTCTGTGGCGCGGAGGTAGGGGGCAATGTAGGTGTAGATGGTGCTGTGGGCGAGCATCCAGACGACGATGACGGTGAGGATGAGGGCTACTCCGGGGATCCGGAACACGCGCCCCAGGGGAAGCCGCAACGTGGCCGGTTGCCCGGGGGCATCAGGGACGAATGCGATGATCAGTGCGCCGACGACGAGTGCGAGGACGGAGAGCGCGCCGAAGGACCATCGCCAGTCGAAGGTCCTTCCGATCCAGGCGCCGAGGGGGGTGCCGAAAGCGAACCCGAGGGGAGCGCCCATGGAAACGATGGCCAGGGACAGCCCGGCGTTTTGGGGCGGGCTGATGCGGCGGCCGTAGGCAGCGAGCATTCCCCAAATGGTTCCCGAGAACGCGCCGGCGAGGAATCGTGAGACGAGAGACAGTGTCGCCTCAGGAGAGAACGTGGTGAGCGTGTTGGCCATCACGAGTCCGGCGATACTCGCGAGCAGCAGAGGCTTTCGTCGCATGCCGCGGGTGAGGGTGATCGCGGGAATGGTGGCGAGGACCGTCCCGAGAGCGTAGGCGCTGACGAGCAGACCGACAGTTCCTTCGCTTGTGTGGAGGCCTGCTGCGATGACGGGGAGCAGGCCGGCTGGCATGGTTTCGGTAGCGACGAGGATGAATCCCATTGCGGCCAGGACGACGAGGGCGAGCAAAGGCAGCTTTTGCTGTGCCCTGACTTCTGGTGCAGGTGTTCGTGTGGGGACGGTTGTCATGTGGCTCCTTTCGTGCGGGGCGGTGATGCCGGGGATCGGGCTTGGAGATCGGACGCGGCGGGAGGTCTATCCCACGGGCCGTGGGATAGAACCCTTGGCGCCGAGCTGCTTGGCGGCGAGGATCGCCGAGAGTCCGACGGCGCCGTACATGACAACACCACGCATAATTTGCTCTCCTGTTCATCGGGTCCAACCAGTCCAACCTTCTTTCCGTGCGCGGGGGAGTCTCTGTTGAGGGGTGTACCGAGAGGGAACCCCTCGTTCCTCCCTGCCGATTTACCCTTGAACCATGGATAACCGGGCTGAAGTGCGAGAGTTCCTGATGTCGCGGCGCGCACGACTCACACCGGAAGACGCCGGCATTGCCGCGGGGTCGAATCGTCGGGTGGCCGGGCTGAGGCGCAGCGAAGTCGCGTTACTCGCCGACGTCAGCGTGGAGTACTACGCGAAGCTCGAGCGCGGTTCCATCGCGGGCGCGTCCGCGTCCGTGCTCGAATCCGTCGCCCGCGCCCTTCGTCTCGATGACACCGAGCGGGCGCACTTGTTCGACCTGGCCCGGGCGGCAGATGGCATCCCGACCTCCGGGAGGCTCCGCAAACGCGCCACCGCCCAAGCCGGGGCCCGCTTGAGCCTGCAGTGGGCGCTGGAAGCGATCACCGAGGGTGTCGCATTCGTCCGCGACCCGTACCAGAACCTGCTCGCGACAAACGCCTTGGGGCGCGCCTTCTACTCGCGGGTGATCGGAGACAGTGGCCGCACCCCGAACCTCGCGAGGTTTCAGTTCCTGGACCCGGCTTCGCGCGACTTCTACCCCGACTGGGAGCAGTTTGGCGAGATGTGCGTGGGCATCATGCGTGCCGAAGCGGGCCGGGACCCTCACGACCGCACAATGCAGGACCTTGTCGGAGAGCTGTCGACACGAAGCGAGACCTTCCGTGCACTATGGGGCGCGCACAACGTACGCACCCATGGCTCCGGAACAAAACGCTTCCATCACCCCGTGGCCGGGGAACTTACCCTCGCGTACGAGGAACTCGCGATCACCGCCGAGCCAGGCCTCGTGCTTATGGTTTACACCGCAGAGCCAGGCTCCCCTTCAGCGGAACGTCTCCGCCTCCTCGCAAGCTGGGGAGCGAGCGAGCACACACCCACTGAAAGGCACCGAACCACGAGCTGACAAAAGTTTCACCGGCTCTGGCTCCTGAAAGCGTACGGATTTTCCCTTCTCGAGCTATTTGTGAGCAGCCCTTCGGCCAGACGCTCATGAACTCGTTTCCGGAATTCGCTCCAAACATTTCCGGGATTTCACCCGCAGCGGGTGAGGTCCATGCCGGGCTTAGCGCCAACAATAGTCATACCCTCCACGGGTAGGGCTGAGGGACAGGCCGTCCCGGAAACGAGACCGCGTCTTTGAGAGCAGGTAACACAAATGAGTTTCTGGGAAAACTCGTGGGATATTTTCTGGCGGTTCTTCGCTGCGTCCGTTTTCTTTGCCTACCTGTTTGGTGTTTTTGCGATCATCGGTGACCTTTTTCGCGATCAGTTTGAAAGAATCAAAAGCCGGGTGCTGGTTTGACGGCCTTCGCGGCATCGAAGTAGGCAGCCGTGCGCGGATTCTTCCAGGACGCTGAAACATTTGCGTTGCTCCTGCTTGCGGCCCACATATTGCTCGTGACCGTCGCAGCTGTCCTCGTGTCGATGAATCGCCGTCCGTCCTCGGCTATTGCCTGGGTGCTCGCCATAATTTTCATACCGATCCTGGGTGCAGTCGCGTATTTCTTTGTCGGTTACTCGAAACTGCCCAAGGCGCGCCGGGACAAACAGCGCGAAGTCAACGCTCTGGTCCTGGCGCGGACTGAAGGCAGCCCACTGATCAGCCGCGGCCTTGACTGGCCGGAGTGGCTACATTCGGCGGTAGTGTTGAACAGCAACCTTGGGGCGCTCCCTATGGTCGCGGGCAACAGTGCGACCCTGTTGGGCGACTACAACGGCACTTTCGATGCCATGATCGCTGAGATCGATTCGGCCACCAGTTATGTGCACGTGGAGTTTTACATCCTGGTGTTGGACGCAACGACGGCGCCGTATTTTCAAGCGTTGGCCCGAGCAAGATCACGCGGCGTTGACGTCCGGGTTCTGTCCGATCATCTGGCTGGCCTCAAGTTCCCCGGCCGGAAAGAAACCTTGGACTTCCTCCAGAAGATAGGGGCGGAATATCGCCCCATGCTGCCGGTGCGGCCGTGGCGCGGCGAATGGCAGAGGCCGGACCTGCGCAATCACCGGAAGATCTTCGTCGTCGATGGCCGCGTGGGATTCACTGGGTCCCAGAACGTCATCGACGCGAGCTACGACACGAAGGGCAACCTGAAGCGCGGGCTCCAGTGGCACGAGCTGATGATGCGCGTCGAGGGACCTGTGGTCCGGGAGCTGGATGCGGTCTTCGCGACGGACTGGTACAGCGAAACGGGTGTGATACTGCCACTGGATTCAAGCCCCCTAGGAGTCAGCCAACGTTCCGCGCTCGTTGACGCACAGGTCCTGCCCAGTGGTCCCAGCTTCGACAACGACAACAATTTGAAGCTCTACGCGACGCTAATCCACAAAGCTGAGCGTCGCGTCAGCATCACCAGTCCATACTTTGTCCCGGACGAATCCATCCTGATGGCTATTGTCACGGCAGCCGCGCGGGGGCTAAGTGTCGAGCTCTTTGTTTCCGAGGTCGGAGACCAGAGCATGGTCTATCACGCGCAGCGTTCCTACTACGAGGCACTGCTCCGCGCCGGCGTCAGGATTTACCTTTACCGGGCGCCAAAGGTACTGCACTCTAAGCACTTCACCATCGATGAGGAGGTTGCGGTGATTGGGTCCAGCAACATGGATGTCCGTTCTTTCAGCCTCAACATGGAAGTTTCCGTCCTTGTGCACGGCCGCGGTTTTGTGGACGCAATTCGCCGGATCGAAGACGGGTACCGCGTGGAAAGCCGTGAGCTGCAGCTCGAGGACTGGATCCGGCGGCCCATAGCCCAAAAAGTATTCGACAACCTGGCGCGCCTGACGGCGTCCCTCCAATAGGGAAATTGGTCCAGACCCGACGGCGCTGAAACACCGAAGCCCTTGGGGGAAAGCCGCGGTTAGCGGCCGTTGTACTCGTCGTCTGTTATGTGCTCGCGCCAAGTGGTGGTCTTGGACGGGTCTTCGCCGTTTTGGATCATGGCAATGTGTTCCATGAAGCAGCCCGGGGCGGCGGCGTGCCAATGCTCCTCGCCGGGCGGGGTGTAGAGCGTCTGGCCGGGATGGACTTCGATGATCTTTCCGTCTCGGGTACCGAAACGGCCTACACCTTGGGTGACGCGCAGATATTGACCGTGCTGGTGGGAGTGCCAGGCTGTGCGTGCTCCGGGCGCGAAGCGGACGGGCGCGACGACCATCGTCTGGTCAGACTCGTGGGGGAGCGCGATTGGGTCGAGCCAGACGTCGCCAGCGAACTGGGCCGCCGGGTTTTTCGTGGTGGGCACAGAGGGTTCGATGTTCATGATGTTCCTTACTTGTTGTCTGTGAAGAGCTGTTTGGCGACGCCCATGGCAGACATGCCCTGGGGCCAGCCCGCGTAGAGCGTGACGTGGGTGATGGCTTCGATGAGCTCCTCTTGGGTCACGCCGTTCTCGATGGCGCGGCCGAGGTGGAAGCCCAGCTGGGCGGTGTTTCCGCCAGCGGTGAGCACGGCCACGGTGATGAGGCTGCGGTCCCGTGCGGAGAGTTCAGGCCGGTTCCAGACGTCTTCGAAGAGGACGTCGTCGGTGAGCTCGGCAAGCTTCGGCGCGAAGTCGCCGAACATCTTTCGGCCGCCACCGAGCTGCTTGGGTTGGTCAGTCATGATGATCCTTCTTTCGGTTTGGAATCTTTCGTGCGTCAAATGGACGGGCTGCGTGGGAATTACCAGGTGGATGCGACGGTGCGTGCTATGACCCAGTCGTCTCCGTGGGGTTCGAACCAGGAACTCAGCGTCAGGTGCCAGGTGGACCTGGATCCCCAGATCGTGGCGTCGGTGAGTGTGCGGGCGGCAAAACCGGGCATAAGGGACTGACCTGCACGCCGGTGCGGCCAAGTGGGCGATATTCCATGGTGGTGTCTACTCTCTGTCTCAGGCTTCGGGGATGACCATGGCGAAGCGCTCTTCGCGGGCCTCGTCGGGGTCCGGTCCGTTGCGCACGCCCGTATCGAGCGCGTCGACGGCGGCGAGTTCGTCGGCACTGAGTTCAAAGTCGAAGACGTCGAAGTTCTCGGCGATGCGTGCGGGGTTGGTCGACTTCGGGATGGCTGAACGGCCCTGCTGCAAGTGCCAGCGGAGCATGACCTGGGCTGGGCTCTTGCCGTGCGTTTGTCCGATGCTGGTGATCGTCGGGTCTTCCATCACGTTCCTGCGGTCCTCGCCCCATCCCGGGTAGAAGGTGATGCCGCCGATCGGTGACCATGCCTGGGTGAGGATCCCGTGTTCGGTGTCGGCTGCCTGGACGTCCGGCTGGGTGAAGTACGGGTGCAGTTCGATCTGGTTCACGGCCGGGACGATCTCGGTGGTGGCCAGCAGCTGCTCGAGGTGGTGCGGCATGAAGTTGCTGACGCCGATGGCCCGCACGCGCCCGTCAGCGAGCAGGCGCTCAAGTGCTTTGTACGCGGCAATGGTTTTCTCGAACCGGTCCGGGGCGGGCTGGTGCAGGATGAGCAGGTCCAAGTAGTCAACGCCGAGCTTGCCCGTCGCTTTGTCCCAAGCATGCAGCGTCTCGGCGTGGCCGTAGTCGCTGACCCAGACTTTGGTCTCGATGAACACCTCTGGACGGTCCAGGCCCGAGTTGCGGATGCCCTCACCGACCTCCCGCTCGTTGCCGTACGCGGCGGCGGTATCGATATGCCGGTAGCCGGCAGCAAGCGCGGCCTCGACGGCGGCCGTGGTCTTCTCGGGGGCGCTTTGGAAGACGCCCAGACCGAGGGCGGGCATCGTGATGCCGTTGTTGAGAGTAAGTTTCATGTCCATGCCTTTCACGGTATTCAGAGGTGGGGAGTTGCGGGAGGGCACATCATTACCTCCATCGAGCGGGAGGCGGCACCGCGAGGGGTGCCGCTCGTTGGTGTTGCCCTGGGCTTGCCGGGCCGGCCAGCTCAGCGGACGCGCTCGGCCTCCGGTACGGGCACGGCTATCCGGGGTGCCCTGGTGCGGCGGGCAGCCAAGTCTGCTGGCAGGATGAGGGTGGCGGTGACGGCCAGGGCAAGGAACAGTAGGACGCTGCCCGTGGTCAGCGCAACGCTGACCTGCGCGGCCAGGTGGGCTACGGCAGAACCCGTGGTCGGGACGGTCGCTGCGGCAGCGACCGCGATACCAAGCCCGAGGCAGGTGCCGACCTGGTGAAAGGTGTTCACCAGGCCGGATGCGGCGCCGGCGTCGGACGCGGGGGCGCCGGTGATGCCGAACGAGGTCAGTGGCGCAAAAGCGAGGCCCTGACCGGCCCCGATGAGGATCATCGGCAGAGCCACCCCAGTCAGGTATGCGGAGTCGACTCCGGTTCGGCTGAGCCAGAACATCCCGGTCAACGTGAGCAGGATCCCGGTCAGGAGCGGGACCGAGCCCGGCATCCGGCCCACGAGCCTGGGGATGCTCATCGCGACGGCGAAGTTGACCGCCGTCATGGGTAGAAACCCGATGCCCGCCTGCAGCGGGTCGAAGCCGAGCACTTCCTGCAGGAACTGGGTGGTGAAGAAGAAGAACCCGATCATTGCGCCCAGATACAGGAAACGTGCCAGGTAGGCGCCGGTGCGGCGGCGGCTCGCGAACAGCCGCAAGGGCATGATCGGCTGGGCCGCCCTGCGCTCGATTAGCACGAACACGACCAGGAGCACGACGCCGGCATTGACGGCCGTGATTGCGACCGGTGAGGTCCAGCCGGCGTCGGTGGTGTTGATGATGCCGAACACGAGAGCGCCGACACCCAGTGTGGCGCTGAGCGCCCCGAGCACGTCGAAGCGGCCGCGGGTCCGGCCTGTTTCCGGGATGAACCGCGGCGCGAGCGCGATCATCGCGGCGCCAATGGGTACGTTGACGAAGAACCCGGCGCGCCAGGAGATCCAGTGGGCCAGCGCGCCGCCGATGACCAGCCCCAGGCTTGCGCCGATCCCCGCGGTAGCACCGTACAAAGCGACGGCACGGGTGCGTTCACGGCCCTCCGGGAAGCTCGCGGTGAGTAGGGACAGTGATGCGGGCGCGACGATCGCGGCTCCGATACCCTGGACGGCGCGGCCGGCGATCGCCCACCACCCCGCCGGGGCGACGCCGATCAGCAGGGACGCGATCGAGAACACCACCAGCCCGAAGACGAAGACACGCCGCCGTCCGAGCAGATCGCCTGCACGGGCGCCAAGGAGAAGCAGGCCGCCGAAGACCAGCGTGTACGCATCCTGAACCCAGGAAAGCTCGCTGGTCGTCAGCCGCAGATCGGCCTGCAGGCTCGGCAGCGCGGTGAAGATGACCGAGTTGTCCAGCAGGATCATAAAGTAGCTGACGAGGATGATCGCTAGGATCGCCGCCGAGTGGGGAGCGGTTGCGGGTGCAGGTTTCATGCTTTCAATGCAACCTTGATTCCTTACGGGCCGGGAGTCACTGTCGTTCCGGGTATTGCCAGTCCCTCCCTCGTCCCATCGACCGCGCGTAGCGTGGATGCCATGACACACAGCGACGACGTGCGGAAATTCCTGACCTCCCGCCGTGCAAGGATCACGCCCGAGGAGGCCGGCCTGCCGGCCTATGGCGGCAACCGGCGCGTTGCCGGCCTGCGCCGTGAGGAAGTCGCCATGCTCGCCGGAATGAGCATCGATTACTACATACGCCTTGAGCGGGGAAACCTCTCCGGCGCCTCGGACAGTGTCCTTGAAGCCCTCGGGCGTGCCCTGAAGCTCGACGACGCCGAAACGGCCCACCTTTTTGACCTTGCCCGCGCCGCGACCGCCTCCCCCCGGGTGCGGCGCAAGCGCAGCCCCCAGACGGTGCGGCCGAGCGTGCAGCGCGTCATCGATGCGATCACGACGGCGCCGGCCTGGGTCCGCAACGACCGAGGGGATGTCCTCGCCTCCAACGAACTGGGGCGTGCCCTTTATCTGGACATGATGGCAGAGGGGCCCACTCCGCCGAACAGCGCACGCTTCACCTTCCTGAATCCGAAAGCGCGGGAGTTCTTCGCTGATTGGGAACGAGCAGCGGACGACGTCGTCGCAGTCCTGCGCTCCACGGCCGGGAAGAACCCCTACGACAAGGACCTCACGGATCTGATCGGTGAACTCTCAACCCGCAGCGAGGAGTTCCGCACCCGGTGGGCCCGTCACGATGTGAAGTACCACCGCGCCGGCCGGAAGCGGCTCCACCACCCGATCGTTGGTGACTTGGACTTGAGCTTTGAAGCACTTGAGCTGCCCGCAGACCCGGGACTGCGCATCAACGTGTACACAGCAGATCCCGGGACACCCTCCGAAGACGCTCTGAAAGTCCTCGCCAGTTGGGCCGCGACCCAGCAGCCCACCCCGCAGATCCCCGTCAAGGAGAAGAAGTGATCGACCGTCCCTCCACCGTGCTCATCGTTGGCGCCACCGGCAGCATCGGCCGCCACGCAGTGGCCGAGGCGCTGCGACAGGGTTACGCGGTCCGGGCGCTCGTGCGCGACCAGACCCGCGCCGCCCGCCTACTCCCCGAAAGGGTGGACCTGGTGATCGGGGATCTGACTCGTCCCGAAACCCTCGGGCCGGCCGTCGACGGAGTCGACTCAATCGTGTTCACCCACGGATCCACGACCAGCGAACGCGACGTGCGGGATAACGACTACGCCGGCGTCGCCAACGTCCTGAAGGCCTTGGGCGGCCGCCGGCCACGCATCGCGCTCATGACCGCCATCGGGATAACACGACCAGGCGTCGCCTACGCCCAGTGGAAGCTGCGCAGTGAGCGCCTCATCCGCGCCAGCGGTCATCCGTACACGATCGTGCGCCCCGGCTGGTTTGACTACAATCAACCCGACCAGCGGAAGGTCGTCATGATCCAGGGCGACAGGCGACAGTCCGGCTCACCCTCCGACGGCGTTATCGCCAGGGACCAGATCGCCCGCGTCCTGATCGACAGTCTTGATATTGATGCCGCTGACCACAAGACTCTCGAACTCGTCGCCGACCGCGGACCCGAACAAGACGACCTCACCGCCGTCTTCACCTCCCTGACACCAGACTCAGTCGAATCTCTCGATGCAGCCGAAGACATTGTGGACCTCCCTGTCGCCAACGAGCCCGAAATGTTCCGTGACGACCTCGCCACCGTCACAGCAGGAAGCCTCAAAGCCGGGGACTAAATCGGGGCTTCGACTCCGCATGACGGCCAAAGTTTGCCCCGCTCCGCCGTCGGCGGGCTATCCCCCGATGCAGCAAAGAATCCGGTCATCGATCCCAATTCTCCGGAGGTGGGTGGATTTGCCCCCTGCCGGGAGCAAGTGATCGCAGCGGCTCTGTTCGCGTATGCGGCCAAGGCGAGCAGTTCGTCCGGGCCAAGGTCTTGCAGGCGTGATCTGGATGCGGCCCCGAGTAAGTCCATTTGGGCGAGTCCGGAGATCAGTGCGGCCATGAAGGAGTCCCCTGCCCCGACGGTGTCGGTCACGGTGACGGATTCTCCGGGCATCTCCACACGGCAGCGCCGGGTGAGGATCACCGGGCCCTGGGCGCCACGGGTCAGTGCCACTAACGATGGTCCGAGCTCCAGCCACGCTGCCATCGATTCGTCCTGGGTCCTGCCGGGGTAGAGCCAGCGGAGGTCTTCGTCGCTGGCTTTGACGATGTCGGCGACGGCAACGAAGTCTTCTGCCCGTTGGCGGGCGGCAGCCGTTTCGGGGCTGATGGCGGGCCGGCAGTTGGGGTCGAAGCTGATGGTGGCGTGGGGCCGGGCCGCCTCGATCAGTCCCCGTACCGACGTGCCGCCCGGGGGGAGCGCCGTCGCGATGGAGCCGGTGTGGACATGGAGTGAGCTCTCCACTGCAGCCAGGGCCGGGATGGAGGCCGCGTTTATATCCCAAGTGACGGAGAACGAATATTGCGCGGCTCCGGTGGCGTCCAGGGATGCCAGCGCGGTTGATGTCGGCAGGGAACCGCCCACGATGGCCCGGACGCGGTTGCCGTCCAGATGCTCGGCGATCATCCGCCCATGGCGGTCTTCGGCGAAGTGCGTGATGAGGCTGGTTCGGAGGTCCAGGCGGGCGCAGCCGACTGCAACGTTCAGGGGGCTGCCTCCGGGGTGGGTTTCGGGCGCGGTGGTTCCTCGGCGCGGGTCATCGATGATGTCGACGAGTGATTCGCCGATGACGGTGAACAGGGGGACGTTGTCAGAGAGGTCTGGCTGGGGACCGTTCTCGGGTGGTGGCATGTCTGCTTCCTTGCAGGTTGGTGCTGAGAGTGGTTGCTGATGTCCCGGAGCCGCGGAGCCTAGCGGCCCGGGTAGACGACGGCTTTGAGCTGGCCGGTCTGCTTTCCCGCCTTCAGGGCTTCTTCGGATTCGGCGAGGGTGAACTTGCCGGTGACCAGGATGTCCAGGTCCACCTTGCCGTCGGCGATGAGCTGGATGGCAAGGGGCCAGGTGTTGGTGTAGCGGAAGACGCCGGAGAGCCAGATTTCGTGGTTCTGGATGTAGGAGACGGGGAGTTCGACGTCGTCGGCTCCGAGCCCGACCAGGATGACCCTGCCGGCGGGGCCTACGGCTTTGATGCCCGAGCGGACGGCTTGCGGGGCGCCGGAGGCGTCGATGAAGGAATCGACGTCGAGCCCTTCGACGCTGTCGGTCCCGGCGTTGAGGGCGTGCGTGGCGCCGTGTTTCAGGGCGAAGGCCAAGCGGTCTTCGGCGATGTCGCTGATGTAGATTTCGGCGGCGCCGTAGGCGCGGGCGGCCTGGGCGGCGATGATGCCGATGGGCCCGGCGCCGGCGATCAGGACGCGGCTGCCGGGCTTGATACCGGCGCGTTCGCAGGCCCAGAGGCCGACGGAGAGCGGTTCAATGAGGGCGGCTGCCTCGTCGCTGACGCTGTCCGGGATCTCGTAGGCGAAGTCGCCCTGGATGGTCACGTATTCGGTGAAGGCCCCGTCGACCGGCGGGGTGGCATAGAACTCGATGTCGGGGCACAGGTTGTACCGTCCTGCTTTGCACTGCCTGCATTTCCGGCAGGGCCGCTGCGGTTCGACGGCGACCCTCTGGCCGATGCGGCCCGGGTCAACATCGCTTCCGACGGCGGCGATCCGGCCGGAGAGCTCGTGGCCGAGGATCAGCGGGTGGTCCACGACGTAGTCCCCGATCCGGCCGTGCTCGTAGTAGTGGACGTCGCTGCCGCAGACGCCGACGGCGGCGACCTTCACCAGGACCTGGTCCGCTTCCAGCTTCGGGACGGGCAGGGTTTCCATGGCCATGTCGCCCTGGCGTTTGAGGACGGCGGCGCGCATGGTGGCCGGTACTTCAGAATGCCCGGAGGCGCGGGACTGTGCGGTTGACGTTGTCATCGAAGTATTCCTTTGAGAATCGAAGGGGGCCGGTTACTTGACGGCGCTATTTGACGGCGCTATTTCACGGCGCCGAGGGAGAGTCCCTGGACGAGTTTGTCCTGGGCGGCAAAACCGGCGAAGAGTACGGGCAGGGAGATCACGACGGCGGCGGCGCAGACCTTGGCGAGGAACAGTCCTTGTCCTGAGACGAAGCCGGTGAGGAAGACCGGGGCGGTGCCGGCCACGACGCCGGTGAGGACCCGGGCGAGGAGGAGTTCGTTCCAGCTGAAGATGAAGCAGATCAGCGCGGTGGCGGCGATGCCGGGCATCGCGACGGGGGCGACGACCTTCCGGAGCGTCAGCAACAGGCCCGCGCCGTCGATCTGGGAGGCCTCGAGCATTTCAACGGGCACTTCGTCGAGGAAAGAGCGCATCATCCACACGGCGATGGGCAGGTTCATCGACGTGTACATCAGGCCCAGGAACCAGATGTTGTCCAGCGCCCCGGCGGTTTTGGCGAAAAGGTAGAGCGGCAGGACGGCCGCGACGACGGGCATCATCTTGGTGGAGAGGAAGAAGAACATGACGTCGGTCCACTTCTTCACCGGCCGGATGGACAGGGCGTAGGCGGCCGGGATGGCCAGCAACAGGACGAGGACGGTGGAGAAGATCGAGGCGGTGGCGGAGTTGATCAGCGACGGCCACGGGCTGACGCCGGAAGTTGCCCCGAAGAATTCCTTGTAGGCGTCCAGGTTAAGGTCGGCGGCGATGGAGGGCGGGTTCGTCGCGGCGTCCGTTTCCGAGTGGAACGAGGTCAGGATCATCCACAGGACCGGTACCGCGAACAGCAGGGCCAGCAGCCAGGCGGCGATGCCGGCGGCCGTGTTGTTGCGCGTGGGGTCCATGCGTGACT
Organism: Arthrobacter humicola; assembly: GCF_039531445.1. Lineage (NCBI taxonomy): Bacteria > Bacillati > Actinomycetota > Actinomycetes > Micrococcales > Micrococcaceae > Arthrobacter > Arthrobacter humicola. The sequence goes on along the minus strand of NZ_BAAAQB010000041.1, from coordinate 540,370 downwards.
TGCCCCGGCGTCGGGAACCGGTAGTGCGGGCGGGCGGGGCGGGGACTGATGCCCGGGGTTCGGCCGGGGTGAGCGTGCTCATCGTGCTGCCTCCTTCTTGAAGAGCGAGAATACGGTGCGGAGTGCGAAGGTTGCCACGATGATGGTGCCGATGACCACCACGACGCCGGCGGCGGACGCCAGCCCGTATTCGTTGGCGTAGTAGAACGTCTCATAGATGGCGTAGGGCAGGTTGGCCGTGCCCAGGCCGCCGGAGGTGATGACGAACGTAGCGTCGAAATTCTGCACGATGTAGATGGCCCCGAGCAGTCCGCCGAGTTCCATGTACTGCCGCAGGTGCGGCAGCGTGAGGTGGCGGAAGATGTCCCAGGGGCTTGCGCCGTCCATCTGGGCGGCTTCGACGGTGTCCATCGGACGGGACTGAAGGCCGGCGAGGAGGATGAGCATCATGAACGGAGTCCACTGCCAGACCAGCGAGACGATGATGGCCATTAGGGGCGCCTGGGACAACAGGTCCGGCTGGGGCGGGGCGTCGCTGCCAAAGAGCGACCAAATCCAGGTGAGGGCGCCGTTGATCAGGCCGTAGACGGGGTTGAGGATGGCATGCTTCCAGATGAGCGCCGCGGCAACCGGAACTATGAGGAACGGTGCGATCAGCAGGGTTCGGGCCAGGCCGCGGCCAATGAACTTCTTGTCCAGGAGCAGGGCCAGGCCAAGGCCGAGGACCAGGCTGGCTAGGACCACCGAGACGGTCTCGACAATGGTGGTGACGATCGCCTGCAGCATGTAGGGATCGGTGAGTACCTGGATGTAGTTCTCAATGCCGGCGAACCCGGTCTTGTCCGGGCTCAGGCTGTTCCAGTTCATGAACGAGATGATCAGGGTCACCACGAACGGAAGCTGGGTGACAATGATGAGGAAGATCAGTGCCGGCAGCAGCGGTGCACGCCGTGCCCAGGCCACGGCGCGTTCCCGCGCGCTGGCGTTCTTGGAAGGTTTGGCTGTGCTGCTCCCGTGCCGGGAGACGCGCGCCGTTGCGGTAGTCATGATGTTCTCCTGCGGTTCGGTTGTTGCTACTTGTACTTGTCGCCGACTTTTTGTGCGGCTTCCTGGCCCTTGGCCACGGCATCGGCCACGGAGCCCTGGCCGGCGATGGCAGAGCTGACACCTTGGGACACTCTGGTGCCCAGGGCGGCGAACTCGGGGATACCGACAAATTGGATGCCGACAGCCGGCCGCGGCTGGACGCCGGGGTTTTTCGGATCGGCGTTTTCAATGGCAAAGCGTTCGGCTTTGAAGAATGGCGCTGCCTGCTGGAAGTCGGCGTTCTCGTAGGTGGAGATGCGCTTGCCGGACGGGACCTTGGCCCAGCCGAGCTTGGCAGCGACCAGTTCCTCGTACTTCTTGGAACTGGCCCAGGCAATGAACTTCCCGGCAGCGTCCTGCTTCTTGGAAGCCGCCTGCATGGCCCAGGACCAGGTCCACAGCCAGCCCGAGGACTTAGTCTCCTTCACCGGGGCCTGGGCGTACCCAATCCTCCCCTTCACAGGGGAGGCCTCCGCTTCCAGTGCCCCGGCCGCCGAGGTGGCGTCGTACCACATCGCGGTCTTGCCCTGGCTCATGTTGTTCAGGCACTCGGTGAACCCGGCCTGGGCGGCCCCTGCTTCGCCGTGGTCGCGGACCAGCTTGGTGTAGAAATCGACCGCCGCGGTGAACTCGGGAGCGTTGACCTTTGCGTTCCAGTCCTTGTCGAACCAGGTCCCGCCGAACGTGTTCACCACGGTGGTCAGGGGTGCGAAGACCTGGCCCCAGCCGGGCTCGCCGCGCAGGCAGATGCCCTTCATCCCCGGCGCTGCCCCGTCGACCTTGGCGGCGAGGGCTGCGACCTCGTCCCACGTCGGTTTCTCCGGCATCGTTAGGCCCTTGGCGTCGAAGATGTCTTTCCGGTACATCAGGAAGGAAGACTCACCGTAAAACGGTTCACCATAGAGCTTGCCGTCCTTGCCGGTCAGGGAGGCGGTGTAGGCCGGCAGGATGTCCGCCTGGTTGAACTCGGCATTCTTGGCCACGTTGTCCAGCGGTGCCAGCCAGCCGTTGGCGGAATAGAAGGGGATTTCGTAGTTGGACAGCGACGCAATGTCGTACTGGCCGGCCTGGCTCGAGAATTCCTGGCTGATTTTGGCTCGGACGTCGTTTTCCGGCAGGACGGTGTAGTTGACCCTGATTCCGGTTTCCTTGGTGAAGTTATCAGCGGTGAGCCGCTGCAGGTCCTCCATTTGGGGGTTGTTCACCATCAGGACATTGATGCTGTTGGGGTCACCGGCGGAATTGCCGCCACCGGCGCCTGCGCAGGCCGAGGCGCTGAGTGCCACGCACAGGGCGCCTGCCGCCAACGTGGCGACGCGTATTTTTGCGCGCATTAAGGACTCCTTTGTTCTTCAGGGGGTGCGATGCTGCCCATTCCGACTGCTGCGTCGGGGTGCGGGGCCGAAGACGGGCGACCGGCTCGAGGCCGGTTGCCGTGCTGCTGTTCCTCAAGATTAGGCCTGTGGGGTATGACACAACTAGCGTCCTGGTTGCCAATTTCTGATACTAATTTTCGCCGCTCTTCTTCCAAGAAGCCGCTAACCTAGGGGAAGGCGCTTAGGTGCCGTCCAGATTTCATAACCACTCACCAAACGGAGAATTGCAATGACTGCCGCGGAGCCTCTCGACGGAGCAACTGCCAGGCTGGCCGAACGGCTGCTGGGAATGCACGCCAACCGGGAGGTTATCCCGCCCGACCCCAACCACTCGGTCCGGTGGCATGAGCACGACTACCCCAGCCCTGTGGCGCGCTGGAATTATCATCCCGAGTACGAGATCCACCTCATCCGCAAGGGCACCGGAAAATTCATCGTCGGAGACCACATCGGCACCTTCGAGGCCGGCCAGGTGTCTCTCGTGGGGTCGGGGCTGCCGCATGATTGGGTCAGCGACCTTGAGCCCGGCGAAGTCCTGGAGAAGCGGGACGCAGTCATCCAGTTTGACGGAAAATGGGTCGAGCAGACCGCTGCCCTGGTCCCAGAACTGGCCGAACTCAAACCCCTGCTGGAACAGTCCGCACGCGGCGTCGAGTTCCTGGGCCGCTCAGCCGCGTCGGCCGCAGCGTCCATCGAGGCGATCGGTGCGTCCACCGGCTTGGATCGGCTCCGCCACCTCTTGGAGCTATTTACAATTCTGGCGCGGGCGCCCCAGGAGGAACGGCGCTACCTTGCCGACGAATGGTTCAGGCCGCAGCTGGACGGCCAGGCCGCGGCCGTGGTGGACATGGTTCTCGAGTACGTATTCAGCAACCACGCCGGCAGCGTCAAGATGTCGGAGGCCGCAGCCATGGTGGGGATGCCGGAGCCGACATTCTCGAAGTACTTCAAACGTGCCACCGGCCAGAACTTCAGTGACCTGGTCCGGAAACTTCGACTGGCCCACGCACGGCGCCTGCTGGAGCGGAGCGAAAAAGCGATCTCCGAGATCTGTTACGAAGTCGGCTTCTCGAATCTGTCCAACTTCAACCGGCACTTTCTCAACGACGCAGGGGAAACTCCGCGGCAGTACCGGCAGCGAGTCCAAAGCTGACCACTGCGCGCCATTCCAAGCTACGACTTAGCCGCCGGCGACATCAATGTCCGGCTGATCGATGATCTTTCTGGGGAGGATGCCGAGGATGCCGAGGAAGCCGTGCGGTTCTCAACCGAGGGCACCGACTACGGAATAGACCTGTCAGCCGGGAACGCGGCCGAACTGCGCTGTTGCCCGGAGGCTGTTAGGACTAAGCGGGTATTAGGTCTAGCGTGGGGAGAAAGGACCGGCGCGCATGAATGCGCGCCGGCAGGGGGGCCGGATGGGGATCCGGGTTCGTCTTCGCATCAGTGGGGCCGGCGTCAGGGATTCACTAACAACGCCTCTGGGGTCTCAAAGGCGAAAGAACGGAACAGCAATGATGGCTGACCCGGAAAACCACCCGCACAACAGCTTTGCCGGCCGAGGCGTGTATCTGCTGGACGACCACGAGGTCGTGAGGCGGGGCCTGCGTCAACTGATCGAGTCCGATGGCCTGAGCGTCGCCGGGGAATCAGGATCCGCCCGCGAAGCAGTCCGGCGGATCCCTGCCCTTCGCCCGGAGCTGGTCATTCTTGACGATGATCTTCCCGACGGTTCCGGTGAAGACGTGTGCCGGGCCATCACCGCGGCCGACCCGGGCATCCGCTGCGTGCTGATGACCGCGGACACCGACGAAGCCGTGCTGATCGAATCCATTCTGGCGGGCGCTCGGGGGTGCCTGTCCAAGCAGGACGACAGCAGCGAACAACTCAGGCTCATCCGCCGGGCCCTGGCCGGGCATACCGCGTACAGCGCCCGGTTCCATCCGGCGCTCGTGGCCCCGTTCTCCCTGCTCGGGCCGCAAGGGCAGGACGAGAGACTCCAGAGACTCTCAAAGCGGGAAATGACTGCCGCCATCGGCCTGGCGAAAGGGCTGAGCAACCGCCAGATCAGCCAGGAGATGTTCCTGGCAGAAAAGACCGTGAAGAACATGGTCTCGACCATCCTGATGAAACTCGGCATGGCACGCAGGACCCAGGCCGCCGTGCTCGTCACCAGAGCCCTGGGCCACGTCGAAGACCCCGCCGACGGCGGCTACCGGTTCAGCCGGTTCCCGGATCTGGTCGCCGAAGTCACGGCCGCGCTGCTGAACTGCACCAGCGAGGCCCCCACCGTGCCGCCCACAGACGGCGTGCGGGCAGGGGATGCCCTCCGGCTTGCCGATGCCCTTGCCGCGACCGGGGCCGTACGGATGGTCATCCACCCTCAACCAAGCCGCACGTAGGAGCCAGGGGCGCGAACGGCGTTCCCGGGTCCGGGCAAGCAGGAAGACCGGCTCCCGGAGTATCCATTGGTGGATGACCCGTTCTCTTTCACCCGCGTTGGGTGACGACTGCCCCCACCGGAAGCGTTAGCGTGAAGAACACGTGATTGACCAGCCTCTATCGCTTGTGCGACCTCACTGAACGCTCCCGCCGTCGAGCGGAGGGCCAGCGGAAGGAGCAGGGATGCTCAACTGGTACCACGGGCGCACCGCACCCGTTCTCCAGGTCCTATCGGCGCCTCCGTTTGCTGGGGGCCGTCTTTCGGACGGACGATGGAGATTCGGGTTGACCCGAATCGTCACAGTCGCACCGGGTTGCCCGGAATGAGCGAGCCTGCGGCGTCGCCGCCCAGTATCGATCCGACCGTCGTGATTCGTTCCAGGCCATACATCGCAGCGCTCGTGCTGGCAGCGGTCTTGGGCGTTCCCATCTCGGTCATTGCCTACGGTTTTCTCGCTCTGGTCGCGGCGGTCCAGCGGTTCGTCTTCGTCGGGCTGCCGAGTCAAGTCCTCGGGGGTTCTGCTCCTGCGTGGTGGCCGGTTCCGTGGTTGGTGCTGTGTGGGCTGTTGACGGCGTTGACCATCCGGTATCTGCCCGGAACCGGGGGCCACTCACCCGCGTTCGGATTCAAGACAGGCGGCGGTCCGCCCAGCAGTCGGGAACTCGTGGGCATCGTTCTCGCGGCACTGACTACGCTCAGCCTGGGTGCCGTGCTCGGGCCCGAGGGGCCGCTGATCGCGATCGGTGGCGGCCTCGGGGCGTTGGCGGTGCACCTCGTGAAGAAGGACGCTCCGCCGATGGCCCTGACGATCATGGCGTCGGCTGGCAGCTTCGCAGCGATCAGTACCCTGCTCGGCTCGCCCGTGCTCGGTGCATTCCTGATCATGGAGGCTGCCGGGATCGGGGGAATGACGCTGAGTCTGGTGGCCCTGCCCGGACTGATCGCATCTGGTGTGGGGGCGCTGGTGTTCGTCGGCTTGGACGGGTGGACCGGGTTGGGCAGCTTCTCGCTGGCGCTGCCCGCGGTGCCGCCTGCGGTGCCGCCGACGTTGGCGACGATGGGCTGGGCGGTGATCATGGGCGCGGCCGGCGCGCTGTTGGGATGGTTGATTCGCTGGGTCGCGTTGTCGCTTCGTCCGGTCGTGCATCTGAACCGGGTGTTGGTGACGTCTGCGCTGGGCTTGCTGATCGGTCTTACCGCGATGGCGTACCAGCTGATCTCCGCGCACAGCTTCACGCAGGTGTTGTTCTCGGGGCAGGACGCACTTCCGGAGCTGGTCGCAGACGCCGCGGACTACCCGCTTGCTGTGCTGGTCCTGCTGATCTCCTGTAAGACCCTGGTCTATGGGCTCTCGCTGAGCGCATTTCGTGGTGGGCCGGTGTTCCCGTCGATGTTCATCGGTGCGGCGCTCGGTATTGCTGCGAGTGGGTTGCCCGGAATGAATCTCGCGGCAGCGATCGGCATGGGCATAGGAGCCATGTGCGCGGCCATGCTGCGGCTGCCGTTGACGTCGACGCTGCTGGCCACACTGCTGCTGGGAGTGGACGGTGTGGCCGTAACACCCCAGGTGGTGGTGGCTGTGGCGGTGTCCTTCGTGATGATCAATGTGCTCCCGGTCCCGGGCCCCAGGGCGCCCGCGGCGCCTGACGATCCAGGCAGCGTCCAACATCGGGCTTCCTCTGGGGTCGACCATGACTGAGATCTCGAGCGCGCGCCGTTCGACCATACGGGACCGGTGGATCGCATGGTTGTTCATCATTGGCTCGAGTCTGTTCGCTTTGGGGGCGGTGCCGTCATACTCCGAGGCCGTGGGATTGCGCTGGTGTGCCGCCACATTCTTCGTCGGTTCGCTGTTCTTCACCTCTGCGGCATTCCTGCAGTACCGCGAAGCCGCTGACGCGCTTCCGGCCGTGCGTGCCACTGCGCGCCACTCGCCTTGGGTCTGGGCGCCGCGGAATCTCGTTTGGCTCGCTGCCGCGGTTCAACTTGCCGGCACACTGTGGTTCAACTGGAGTACGGGAAACGCGGTGCGGGATAATCTCAGCGCGGCGCTGACCGACCAGCGGGTGTGGCGACCCGACGCTCTGGGATCAGTCGCCTTCCTCGGTGCCAGCGGTGTGGCGCTGCGCGATGCGGGCCGCGGCGCCATCCCCGGCCGGCCCAGGCCCCGGACATGGAAGATCGCCGTCATCAACGTGGCCGGTTCGGTTGCGTTCGGCATCTCGGCGGTCGCGGCCTTTGTCATCCCCTCGAGCGGCGACGTCTGGAACGCCGAACTGTCCAATCTCGGCACACTCGTGGGAGCCCTGTGCTTCCTCACCGGTGCGATTCTCATGCTGGGTCCGGAATCCACCGACGTCTCGGTTCAAACGGACCGGGGAACTCATCCGTAGCCCCCTTTCAACAGTTTCTGAAGGAGAAGTGATGTCAGTAAATTCCCAGCCGGCGGATGCCGACGTGGCGCTGTTCGGCAACCGATTTATCACCCAGGAGGTTCCGAGCCGGGACTTCCCGGAGACCGGCATTCCTGCTCAGGACGCTTTGCGGTTGGTGTCGGAGGACTTGGCGCTGGAGGGTGATCCCGCCCGGAATCTGGCGACCTTCGTGACGACATGGATGGAGCCACAGGCCCAGGAGATCATTGCAGCGAACCTGCACCGCAATTTCATCGACCACGCCGAATATCCCCGCACGGCCGAGATCGAGCAGCGCTGCATCCGGATGCTCGCAGACCTCTTCCACGCACCCGGCGAGACGACGGGAGCCCGAACCCAGGGATCGTCCGAGGCGATCATGCTCGGCGGTCTGTCCCTGAAGTGGAACTGGCGCAAGCGTCGCGAGGCTGCCGGCGCGTCGACGTCGAGCCCGAACCTGGTGTTCGGCGGCGACGTGCATGTCGTGTGGGAGAAGTTCTGCCGCTACTTCGACGTCGAGCCGCGGATCGTGCCACTGCAGCCGGGGAAGTACACGATCGGCCCGGACGACGTGCAGGCCCATGTCGATGAGAACACCATCGGCGTCGCGGCCGTGCTGGGGACGACGTTCACCGGGCACAAAGACGACATCGTCGGCATCAACGACCTGCTGGTGCAGATCAAGAATGAGCGGGGCCTTGATGTGCCGTTGCACGTGGACGCGGCCAGCGGGGGGTTCGTCTGGCCCTTCCTCTACCCGGACTCCGAGTGGGACTTCCGGCTCGAGCAGGTCCGTTCGATCAATGTCTCCGGGCACAAGTTCGGCCTGGTCTATCCCGGCATCGGCTGGCTGATCTTCCGGGAGAAAGCGGACCTCGCCAAGGATCTCGTCTTCGAGGAGAACTACCTCGGCAAGACCGACTCGACCTTCACCCTGAACTTCTCCACCGGCTCGTCGATGGTTCTCGCCCAGTACTACAACTTCGTGCGCTATGGCCGCGCCGGTTACACGTACATCATGCAGAACATGCAGACCAACGCCCGCGTCCTGGCTGAGAAGCTGGACGCCATGGGCCGGTTCGAGATCATCGGCGCCGCCGAGGAGCAACTTCCCCTGGTGGCGTTCCGGCTCGCCTCCGACCCCGGGTACGACGAGTTCGACATTGCCTGGCAACTCTCGGCCGAGCGCGGCTGGATGGTGCCGGCCTACACACTGCCGCCGAACGCCCAAGACGTGACGATCATGCGCGCCCTGGTCAAGGAAACGTTGAGCCGCGAGCACGTAGACACGCTCGCCCGCGACATCGAAGAGGCGTGCTCCACGCTGGCGAAGAAGGGCGGCGCGCACGAATCCGAACGAAACAAGATCATCATCGGACCCGGTCATTGACCCAAGGCAACGGTGACACCCCGGGCCTGACCGGCGGGGAGAGGTCCTCAGCGGCTTTGCTTTGGCTTCCACCTTCATGCGGCACGGCCTGATCGACGAAGTCCCTCTTGGCTGCGCCGCGGTGTTGCCGGACGTATGAGGAAGCCTCCGCGCGAATCCAGGACTCAAGCGCGGAGGCTCCCGGCTCTCCAAGCTGGGGGGAACTGGAGAGCCGGTCTGAGTCTACTAGCACGCCTGACGTCCCGGCCGATCGCGTGCGGCGCGGCCTTCGGGTCAACGGAGGCGGAGGCTGATCAGCGCTCGGATGCCTTCGCGGCTTTAATAGCGGCCTTGGCAGCCTGCTTGCTGGCGCGCACCTTTATCAGCGACTCGGGGTCCACGATGTCTGCGACAGAAAGATATGTGCTCTCCTGGCCATAGGGGTCCGCAGCCTCACGCCAGCCTTGTGCCTGGAGTCCGCACTGCTTGCCGAGTAGTGCGAGGAAGATCTTTGCCTTTTGCTCTCCGAAGCCGGGCAATCCCTTCAACCTGCGAAGCACTTCCTGGCCATCAGGGCTGTCCTGGTTCCAGATGGCAGTTGCGTCCCCATTCCAATCGTGCTGCACGGTCGCGGCGAGGTCCTGGACGCGGCTGGCCATGGAGCTAGGGAAGCGGTGGATGGACGGACGCTCCTTGAAGATCTCAACGAAGCCTGCGGGGTCATATTCGGCGATTGCGGCCGGGGCCATGGACCCGATGCGCGTCCGGATCTTTTCGGGTCCGGCAAACGCAGACTCCATGGTCACCTGCTGGTCAAGCAGCATGCCGATGAGGAGTGCGAACGGGTCATTGCTGAGCAGTTGGTCGGCGGCGGGGTCGCCAGTGATGTGCAGTTCCATGCGCCCATCCTCCCACCTGCTCCGAGCTGCGTCATGGCACCTACAGGGATTGATGAGGACCGGGAACCGCCGGTGGCCGACGACGAATTGCCCGGTCCCGGCTCGCCAGTTCACTCAGAGGCCGCGGCGCCCTAGCCATAGCCCGTGCAGCAGCGGAACCACTGACACGATCATTAGCACGCTGCCGAGCACCGTGTCGTCCGCCCGGACCACGGAACCGGCGATGAGCAGGGCGGCGAATATCAGCGCCGATGCCGCTCGCTGCGCCGTGCGGTCCAGCCGTGCCATTTGCCGCTCGAGACGCGGATTAGCCACGGATACTGCGCCGTCTTCGATGCGGCTGACAAGCCCATCCAGGCGTTTCGGCAGACGCAGGGCGACCCCGGCGGCGTCGAGCGCCTGCTGAGCCACGTCCTGCACGATGTTGCCACGCTCGTCGCGCAGCAACTGCGCCGCATAGGGTTCCACCGCGTCCCACAGATTGAACCGGGCGTCCAGCGAGCTGCACACACCCGAGGTCAGTGACATGGCCCGGATGATGAGCAGGAAATTCTCCGGCAACTGGAACGGCAGCGAGCGAACCAGGTCGCCGAACTCCACCGCAAATTCAAGGAACTCCCGCTGGTCCACCTCGCGAAGCTCGGCGAAGCCCATCCCACCAAACCGGGCGAACAGGTGCGTCATCGCCCGCTCAAGCTCGGCTTTGTCGGCCGATGGCACCAGCACACCCACGTCGCTGATTGCGCTCACCAGGCCCTTGCCGTCACGCGAGGCAGCCGCGATCAGAAGTTTCCGCAGGCCGCTGCGAGTGCTGGGTGGAACCTCGCCCATCATGCCGAAGTCGATGAACGTCAGCTTCCAGGGGCGCCCCGCGGATGAACCGGTAACCGGAGTGACAAAGATGTTTCCGGGGTGCGGATCTGCATGGAAGAAGCCGTTGGTGAACATCTGGTCGAACATGACCGACGCGAAGACCGGGGCAACCTGCGCCGGATCGATGCCCGCCGCAAGAAGTGCCTCCGAGTCCGTGATCTTGATCGCCGTGACATCTTCGAGGATGAGCACGCGGCGGGTGCTCCACTCCCATGCCACGTCGGGTACATCCACGCGGTCGTCGTCGGCGAAATCAGCCGCGAAGCGCTCTGCATTCGCTGCCTCATGCAGGTAGTCGATCTCCTCAAGACTGGTTTGCGCAAACTCCTCGACCAGGGCGGCCATGTCGGCCCGATCGGACACCAGTCGCACGTGGCTGAGCCAGCCGCCCACTTTGCGCAGTGCCGCCAGGTCGACGTCGACAATCGCGTCGATGCCCGGGCGCTGCACCTTCAACACCACCCTGTCGAGCCCCGCGTCGGCGGCATTGGCGGGAAGGAGCCGTGCCAGGTGCGCCTGCCCGAGCGATGCGGCGGCGATTGGGGTCTCCTCGACCGAGGCGAAAACCTGGTTCAGGGCCACACCCAGCTCGGCCTCGGCAAGTGCACGGATCGCGGGGAACGGGACAGGGGGCACCTCGTCCTGCAGTCCCTCAAGCTCCTTGGTGATCTCGGGCGGAAGTACGTCGAGCCTGGACGACAGGAACTGACCGACCTTGATCATCAGGCCGCCCAGATTTACCGCGAGCACGTGGAAGTGCTGCGCGAAGCTCCGCATCCTCTTCGCCCGGGTGCGCTCGGCAACTCGGCCTAGCCCGATGCGGGGGAGGAACAGCTCAAACCACCAGGTCAGGGCGAGATGCCACGCTGCGAAGCGCAGGATGCGACGGTAACGGGCACGGGTGTCTCCGGCGCCGGGGACCGGATCTGCTCGTTCCCGACGAACCGACGTCACCCCCGTCAGTCCTGGGCGAGGATCGAATACAGGCGACGACGTGCCTCGTGCAGCACCGCCACGGCCTGCTGCACCTGCTCCGGAGAGCCGGTGCGACCCACCTGAGACGCGGCCTGGGCGAGCTCGACGCCGGCCTTCGGCAGGGCCGCGAATCCGGTGCCAGATGCCGGGCCCGTTGACTCCCATGGTGCTGACGCATCGGCATGGGCTACATCCTCCCGGCCTGCTTCGGTCAACGAGTAAATCTTGCGACCGTTGGACTCTTCGGCACGGATCAACCCCTCATCGGCCAGCAGTTGCAGCGTGGGGTAGACGGAGCCGGCGCTCGGCTTCCAGCTGCCATTGCTCCGCTCCTCGATTTCACGGATGATCTGATAGCCGTGCATCGGCCGCTCCGCGAGCAGGGCCAGCACCGCGGACCGCACCTCGCCTCGCCCCGCGCGGGTGCCCGAGCGCTTCTCAAATCTTGAACGCAGCTCTTCGACGGCCTGCCACATGCCGTCGATGTTGGGACCGCCAAATCCGCCAGCCGAGTATGAATTACGCATACTGCTCTCCTTAGTGAATCCCGAACGATACTCAACGATACATTCCGATATACGCGATAACCAGCAGCGCGAGAAGCCGGGGGAGGGAGGCCGGATTGCCCCAACATCGAGCGCGGTAGTTGGACGGCGCCTGTGCCGGAGCTCGACCCTGGCCGCGGTGGCACAGAGGGCGTGCGCAAAATGTGCCCACCCTGGCCGTCGGACTTTTTCCGTGATGACCTCCGGTGCGGGTTCGGGCTGCGGCTAGGTGGGTGGCCGGTGCCCGATGGCGGCGGTCAGCCCGTGAGGCGCTGGCTGAAGGACACGAGACGCGATTGCATCTCCCAGTATGGAGTGGCGGCCGGCGCCTGCTTGCCGTCGCGCAGGGCGCTGACCACGTTTACCGCCGCGTCAACTGCCGCGCGGTACGGCAGGGAACCGGAACTCACCCGCCGAACCCCCAGATCACCCAGCTCGGCAACAGTCAGCGAGGGATGGGCCAGCACGTTGACCGGCAGCCCGATGCCGGCGGTGACTATCTGGATGTCCTCCGGCACCACAAGTCCCGGGACAAAGATCCCGTCCGCCCCGGCGTCGGCATAGACACCCGCCCGGAGCAGGACGGCATCCACAGTGGCCTGTTCGCCGAACCATATGTTGTCCACCCGCGCGTTGACGAACACAGCCGGGCTGCGCCGCTTGACGGCGGCAACCTTGTTGGCAAAGGCTGCTGGATCGACAAGATGCCCGCCCGTGCTGTCCTCCAGGTTGACCCCGGCCACGCCAAGGGTAGCCAGTTGGGCCACAAGTTCCGCAACCTCGGCGGGGTCATCGGAGTAGCCGTCCTCGATGTCCGCCGTGACGTGTACAGGCAGGCGGCACAGCTGCGCCACCAGTGCGGTGGTTGCCGCTTTGCTGGACCGGCCTCCGTCCGGCAGGCCGGCACTTGCCGCAATGCCAAAACTGGTGGTGCCGACGGCGGTGAATCCCGCTGTCGCAAATGCCAAGGCTGATCCGACGTCCCACGCATTGGGCAGCAGGAGCGGTGCCGTCGTGTGGTGGAGTTCCCGAAAAGTGGCCATTTTCATTCCCATCCCCTGCCAACCGAATAGGTGAATCCCTGCTCAGTGTACAAACGCGGCCGGGCGCCGCAAGGGATCGACGTTTCGGACGCCCGCGCAGCACGTCGTCACGTTATCGTTGGTCCCATCACATCTGACCAGGAGGCCGCATGCCGTACGTCGTTGACTTTGAGAACGTTTCCACTGTCGGCCTGGAATCGTCTCCCGTTGCCGAGGCGCTCGCCGGGTTGCGCGCCAACGAGGTCCGCTACTACCGGAACAAGTACGATCACGTCTTCACTGTTAGCCCTGCGACCGAGCTTCCGGAGGTGGTCGAGCGGGTGAGCCGCATCCTCAAGGAGGAGCGCGACATCGTCATCGGCTCACGCCCGCTCGAAGCGGCCGCCTTCGAAGTGGACGGTTTGCGGATGGCTTACGTGTTCTACGAGTCGGGGCTGTCCATCAACGTCATGTACAGCATCGAGGACGGCGGGAAGCGAGCGGTCGGATTCAAGCTTGCCGAAGGCATGGAGATTCCGGAGGAACTGGCGACACGGTTCAAGTTCGCTCGCCAGAAGTCGAAGCTGGCAGGCGTTATCCGCGGCTCCTTCTTCGTGATCAAGGGCGAGTACTGACCGGTTGACGTTGCGCGCCCGGTGGGGCTTCGGCCGGAATCGCACTGCTCGTTCGCGGTGCCAGGGATGACGGTCAGGGTCACTCAAGGCTAATGAGTTTGGCCGTACTCAAAGTGATCCATTCCTTTAGGGAGATGCTCTGGTGGCTGTCCCAGCGGGGGTAGGTGAGCCAGACCTTGCCTTTGCGGTCAAAGTCGACATTCACCAGGTTGTCGAGCGCGGTCCGGGGCCAGCGCGCTACTGCACGGTTGCCGGTGAACTCGACGAGGCGCTGCGGAGCGGTCATCCAGGCCGGCTCTTTGCCCGGTTTGCGGGCCGGCAGGGAGATCACGCGGCCGGACTCCGGGACCAGAGCTTTGGGGTTGACCAGTTTCTTGATGGCGCTGCCGCCTTCGAACGTGCTCAGGACGGTGTCAGAGGTGAGGAATTCGTCGCCGCCGAAGGTTGTGGACCGGCGGTAGAAGCAGATGCGGCCGTCGACGCTGAGGAAGGCAGTGCCGTCGTCTTCGTTTTCAAGGGGCCAGCCGAGGGACAGGGCGACGAAATGCCACGTGGTCCAGTCGGTGCCGCTCGTGACGGCGGCGAGGCTGGTCGGCACGGAGCGCTTTAGTAGTCGCTTGCTGGCCCGTCCCAGAATACGTTCCATACGGTCCGCGGCGGCGCGGCGTGCCGACTCATAGATCCCGGGGACGGTCTCATTGGCGGCGCCTCCGGCGACGAGAGCGTGGGTTATCTCCGCTTTCGGTCTACGCCCCGCATGTTCGAACGACATCACAGCTCTCCACTGTTGGTGCTTCGCCCTCCGGTCACCTCGCGGCGCGAAGGCTTCCGCATCAGCTTATGTCGCGCCCGAGGGCCTGAAGCGGGCGGACGCCCAATGTTCATCGAACGATCACCGAGCCCGCTCAGTCCCGGGCGCAGCCGTCATCACGTCATACGCAAGAGGACGACGGCGGAAGCTGCCCGCCGTCGTCCTCTTGCTTTTGGTTTTTGACGTCTATCGCTGTCCGGGTTACTTGGTGACTTGAAGTCCGGTGTCCCAGTTGAAGTCGGCGAACTCCGGGTTGGCCTGCATGGTCATGAGGACGAACTGGAAGCCTTCGAGTTCGCGGGAGCGCTTGAGCGGGCCGACGACCAGGGGGCGCATGCCGCCGGCGCTGATGAAGCTGCTGACCGCTGCGTTGGCGTCCGCGTTGTCGCCGGCGATGAAGACGTCCAGCGGCTGTCCGCCGGATTCGCCGGCGACGAGGGTGCCGGCGAAGGTGGTGTTGAATGCCTTTACGACGTGGGCGCCGGCGGGGGCAAGTTGTGCGACTTCTTCGGCGGCGGAGGTGCCGGGTTCAACGACCAGGGAATCGAAGGTCTGGAAGTTCACCGGGTTGGTGATGTCCACGATGGTCTTGCCGGTCAGGGCCTCGCCGTAGGTGCTGACCACGGACTTGGCGGCGTCGAACGGGACAGCCAGGACCACGATGCCGCCCTGCGGGGCCTCGGCGGTGGTCCCGAAGGTCACCCCGGTGCCAAGCTCGGCGGCCAGTTCCTTGGCCTTGGTGGCGTCCTGTCCGAGGATTTCGACGGTCAGGCCGCCAGCGAGGGCACGGGTTGCGATGCCACGGGCCATGTTGCCGTTGCCGATGATGGTGAGGTTCGTCATTGGAGTCTTCTTTCCGAATATGCGGGCCAGGAGGGTCTTCATCAGGTTCTGTTCTCTTGGAGGAGTGATCATTGAAGCTACAACTAAATCTACGCCGTGAAAGTTGAGGCGTCAAGTAATTTTGCGAGCGGAACGAGGTGCTTGCGTTTGATGGCCACGCGGCGGGCGGGTGTGGTCGGGTGAGTTCCCCTGGGTCGGTACACCAGCCGCAAGCTGCTGGCCGAAAACAGCGGGCGGGTTGGTACGCGCAGAATTCCCTGGGAGCGCTTAACTCACCCCCTTGCGCGATTTCTACGGAGGCTGGATTATTTGCATTGATAGGCATGTGTGTATCCCGCGGTTGATCTAAGTGGACATTAGGCTCCGGCGTTACCGGCACTGCCGGTTCCTTGGTAGGGAGACAAGATGGCAAGCACCGTTCATTCCGGAGCCAAGGAAGTCGACAGCAAGGGCCTGAAGGGCGGTGCCCTCGGCCTCCTATCGAGTGTCGTTGTGGGTGTCGCTTCGACGGCCCCGGCCTACAGCCTCGCGGCCAGTTTGGGATTCATCGTCGTGGGCGGCACCGTCTTCGCGGGAGTCAAGGCACCCGGAATAGTCCTTCTCGCCTTCATCCCGATGTACCTCATCGCGGTTGCTTACCAGGAGCTGAATAAGGCGGAGCCTGACTGCGGCACAACTTTTACGTGGGCGACGCGGGCGTTTGGCCCGGTCCCCGGTTGGATGGGTGGCTGGGGCATCATCATCGCCGACGTGGTCGTCATGTCCAATCTGGCCCAGATCGCAGGCGCGTATTCGTTCACCTTTGTGGGAGGATTCGGGTTCCCGGGCGTCGCGGACTTGGCCAGCAATGTCGTTGCGACGACCATCGCAGGTCTGGTGTGGATCGCCCTGATGACGTGGATCTGTTACCGGGGCATCGAGATCACTGCCATCGTGCAGTACGTGCTGCTCTCGTTCGAAGTCCTAATCCTGATTTTTTTCGCGGTGTTCGCACTGGTCAAGGTGTATTCGGGAACTGCCGAGCCGTACTCCCTCATCCCGTCGTGGGACTGGTTCAATCCGTTCACGCTCGACTTTGGCCAGACTGTTGCCCCGGCAATGCTGACTGCGATCTTCATCTACTGGGGCTGGGACAGTGCGGTCTCGGTGAATGAGGAGACGAAGGACCCAGCGAAGACCCCGGGGCGGGCGGCCATCATCAGCACGGTCCTCCTGCTGGCCACCTACGCGATCGTGACCGTCGCCGCCGTGGCCTTTGCCGGCGTCGGCGACTCGGGAATCGGACTGGCGAACCCCGCTAACTCGGCCGACGTCTTTTCGGCCATTGGACCCACGTTGTTCGGCGAGGGCCCCGTTGGATCGATCCTCATGACGCTCCTCGGATTCTCCATTCTGACGTCGGCGTCGGCATCGACGCAAACGACCATCCTTCCGACGGCACGCACAGCGCTCTCGATGGCGGTCCATAAGGCGATCCCGGAAAAGTTCATGCGAATCCACGAAAACTACCTCACGCCGACCTGGTCCACCATCGGCATGGGTATCGTTTCCGCGTTCTTCTTCATCGTCTTCACGTTCATCAGCCCGTCCCTTCTGCTCGCCTTGATCGGGTCGATCGGGCTGATGATCGCGTTCTATTACGGACTGACCGGCTTGGCGTGCACGTGGTTCTATCGCAAGACACTTACGTCGTCGTTCCGGAACTTCGTCATGCGCGGACTGTTCCCGGCGGTTGGCAGCCTCATTCTCGCGGCCGTCTTCGTCTATGGCCTGTCCAACTTCGCCCAGCCTGATTGGCTGAAAGACGCAGACGGCAACAACGTGACGATTTTCGGTATCGGGGCCGAGGCAGTCGTCGGCATTGGCGGCCTGCTGATCGGGGCCGTGCTCATGGGGATCTGGTGGATCCGGAAGCCGGGCTTTTTCCGCGGTTATACACTGCCCCGGCGCTCGGACAAGCCTGAGGCGCGCCGTCAATGAATCCCAGGCCGGCGTCGTGGCTCCCGCTGCCGGGGCGGGCTGTCCGCAGGACTGAGCGCATGACACCACTCGTGGCCACCGCATTCCCGCGCATCTCGGCGCCTTGGATTCGCACCTGGCGATCCCGTCTGCGGTAACGCCGAAGATTCGGAAGTCCGGAGCCCAACAACCGGAAGGACATCAATGAGGATTCTATGCATAGGCGCCGGCGGTGTGGGCGGAGCCGCGGCCGGCATCGTGGCGCGCCGGAGCTTTTTCGAAGTATTTGTTGTCGCGGACTACGATCTTGCGCGGGCGGAGTCCGCAGTAAAGTCCGTTCCTCCTGAACTACGGCAACGCTTTGAGGCGGTTGCCTTGGATGCGTCCAACAAAGGGGCCGTTGCTGATGCCATCCGCCGGCACCGCATCACGCACGTCCTCAATGCCGTTGATCCCCGCTTTGTGATGCCGATCTTTGAAGGCACCGCGGAGGCCGGTGCCACATACCTCGATATGGCTATGTCGCTGTCTGCTCCCCACCCCGAGATGCCATATCAGCTCCCCGGCGTGAAACTCGGTGATCTCCAATTTGAACGGTCTGGCGAATGGGAAGCCGCTGGCCGTCTCGCTTTGGTCGGCATGGGTGTCGAACCTGGACTATCGGATGTTTTCGCCGCCTACGCCCAAGAATTCCTGTTCTCCCGGATTGATGAATTGGCAGTCCGGGACGGGGCCAACCTGGTGGTTGAAGGCTATGACTTTGCCCCGTCATTCTCGATTTGGACTACGATTGAGGAGTGCCTTAATCCGCCGGTTGTCTACTCATCCGAGCATGGCTGGACTACCACGGAACCCTTTAGCGATCCCGAATTGTTCGACTTTCCTGAGGGCATTGGGCAAGTCGAATGCGTCAATGTGGAGCACGAAGAAGTCGTTCTCATGCCACGATGGATCGAAGCCAAAGCCGTGAATTTCAAATATGGCCTCGGAAACGAGTTTATCGACGTTCTCCGGGTTCTTCACAAACTGGGTCTCGACTCCACCGAACCGGTGAACGTTAAAGGTTCGTTGGTCAGCCCTAGGGACGTTGTCGCCGCGTGCCTGCCCGACCCGGCCACTCTTGGACCCAAAATCAAGGGCAAGACCTGTGCCGGAGTCCTCGTGCGAGGCAACGATAAGGAGGGCCGCCCACGCAGTACCTACCTTTACCACGTGGTTGACAATGCGTGGACGATGGAAAACTACGGCAGCCAATGCGTTGTTTGGCAAACGGCCATAAATCCGATCATTGCACTCGAGCTACTTGCGGGCGGGACCTGGACCGGGGCAGGCGTACTTGGACCCGAAGCTTTCCCCTCCAAACCATTCCTGGATTTGATGGCCGCCCCCGAGCCGGAAGGATACGGTTCGCCGTGGCGCATCCGGGAGGAAGATCGTGCCTGAACAACAACTGCCGAAGGAGATCGTCGTGACGACTGCAGCCCCGTTTCATCCACTGGATCCGCTCAGCGCGGAGGAGTTCCGTGCTGCGGCAGAGTTGCTCGCCAGCACACAGGGTGTGACATTCCCGGCCTGGCGGCTGGCAGCCATAGAGCTGATCGAACCGGACAAGACCGCCATCGACGCCTTCGAAGCCGATGCCGCCGGGGCCACTCCCGATCGGATCGTCGGCGTGAACTGCTTCGAACGGTCGTCAAACATGACCTATCAGGCGCGCCTCTCGCTAACTCGCGGGGACGTGATCTCCTTCACCCATATTCCCGGCGTACAGGCGAACATGACCGTCGACGAGTGGGAAGAAGCTGACGAGGCACTCCGCCGCCACCCGCGGGTGATCGCTGCGCTTGCCAAACGCGGCATCACCGATCTGTCGCTGGTCTTCATGGACGTATGGACCTACGGCCAAACAATGATCCCGGAAAAGTACCAAGGACGCCGGATTGGCTGGTCCGACACCTGGGTCCGGGCGCGTCCCGGAGCCAACCCGTACGCAGGACCTGTCAACGGCTTCCACTGCGTCATTGACTTGGCCTCGATGGAGCTTCTCGACATCGAGGACACTTTCGTGGTCGACCCGCCGGAGATCATGGGTGAATATGTCCCCGCGCTGATCCCGGAGCGGCTCCGCAACGCAAGCACCCGCGAACCGCTGAAACCGCTGGAAATCATGCAGCCCGAGGGCGCCTCTTTCAGTCTCGACGGCAACAGGATCAGGTGGCAGAACTGGTCCATGCGAATCGGCTTCAACTATCGCGAAGGCCTAACCATTCATCGTGTCAGCTACCGCGACTATGGCCGCGAGCGGCCGATCGCGAACCGCCTGTCCTTCGCCGAAATGGCGGTTCCCTACCGCGACCCCGGTGAGGACCATTACCGTCGGACGGCGTTCGACGTCGGCGAATGGGGTTTGGGGTTTATGACGACATCGCTGGAACTGGGCTGCGACTGCCTCGGGGAAATCCGGTATTTGGATGCGGTCATGCACAATTCGGCTGGGGAGCCCTACACCATCAAGAACGCGATTTGCATCCACGAAGAGGACGCGGCGGTGTTGTGGAAGCACATCGACCACGATGGCGGCATGGAGGTGCGCCGCATGCGTCGACTCGTGGTTTCTTTCCATGTCACCGTGGCCAACTACGAGTATCTGGTCTACTGGCGCTTCTATCAGGACGGGAACATCGAGTGCGAGGTGAGAGCCACTGGAATCATGGTGGTCTCCTATTTCAGCGAGGGCGAAGACCGTCCGTGCGGAACGCTCGTGGACAACCGGACCTACGCCCCGTTCCACCAGCACTTCCTGGTGGCCCGGCTCGACCTCGACATCGACGGTAGGGCCAATACTGTTTACCGCTCGGAAACCGAGATGATCCCCATGGGTCCGGATAATCCATACGGGCTCGCCCTGCATCAGAAAAAAACTCCCATCACGACCGAGGGACACGACGACTATTGCTGGGAGACCCAGCGCTCCTGGACGGTCACGAACGACAATTCGCTTAACGGCCTTGGGACTCCGGTGTCCTACAAGCTCGTGCCCGGCGCAGCGTTCCCCTCATTCTTCGACCCGGCATCCCCGGTCTTCCAGCGCGCGGAGGTCGTGGGGCACACGGTATGGGTGACACCGAACGATGCCAAGGAACGGTGGCCGGCCGGCGAGTTCGTGAACCAAGGAGGAGCCGGGCTGGGGATGCCCGAATGGGTGCGACAGGGCCGCTCGGTGGAAGACACGGACGTCGTCCTGTGGTACGTCTTCGGCATCCACCACATCACCCGACCCGAAGAATGGCCAGTAATGCCCGTCGACACTGTGGCGTTCTGGCTCAAGCCGGTGGGCTTCTTCGACCGGAACCCGTCGCTGGACGTTTAGGGCGCTATCCTGCGCCGGCAGCGTGTTGGGCGAGCAGTTCGCAGGTGCGCATGATGGCCGCGCGCCTGCGTTCCTCGTACGGTGTTCCGGTGTTCCGGTGATCACGAGGGCCACGTTGGGGCTCGAGACCCAGGCGTGGCATAGCGTGACGATTGTCAGCAGCAGGTCTTCCGCCGCCGCCTCGCTCAATGCCGGGAGGGCATCCCGGATCTCGGTCACCTTGTTCGCTGAGCGGAGGGCCGCTGGCCGCACTGGGGATGAGCGTGTTGGCCGGCGTGGCCTCCGTTTCTGCGCGCTTTTACGCTCACGTGCCAAACGCGCGACGCGCGGGCGCTGAGGCTACTCGGGGTAACTTCCCGGTTGGGCCGCGAAAGCGGGAAGCAGAGTGGTGACGAGCCGCTTTCCGAAACCCTTGTCCATGGGGGAGCCGCTGAGGAAGAACCGGTAGTAGATGCCGAGCAGTAGGTCGGTGACTATTTCGGGGTCGAGATCGGCCCTGAGTTCTCCTCGGGCGATCCTGCGTTCCACAAGGGCGCTCACGTCCGTCAGCCGGTGTCTGACCACACGTTCCCGGTAGACCTGAGCGAGCTCGGGATCGGCGGCGACTTCCGAAACCAGGCCTTTCATGATCCGCCCCATCACGGAGGTGCACATGAGCATGACGGTCCGGTCGACCAGCTGCGTCAGTTCGGTGCCCGTATCCTCGACATACGACTGGGTGCTCACGTCACCCACCATGTCCAGCAGGACCGCCAGGGCAAGATCGGTCTTGGACCGGTAACGGCGGTAGATCGTTGTCTTCGCTACTCCCGTCCGGGCCGCCACGCCTTCGACCGTCAGGTTGCCGAATCCGACCTCCCGGTATCCCTGGCGTGACGGGCCATCTGGCGCGCACCGGCGTGGGGGACGAGAATGGCCTCGTGCTTCCCGTTCGCCCTGGCGCGGGCGGCGACGGGATGACCGCCGCCGCCCGAAAGATCCAGCGCATCTTTCTCACGTTGACGCTGGGTAATACCCTTGCGGCCTCGTTCATTTGGGGGATCAACACCCTCTTCCTGTTGGATGCCGGGCTCAGCAATTTCGAGGCGTTTGCCGCGAACGCCTTCTTCACCGCCGGCATGGTGCTGTTCGAGGTGCCCACCGGGGTGGTTGCCGACGGTTGGGGGCGCCGCGTGTCGTTTCTGCTGGGCACCGTGACCCTGGCCGGATCCACGTACCTTTACTACCTGCTATGGCAGTTGTCCGCCCCGTTCTGGTCGTGGGCCGTGGTGTCGGTCCTGCTCGGCCTGGGCTTCACCTTCTTCTCCGGTGCGGTCGAAGCCTGGCTCGTCGACGCCTTGCGATTCTCCGGGTATGAAGGCGGGATGGAGTCGGTGCTCGGGCGGGGGCAGATGGTCTCCGGCGTCGCGATGCTCGTCGGCTCGGTGGCCGGCGGCGTGATCGCACAGGCCACCAATCTGGGAGTACCGTTTCTGCTGCGCGTCGGCGTACTGTTGGCCATGTTCGTCGTCGCCTTTGGGCTCATGCGCGACGTCGGATTCACCCCCGAACGCTCCACCCATCCGGTTAAGGCGACCCGTGCCGTACTGTCGGCCTCGATCGAGAACGGCCTGAAAAATCCGCCCGTACGCTACGTGATGCTGGCCGCACCCTTCAGCGCCGGCGTCGGAATCTACGTGTTTTACGCCCTGCAGCCGTACCTGCTTGAGCTGTTCGGGGACCCTCACGCGTATTCGGTGGCGGGCCTTGCGGCAGCAATCGTGGCCGGAGCACAGGTGCTCGGCGGCTGGTTGGCGCCCCGCGTCCGCCGTCTCGTGGGAAAGCGCACAACGGTGTTGATTCTGAGCAGCATCCTGGACGCAATGATCCTGGCCGCGCTCGGGTTCACCCGCGTATTCTGGGTGGCTTTGGTGCTCTTGGCGATTTGGGCCCTGATTTCCTCGGCGGGCATCCCGGTGCGGCAGGCGTACCTTAACGACATGATCGCCTCAAGGCAACGGGCAACAGTGCTCAGCTTCGACTCGCTCATGGGCTCCAGCGGTGGCGTGGTGGTGCAGCCGCTGCTCGGCCGTGCGGCTGATGTGTACGGCTACCCGGCCTCGCTCGCGATCGGCGGCGCGATCGAGTTGATCGCGGTGCCCTTCCTGCTGGCGAGCCGCCGGCAGCGCCACCACGCCGATGCGGCCAACGCCCCGACCGGCACGTCGAACGCCGGACCGCAGCCGGCGTAGATGCTCATCGTCTCCACAGGGGGTTCACGCTGCATGCCGCTGTCCGCGCCGCTCGGCCGGCCCGGCAATCCTAGGTGCCACCAGGATGTGGCCTCCATTTTCGTCTTCCAGCTCAGCGAGGTATTCCAGTCGTCGCGGATGTCGTGGTCATCGAACATCATGGCGCTGAGAAAGGGTGGACAAGAGCCACCGAGTCGCGGGGTCCGACCAGGCCAGAAACTACAGGTGAGCGTATTCCTCGTAGTCCCTGATCTCCTCGCCCGGGGTGCTTTGATGTCGCGTCGGCCGCGGATGAACTCCTGCATCTGGTCGCGATCCTCGAGGGCGGGAACCCGGATGAGGGATCGGGCCGGACCCGCGTTCCGTTGACGTCCAGGGCTTAGGACGTGACCGTTCCGGGCTCGAGTCCGTCCACCTCCGCCAAGGCGTAGTGGTGGCCGTGCACTGCGAACGTCTTGGCAAACCACTCCCTGCCGCCCGCGCAGAGGGAGATGCGGGCAGCAGTTCGGGTCTTGGCCCGGGTGCGGCCATGGCCCGGCGGAAACACCAGACCCTGCGTCGTCAACGCGGCGGGTTAGTCACCTGGCGGGTACCGGCCTGCCGTGCCGGTCCGGCCGGCGTCCAGCGCCTCCTTGACCGCGGCGGCCACCCGGGCCGCGCCTGAGCTTCCCATAACGATTGTGTAGTGGTTGACCCCGGGTACCACTTCGGTCCGCAGTGACCGGTGGCTGCCGGCCCAGGCGTCAACGGATTCGTGGGTGTAAAGGCCGGGGGATTCGTCGAGGAGCCCGCGAGGCGCCCACAGTAGCACGGCGGGGTGGTTCAGATCCTGAAGGGCATGCCGGACTGAGTCGCCGGCCAGGAGATCCCTCGAGTCCTCGGTCATTGCATCGACGGTGGTCGCGGGACGAAAGTACGGAGCCTCGCCGAGCAAGTCGTACCGCGCGTAGGCTTCGACGGCGTCGTTCCAGTCGTCGGCAAAGGCTGGGTGACGGCGCCAGAATTCCAGGTACGTTTCGTGGTCCGGGAAGCTCATCGACAGACGGGCCGCCGCAGGTCCGAGAATCTCATCAATCGCCTGGTCCACACTGACTCCGGGCGGCAGCGGAAGCGGAAGTCCGCCGTCCACCAGCACGAGCGAGCTCACCCATTGCGGATAGGCGTGGGCAAAGACTTGCGCGGCGAAGGCGCCCATGGAGTGCCCGAGGACCACAATGGGGCCGGCGGAGACGGCATCTAGGAGAGCCGCCAGATCCTGGGCGTGGGCCGCCATGCCGAACGGTCCGGGCAGCGCGTTGCTGCGCCCTCGGCCCCGCAGGTCCGGCGCGATGATCCGGACGCCGGGGAGGGCATCCGCCAGGACCGTCCACTGCATGTGCGAGGATGTCACTCCGTGCACGGCGAGGATGGTCGGCGCCGCGGGATTCTCTTCTCCCCAGACGGCGGCGTGGAGAAGGCCGCCGCGCACGGGAACGTCGATGGTGCTGTAGTCCTTGCGGCTGGTCTCAGCCATGAGTCGGTTCCTTATCTGAGGAGCGGAATGCCGGTGGAGTCGGCGGATCTCATAGACATGGCCGCCGCCGACGGGGGATGACCTTTAGGGCCCGACGGACTCGGCCGCCAGGTTGCGCTTGAGGATCTTTCCGCTGGGCCCGAGGGGGAGCTCCTCGAGCAGCCTGACGACGCGGGGATACTTGTACGCGGCGAGTTGGGCGCTCGCGAATTCCATCAGGTCTGCCTCGGTGGCCGTGGCTCCGGCGTCGAGCACGATCGCGGCGGCAATTTCCTGGCCGTGGACGTCGTGCGGAATGCCGTAGACGGCGGCGCTGACGACTTCCGGGTGGGTGAGGAGGATTTCCTCCACCTCGCGGGGGTACACGTTGTAGCCGTTGCGGATAATCATGTCCTTCTTGCGGTCAACGATTCTCAGGTAGCCGTCGTCGTCCTTCGTGCCAAGGTCCCCGGTGCGGAACCAGCCGTCGACGATCGCCTCGGCGGTGGCCTCCGGCCGGTTGAGGTAGCCCTTCATCAGGAGGTGTCCGCGGATGACGAGCTCGCCAAGTTCGCCGCAGGGCAGCAGTTCGATGCTTTCGACCGTTTCGGCGCGGGCAATTTCGATGTCGACGCCCCAAATCGGGACGCCGATGGTGCCGGGCCGGGGCGCTGTGCCGACGTGGTTGAATGCGGCGACGGGAGACGTCTCGGTCAGTCCGTAGCCTTCGTGGATCTCCACGCCGAAGACGTCGCGGAACTTGTCCATGACTGCCAGCGGGAGGGATGCACCGCCGGAGATGCCGTAGCGCAGGGCGGCCGGACGGACGTCGACCGTCTTGGCCGCTTCAAGGAGCGCCACATACATGGTCGGCACACCGACGAAAATGTTCACCTTGTGCCGTGCCATCAGGTTCAGGGCGCCATCGCCGCTGAAGCGGGGCATCATGACCACAGTGGCGCCCGCGCGCAGTCCCGTGTTGAGAACGACGGTCTGGCCGAACGTGTGGAACAGCGGCAGTCCGCCGAAGAGGACGTCGCCGGGCTTGAAGTCCATGACACTGGTCAGCAGGACACTGGTCTGTTCCACCAGGGCGAAATGCGTGCCGAGGGCGCCCTTTGGCTTGCCGGTGGTGCCGGAGGTGTAGAGGATCGTGGCGGTGTCGGAGGGCCGGCACGGGACGTAGCTGTCGATTGGCCGGGACGCGGCGGCCTCGTCCTCGAGCCGCGGCAGGCCGTCGTCGTCGGGCGCCATCACGGTCAGGAGGTCGGTTCCGGTGGTGGCGGCGCCCGCAGCGCCTTCCTTCAGCAGGGATGCGGCGCAGATCAACATCCTGGCGCCGCTGTCCTGGAGCACGTATTCGATTTCGCGTGCTTTGAGCAGCGCGTGCACCGGAACGACGACGGCGCCGAGGGCCAGGATTGCGTAATACACCCGGGCGAAGTCCGGGACGTTGGGGATCAAGACGGCGACGGCGTCTCCGGGGCCGATGCCCCGGGCGCGCAGCGCCCCGGCGTAGGCGCGGGTCTCACGCCAGAGGCTGGCGTAGCTGGTCTCGTCCTCGCCGACGATCAGGGCGATGCTGTCCGGCGTCCTGCGTGCGGATTCGGCCAGGATGGCTGCGACGGAGATGGTTCCAAAGCCGTCGTCGTGGTTGGTGGTTTTCATGGCCTGCTTCTTCGTTGTGATGGTCATGCCTTGAGGATCAGGGCGTCGCCCTGGCCGCCGCCGCCGCAGAGGGCGACGACGCCGATGCCTCCGCCGCGGCGCTTCAGGGCCAGCGCCTGATGCAGGACCAGGCGCGCGCCCGAGGCCCCCACCGGGTGCCCGAGAGCGATGGCGCCTCCCTCGGCGTTGACAGCGTCCGGCTCGATGCCGAGGTCCTTGGCGGATTGGAGGAGCACGGACGCGAAGGCCTCGTTGATCTCGACCAGATCAAGTTCCTGTGCCGTCAGGCCCTCGCTCTTGAGGGCGCGTTCTATTGCGCGGGCGGGCTGGGAGTGCAGGGATCCGTCCGGTCCCGCTGTCTGGCCGTGGGCACCGATTTCGGCGATCCACTCGAGCCCTGCAGCTTCGGCTGCCGCCTTGCTCGCGATCACCAGGGCCGCGGCGCCGTCGGAGAGCGGCGACGAGGATCCTGCGGTGATGGTTGCCGTTGCGGCTTTCGAAAAGGCCGGACGGAGTTGCGCCAGGGATTCGGCGGTGGTCTCGGGGCGGATACCCTCATCGTGCCGGAGCGTCAGTGCTGGCCCTTTGCGCTGGGGGACGTCGATCGGGGCGATCTCGTCGGCGTATAGGCCGGCGGCGCGCGCCGCTTCGGCCCGCTGATGGGACCGGGCTGCGACAGCGTCCTGCTCGGCCCGGGTGATGCCGCGCTCGGCGTTTCCCGCGTCGGTGGCCTCGCCCATCAGCAAGCCGCTCACCGGATCCTGCAGCCCGTCGCGGTTTAGCGAGTCGAGCATAGGAGCGTCCCCGATGACGACGCCGGCCCGGAGACCGGGCACCAGGTGGGGTGCGTTCGTCATGGATTCCTGACCGGCAGCAACGATGAAGTCTGCCTCACCGGCGCGGATCATTCGAGCCGCGTCGATCACGGCTGTCAGCCCGGAGAGGCACAGCTTGTTCACCGTCACGGTGGGCACATCCCAGCCGATCCCTGCGGCCAGGCTGGCCTGGCGTGCGGGGCCTTGGCCTGCTCCGGCCTGGATCACCTGGCCGACGATGACGGCGTCGATCTGCTCGGGGG
Organism: Arthrobacter humicola; assembly: GCF_039531445.1. Lineage (NCBI taxonomy): Bacteria > Bacillati > Actinomycetota > Actinomycetes > Micrococcales > Micrococcaceae > Arthrobacter > Arthrobacter humicola. The sequence goes on along the minus strand of NZ_BAAAQB010000041.1, from coordinate 513,281 downwards.
CGACGCCGGTGCGGTCCAGCGCGGCGCGGATGGCGTGGGCGCCCAGCTCGCTTGAGGAGAAAGCCGTGAGGCCGCCGCGGAAGCGGCCGAAGGGGGTCCGGGCGCCGCCGAGGATGACAGGGATGTGGGCGTTTTGGTTCAAGAAGAGTCCTTTCGGGGTGGCAGGCACAGTGTGGGCCAGGCAAGTGGCTAAGGCAGGCGGCTCAAGGCCGGTGGGTCAGGCGAAGGCGGAGATGCCGGTGATCCCGCGCGCGATGATGAGGGCCTGCATCGTTTCGGTGCCTTCGTAGGTGTGGATGGCCTCGATGTCGGCGAGGTGCCGGGCGACGCGGTTTGCCAGCAGGATGCCGTTGCCGCCGAGGAGATCCCGGGCATTGGAGGCTATGGACCGGGCGGTGCGCGTGCACGTGTATTTGGCAAGTGATGCCTGTTCGGGGGTGAGTGCCCCTTCTTCGTCGAGGCGGCTCATCTGAACCACCATCAGCTGCATCGTGGCCAGTTCGCTGAGCATCCGGGCCAGCCGTTCCTGCACGATCTGCGAGGCGGCCAGTGGCCGGCCGAACTGCTGACGCTGCTTGGCATATTGGACCGCGGTTTCGTAGCATGCGGTGGCATGCCCGACGGCGGACCACGCGACGCCCAGCCGTGTGGCCAGCAGGACCCGTGCCGTGTCTTTGAAGGACCGTGCCCCCGGCAGCACGTTCTCGTGGGGGACAAAGACGTTTTCCAGCCGGATGTGGGCCTGCCAGATGGCCCGCAAGGCGAGCTTGCCTTCGATTGTTGTGGCGGTGTATCCGGGGGAGTCCTGCGGGACCAGATAGCCGTGAACCTGGCCGTCGTCGCCGCGGGCCCAAACGACGCTCACTCCGCCGACGGAGCCGTTGCCGATCCATTTCTTCTCGCCGTTGAGAAGGAACCCGCCCGCCGTCCTGGTGGCCGTGGATTCCAGGCCCACGGCGTCCGAGCCGTGGGTGGGTTCCGTCAGCGCGAACGCGGCGAATTCCCTGCCGCCGGCGATCCCCGGAAGCCATCGCTTCTTCTGCTCGGCCGACCCGCACTCCGCGATGGACCGCAGGGCAAGACCGCCCTGCACCGCGATCATGGTTGCCACGGAGCCGTCGCCGCGGCTGATTTCCATGGTCACCAGCCCGGCCGCCATCCGGCTCATCGGCGCGAAACCGTCCACCTGAACTCCGTCGCGCAGCAGGTCCAGTTCGCCGAGGCGGCTGACCAGGTGCATCGGGTAATCGGCACGCTCCCAGTAGCCGTCAATGGCGGGAAGGACCTCGTCCTGGACGAAGTGACGGGCGCGTTCCCAGTAGCCGCGATCGGCGCCGCTGATATCGGCAAATACGGCCGCTGGGTCGGTGCCCAGTGCTTGGGTCAGGACATAGTCCGGTTCTATGGTGCCGACGGGAAATTGGCCCGCCGGCTCTGCGGCGGTGAACCCGGTAGCGGGTGACGTCGTCGTCATCTGTTCGTCCTCTGTCTCGCGTCGGGGCCTGGGCGCCCACGTGCCGTGGCTCACACCACGTCGACTAAGGATGCATTGAAACGCAGTTCCACGTCAAGGAACTCAGTTTCAGACGATGCGTGTCAACGTCAGGACAGGGCGTCGCGGACCGCCTGCACGATCGCGTCGTTGTCTGCGCCCGCCGTCAGCACGGTGACTACAACGGCGGGGGACGCCTGGGATGCCGGAACCGGCGCTGGCGGGCCGTACAACGCCGGCCGGAAGATCCCGGAGAGAGCCCGGAGTTCGTTCGCAAGCGCAGTTGATCTCTCCCCGTCTGCCGCTGCGGTTTCCGGGGCAGTTGCTGTTGTGCGGAGCCATCGCCGGAGGAAGGCGTTGTGCACGGCGACCGCGGCTGCGGCGAAGGCAACAGCTTTGTATTCACGGTGCTCGCCGTCGGGGATCTTATCCAGCAGGTGCAGCAGGAACGCCCTCTCGTACCGGTGGGAGGTGACCAGCTCCCGGTCCCGTAGGGCCGGCACGGTCTGCATCAGCTCATACCGGGCTCGTGACGTTTCCGGGTTCCGTACGTGGTGGTTGAAGACCAGCAGCGCCGCGTCCTCGATTGCTGCGAGCGGTTCCTGCATCGATTCCGCCAGTCGTTCGGTCACCTGCCCCAGGATCCGCTCGTGGTCCGCAAAAACAACGTCCTCCTTTGATCCGAACTTCCGGAAGAAGGTGCTGCGGCTCATGCCCGCGGCGTCCGCAAGTTCGTCAACGGACGTTGCGTCATAGCCTTTCGACGCCAACAGCCCGATGGCGGCGGCTGTAGGTCCGTCGGTATCGTGGCTTGGCGGGTGCGAGATCATGCGCCGAAATTTAGCACAACTACGGGGCCCGTCCCGACGGGCGACGTCAGCGCGGCCACCCGACCGGTCGGCCGGTGAGGGTTCGGCCCGCGCCGCGGGCCCGCCTGTCATCGAGGGCTTCGATGGCAGGCGGGCCCGGGGGGACTGCAAAGGCTCAAACGGTTCAGGGCTGGGTGGATTCCACCAGGGGGTCCACGAAGGCCTCGGCGGCGGGGTGGGTGTCGCGGACGCCGTGCAGGCCGATGAGGGTGAGCAGGGCCGCGGCGGCCGCCGCGATGGCGCAGACGATGAAGGCATCGGAGAAGCCGTTGCCCAGGGACTGCAGGGCGAGCTCGTGGGCTGCGGAGCCGGGTGCTCCCGGCGGCAGGCTGTTGAGCGCGATCGGGCCCCCGGCCTGGAAGATCGCGTTGGCCGGACCGGCCTGGTCGGCGGGGAGCGTGGAGGTCTGCAGCGAGGCGCCCAGGCTGGCGCCGGCGGTGCTCAGGGCCACGGCGCCGGCCAGCACCGGGCCGAGGGCGAAGCCGAGGTCGCGGAGCAGGTTGGTGGTGGCGCTGGCCATGCCGGCCAGGTGCAGGGGGACAGTGTTCAGGGCGATCGCGGTCATCGGGCTTAGGGTCAGGGCGAAGCCGACGCCGAGCAGCAGGGCCGGGGCGATGAACGGGGTCATGGACATGTTCGTGACGTCCAGGCCGGAGGCCATCAGCGCGCCGGCGGCCATCAGGAGGAAGCCCGCGGTGAGCATCCAGCGGCCCGCGACGCGGGTGAGCAGGCGGGAGATCAGCGGAACCAGCACGAACGTCGGGCCCTGCAGCAGGATGAACAGCAGGCCGATGTTCATGGGGTTCTGGTGCTGGACCGGGCCGAGCCACATACTCAGCGAGAAGAGGCTTCCGAGGAACGCGAACATCCCGACGACGGCGACGATCGAGGAAATGGTGAAGCCGCGGTTGCGGAACAGCCGCAGATCCAGCAGCGGCGATTCGACGCGCGTCTCAATGAGGACGAACGCGAGCAGCAGAGCGATGCCGGCGACGAACGAGAAGATGACGTGAGGGGCGCCCCAGCCGTCTTCGGGGCCCTTGACGAGGCCGAAGAGGACAAGGATCAGGCCGAGGGCAAAGGTGATCTGGCCCCACCAGTCCGGCTTGCGGCCCTGGGCCGCCTTGTGCTCTGCCGCGACCAGCAGCGCCAGGATCACGGTCAGTACGCTAAGGACGGCAACCGTGCCGTAGGCGCCCCGCCAGGAGCCGAAGCTGGCCAAGGTGCCGCCGAGCAGCGGTGACAGCGCCGCACCGACGGACAGGAACCCCGCCCACATGGCAATTCCCCTGGCTCGCGCCCGCGCATCGTGAGTGACGGCGGCAACGAGGGCGAGGGAGGCGGGGAAGATGGCTCCCGCGCCGAGGCCGTTCAGGGCCGAACCGATCCACATCGCCTCAACGGTCGGAGCCAGGGTGCAGACCAGTGAGCCGATCGCCATGAGCAGGGAGCCGCCCATGACAAGCTTCTTGTGGCCGAGCTTGTCGCCCAACAGGCCAAAGGTCAGCTCGAATACGACGACGGGAATCATGAACGCTGCCGCGATCAGGGTCAACTGGGACCCAGCGGCGTTGAAGGTCGTCTGGAACTCGCCGTTGAGCGAGCCGGGAAGCGCGTTGGCGATTTGCGCGACCATCACGGCGACGGCGGCCGTTGCCAGCGTGCCTTTTACCCGCAGCCGCGGAAGCGCCAACTGGGCGGCATCGGTGGCAGCTTCGGCAGGGGACTGCGCCGCAGGCGGTGCCTGCTGCGGCGGGTAGGTCTGGGGTGGAACGGTTCTGGGATCAGTGCTCATGGAAAACTCCTTTGTCTGATACGAGCAATCGGGTGGAGCGGGGTGAAGAACGAGGCGTCCGACGGCGGTCAGTGGTCGGGGAGACGGCGCGGGGTCACGATGGCGGGGGTGGTGCCGCCGGAATCAAGGCCCCCTGAAGCGAGGCACGTTGTCCTCTTTTCGCGTCGTCGCGATGGCACCCGGATGTGATGTCGGTAACAACATAGGCATTGACTATACAAAGTATCAAGTAAAATTACATGGTGATTCTTGCATTACTCTGGGGGAGTGGCAAGCATTCGAGAAGCTCAGAAGCAGATGACCCGCCGGCTCTTGCTCGAGAAGGGGCTGGAGCTTTTTGAGGAGAAGGGGTATGCCGCCACCACGGTGGATGACATCGCCGCTGCCGTAGGCACCACCAGGGCCACTTTTTACTCGCATTTTCCGTCCAAGGGCCAGCTCATGCGGTCGCTGGTCGAGCGCTCCAATCAGATGCTGACCGAGGCGGATGTCCCGCCACTGCATTCAGTGGTGGAATCCGGGGACCGTGAGCTGATCCGGACCTGGCTTGCGCGGAAATTCGATCAGTGGGCCGAGATCCGCCCTTACGTGGTGGCGGCGCATCAGGCGGCGGCCAGCGAACCGGATATCCAGACGGCCCTTGATCAGTGGTTCGACTCGGCGATCGATGACATGCAGGCGGGTCTTGACCGGGCCGGGCGGTTTGACCCGATCAGCCGCCGGGTGCGGTGTGCGCTGGCCTTCGGGGAACTGGAGTTCTTTTCCCGGCGCTGGATGCGGCTCGGCTGGACGGTGGACCGCGATACTTCGCTGGAGCTGATGGTCCAGAACTGGTGCTTCCTGCTGGCTGAGTGAGCAGGAAGCACCAGATCACCGGTAGGGTCAGCTCGCCCGGTCCTCCGCCGCCTTGCCCGTGGTGAACGGCAGCACCAGCCTGGATTGGTGGGCGGCGTCCCGGTAGATCTTATGGGTCACGGGCCGGCCCACCGGCAGGTGGAAGGCATCCGGCGGCAGCAGCGAATTGTGCTCGTCGGCCAGGGGTTCGCCGTTCGAGAGCTCCACCGTCAGCTTGTGACCGGGTTTGAACGTGTTCGCGAACGGGTAGAGGCGCAGCACATACTCCTCGACCGTTCCCGGTTCCACGGGAACGGAGCGGGTGTGCGGGTGGTACGGGTTGCCCTCGGTGGTCCGCCCGTCGAGCTCGCGGTGCGAGGCCTTGAGGAAGCCGCTGGTGATCAGCTGGCGTTTGCCGTTGGGGGCGTAGTCCCACAGGCGCAGGATGAAGTTGGTGTCCGGCTGGTCGATCTCCGCGAAGATGTGCGCGGCACCGGTGCCGATCAGCTCCGTGTCCGCCTCGAACGGCTCCGTGCTCCAGCTCAGGATCTCCACCTTGTCCGTCACCGTCAGCGGCGCCTGGTAGAAACCGTCCGGGGCCGCGTACTCCGTACCCATCGACTCCGGCTCCCTGGACAGCTTGTGGCGCGCGCGCAAATACAGGGACGTGTACTCGATGTCCTTCGGCGGCCACTGGTCCGCGGTCACCACCTCGCGGGAGCCCTCCACGAAGACACTCACGGCGGGCTCGTCCATGACGCCGTTGTCGATGCCCTTGATCCAGTAGTCGTACCAGCGGAACATCTTGTCGTGTTCCTCGATGAACGGGCGCGACTGCATCGGCGGGTAGGGACCGATCTCGAGCTTCTTCGGGCCCTTCAGCTCGTTGAAAAGCTCGATGGTGCCGTCCAGGGTCCAGCCGCGGCCCTGGTCCAGCTGCAGCCACACCGGGATGTCGATGTTCGGGGCCAGCGTGATCGGGTTGCGCTCCTCATACCAGTCCCCGTCCAGCTCGTTCATGACGATGTCGAACCAGGCTTCGTGGTTCTTCGGGTAGTTCAGGACGTGGACCAGGTTCGGCCAGGCGGCGACGTCCGGGTCCTGCAGGCGCTTCTGGACAAGCTTCTTCAGCTCCTCGGGGGAGTACTTCTCGATCATGCGGGACTTGACGTTGTCGGTGAACGCCCAGCCGGAATCGCCGCCGCGGCCCTCGCGGGCAGCACGGGGCATGAACCACATGATGCCACCGTGGTAGGTGGTCTCGTAGAAGTCGTAGTGGCCGCCGGAGACGAAGATCGCCTTGAGGTGCGGCGGGCGCTCGGCGGCGGCGAGCACCTGCATGGAGCCGAAGTAGGAGATGCCCACCATGCCGACGTTGCCGTCGCACCACGGCTGCTCCGCGACCCACTCGATGAAGTCGTACGCGTCCTGGCCGAGCGAGACGCCGCCGGCGTTGTAGTTGCCGATGTGCTCACCGCCGGAGTGGCCGGAGCCGCGCAGGTCACCGATGACGTGGACGTAGTCCTCCTTGACGATGCGGGCAATGTCGCCGGCCTCGATGCAGCCGTCCCACATCGGGCTGGGGCGCCGCTGTGGGGGCGTGGTGAGTGCCAGCGCCTGCAGTTCCTTGCCGTACGGGCTCAGTGCCACCAGCGCCGGACGAGGCTTGTCGTCGGTGCCCTGGTATGCGTCCGCGGCGAGCTCGACGCCGTCGCGCATCGGGACCCGGAGGTCTTTGCGAACGGCAATCTTCCCCCCGCCGGCGTTCAGTAACTGGAAGTCATCCATGAGTGCTTGTCTCCTCATCTTCGGTCAAATGGTCCGACGCCGTGCGGTAGCCGTGGAGCGTCGTGAAGAACGGGGACGGCTCCAGGGTGGGGTCCCCGGCGTAACCAAGGTCCTCGGCTACGCGGGCGAAGGGTGAGTACGGCGAGTCCGTATCCTGCAGTCCGGCAGCCAGGCAGCCGCAGGCCGCATTATTGACGCGGGCCTCGATCTCCAGGCTCCCTTGAAGCGCCTCCCGGGCCTGCCCGGCGTCGAGCTCCACGCCGAAGGGTGTGCCATCCGCGCGGCGATACGGGTGCCCGAGGTAGAGGTGGCGCGGACGGATCTCATCGCTGAGGTACTGCAGGCTTGAGCGGTAGCCGGCCGGGTCCACGAATCCGGGGAATCCGTTGGCCGCACCGTGGACCTGTACGGCGTCGCCGACGAACACGTCGTTTTGTCCGTCGATGACATAGGCCACCGACCCGGGAGTGTGGCCTGGAATCGAGTGGACCGAGACGGTGACGTCACCGCCAAGGGAGATGGTCTCACCGCCGCGCACCACCATCGTCGGCTCCATCTCGCCGGAGATGACCGCGTTCGTGGCCTCGGTCAGTTTCGCCTCGCCGTCGGGGTCGTTCAGATACTGCGCCCGTCCGGAAAGGTATTCGTCCACGTGGGCCCGGCGCGAGCGCAACAACGGTGCATCGGCCTCGTGGATCACCACCTGCGCGCGCCGGCCGGTGAGCTCCCACAGAGCGTACGCGCCGCCGATGTGGTCGATGTGTCCGTGGGTCAGCAGAATCCAGCGGACGTCCTCGATCCGGCGGCCGATTGCCGCCAAGGCCGGCACCATGCCCTCGGCGGGCGAGGACGCGATCCCTGTGTCGATGATGGCGGGCTCCGGGGCGTCGACGTAGAAGCTGTAGAGACCGAACCGGCCCCATGGGGAGACCATAGGATGGACAGCCACTGACTTCGTCATCTCGCGGCCCTCGCGTTCAGGAATTCACCTGTCTCCTCGAATGCCCGGTAGAACTCCGGGATCCAGGAGAAGTTCTGGACGAAACCGTGGTTGGCCCCCGCGTAGCGGCTGACTGTTGCGTCGACGCCGTCCTCTTTCAGGCGCCGCCCGTAGAGTTCGCCCTCGTCCCGCAGGGGATCGTGCTCTGCCGTGATGACGAGGGCAGCAGGCAGGCCGGCGAGGTCCTCGCGTTTGATGGGGGAGACCAGGGGATCCGCCGGATCCGCCCCGTTCTCGAGGTAGAACGAGTTGAACGGCAGCAGGCCCGCCGTCTCCAGTCCGTACCCCTCGGCGTTCTCCCGCAGCGACGCGTAGCGGTCGACGTCGAAGTCCAGGTCCAGGGAGGGGTAGAACAGGACCTGGTGCGTGATCGCCGGGAACTCGTCGTCGTGGGCCCGCGCGGCGACGGCGGCCACGAAGTTGCCGCCCGAGCTGTCGCCCGCGATGGCGAGGTTCATCCCGTCCCAGCCCAGGCTGTGGCCCCGCGCGGCGGCCCAGCGGACCACGCCGTAGCAGTCGTCGAGGCCGGCCGGGAAAGATGCTTCGGGGGCCAGCCGGTAGCCGACCGAGATGACCTTGTGGCCGGTTTCCTTGGCGAGTGCCCGCGCCACGTGGTCATGGGTGTCCAGGCTGCCCAGGAAGAACGCTCCGCCGTGGAAGTACACCAGCAGTCCGTAGGCGTCAGCCTCCACCGGTGTGTAGATCCGCACGGGCACCTCGGCCGAGGACGTTACGGCCGTGGCGTCCTCGACGGAGTACAGCGGCAGGCGGTCCTCGAGTGCGGGAACCTGCGCGGCCTCGCCGGCCCGCATGGCCTGCGGATTCAGCGGCGAACCATCGGGCGCCGGCAGGGTGCTGAGGATCTTGGCAATTTTGGGATGAATCGTCATGGCATCAGACCTGTGCCTGAGCCGCGGGCTTCTGACCAGGGAAGACGTCGTTGACTTCTTCCTCGGACCACCCCTGACGCGAGATGCGCTGCAGCTCGTCCGTCACCGGCTTGCGGGTCGCCTGGAACAGGGCCAGCGCCTCCTTGACGGAGTCGGCCTGCGCGAGGGCGTCGGCCAGTGCTCCGGCATCCTCGATCGCCGAGTTCGCACCCTGGCCCTGGTGGTGCAGCATGGAGTGTGCCGCATCGCCCATGAGGACGACGGAGTCGGTGTGCCAGGAGTCGACGGGGTCGATGTCGTAGACGGCGCGGATGTTGACGGTGTCAATGTCGAGGTCGCGGGCGATGCCCACGATCCGCTCGTCGAAACCTTCCACAGTTTTCAGGAGTTCTTCCTTCGTGATCGTGGGTGCCCAGGTGCCGTCCGGATTCAGGGCGGTGATGTCGAAGGACATCTGGTTGCGGTGGCGCAGCGGCAGGAGGTAAACCTTGGTGCCCCTGCCCATGTACATCCGCAGGTTGTCGTCGACGGCCATCCCGTGGGCGTTGTCGGCGGAGATGACCACGCGGTAGGCGTGTTCGCCGGAGAACACGGGGCCCTTGTCGCTGAAGAGCTGCTCGCGCACCGCGGACTTAATGCCGTCGGCACCGACCACCAGGTCGGCCTCCACGGTCTCCCCGTTGGCAAAGGTCAGGACAGAGCGGTCGCCCTTGTCCTCGATGGTCTCCAGTCGGTGGCCGAGCTGCACCATGCCCTCGGGAAGCACGCCGAGAAGGGCTTCGATGAAGTCGCGGCGGTGGATGAGGTACGTCTGCTTCTCATCGCCGAACTCGGGCCAGGTGTCCTTCATGATCGGCTCACCGGTGGCCGTGAGGATCTCAAAGTAGTCGCTCGCCGAGCTCACCTTGGCGATCGCGTCAAAGATTCCCCACTGGCGGAACCGGGCCATGGTGGCCGGACGCAGGCCAATGCCGGCGCCGACCTCTCCCATCTGGGGAGCCTGCTCGTAGACCTTGACGTCTGCACCGAGCAGGCTCAGGGCCTTGGCCGCCGCAGCGCCGCCGTAGCCCGCGCCGACGATGGCGATCTTGAGGTTCTTGATGTCTTCAGCCTTCATGGTTTCATCTCTTTCTTGGCTCTTTCTTGGCCCGGGCCGTGTCTGGTGGAACGGGTAAGTTGTGGTGGTCTGTCCGGGGTCAGGCGTGCAGCGACAGGAAGTCGGCCGGGTTGTCCTCGAGCAGGAGTTTGAGGGTGGCGTCGTCGATGCCGGCCGCCCGCATGTCCGGGATCATGTCCTCGAAGATGTAGTTGATGGTGTGGCCCTTCACGCCAGGCCAGCCCAGGGGGCTGCAGTTGGCGTCTGCCGAGACGAGGAGCTTGTCCGCATAGCCCTTGTTGACGAGCTTGACGAAGTGCTCCATGCGTTCGTCGCGCTTGCGGCCCCAAAACGGCGGATCCGGCAGCTCGAGGTCGTACCCGAACGTATCGAAGCCGATCCGGCCGCCCTGCTCGTAGATCCAGTCGTGCGGGGTGATCGGAGCGTTCAGGCCGTCGTCGGCGTGGCCGAAGAGCACGCGGTCGAGGGACAGGCCCTCTTCGTTGAAGATGGTCACCGCCGGCTCGAGGTCGATGGCCAGATGGGTCAGGATCGGCGCGCCGGTCACGACGGCGGCACGGGCCGCGGCCCGGTAGATGCGCTTGTCGAGGTCGGTCATTCGTCCGCCGCGGCTCACACCGACCTTGATGACGCCGGCCTTGGCGCCCGTGTTGCCGATGCCGACGGTGATCTCGTGGGTGAACACTTTCGCCAGGTAGTCCACGGTGGCGCGGGAGAAGTGAGGCAGGGCGGTGTCGCCGCCGACGAAGCCGGTGCAGGCCACGATATGCACGCCCGTCTTCCGGGACAGGGATTTGTAGTAGTCGACGTCGCGCCCGTTGCAGATACCGGTGGCGTCGACAAAGGTACCGCCGCCGTATTCGCGGAATTTCCGCAGTTTCGGCACGGTTTCCTCGTAGGCCTGCTCGGGCGACTTCCACCACATGGTGTCCAGCTCGGACCCGGGCATGCCGTAGCCGATGTGTTCGTGGACCGCCACGATTTCCAGTTCTTCGGCCGGGATGGTTCCCAGCACGGTGTTGACCTTGGTCATTCGTTCACCTCAGGGGTCGAAAGCTTGTTGTGGGAGGGCCGACGCGTGCTTAGCGCACGGTCAGCAGGTTGCGCGGGTTGTCCACGAGGATGCGCCGGGCGTCTTCGTCGCTCAGGCCGTGGGTCTTGAGGTAGGGCACGAACGTGGACAGGACGTGGCTGTACGGCAGGTTGTACTCCGGCAGCCCCTTGGCCACGCCGATCGAGTTGCCCGACAGGATGATCTTGTCGGCATGGCCGGCCTTGACGAGCTCGAACACCAGCTCGGCGCGATCGTGGTCGGTGAGGTAGTCCGCGTGGTCGTTCAGGCCCACGTGGTCGATGCCGACGAAGGCTCCGCGGCCGGCCACCTTGATGGCGGAGCCGGCGGCGTCCTTGCGGTCCAGGTCGCCGACGAGCACCCGGTCGGCCCCGATCTGCTCGTCCAGCACGATGTCCAGATCGTGCAGGGCATCGGCGCCGAACCGAATCGAGACCGGGATGCCGGTGTTCCTGGCGGCGCGGGCGGAGCCGCGGAACAGGCTCTCCTCGGTCGGGGTCATGCCGGCGCGGTCGGCGATGGTGGCCACAATGCCGGCGGCGGCGCGGCGCTCGACCCGGGGTACCACCATCCCCTCAGTGACCTCCCTGCCGAAGAGGTCGCCGAACTTTTCGGCCGGCCAGGGGGTGGGCGGGTTGGTCTGCGGGGTCAGGAAGTATCCGCCGAGTTCTTCCTCCGGGCCCAGGCCCGTGGAGGCGACGATGTGGACGCCGGTGGAGCGGGACAGGGCCTCGTAAAGCTTCAGGTCGCGGCCGTGGAACATGCCGGTGCTGTCGACGATCGTCTGCCCGCCGTGCTCGCGGAAGTCCTTGAGCTTCGCGGCCAGTGCCTCGAAGATCTCCGCCCGGTCCATCGTGATGTCCGGGGCGTACTGCGCACCCGGGAGCACCGACAGCAGGGCCTCGTGGACCGCGACCACACCCAGTTCATGAGCGGGGACGGGGCCAAGGACCGTATGGACGGTGGCTCGATCGACGGTGCCGGCGAACGCGTCGCCGGTGTCGACGGGGGTGGGGTGAATCACTTGCTTCTCCCTTGAAGTTCGGGTGCTGAATGCAGGGGTGCCGCCGGGCCTGGCCAGACCATCGCTCCGATGCGGTGTATCTAGCGTCACATCTTTCTTTACAGTATGTCAAGTAAATAAACACAACGTATATCCGGAGCTGCGGGGCGTTCGTGAAATCAACGACTCGTAAATTGTATTGACATCATGTAAACCTTGGCGTCAAGATGTGTGGAGCGCCACATCCGCCTCCGGCCTTGGCAGGAGCCCGGTAGAGCACCGGGGAATGCGCCGCAGCTATCGTCCAGGCTGACGGGCCTCACACCCTCGGTCCACCCCCCATCCGCAAGGAGAATACTGTGACTGCACCCGCAGAATCCGGCATCGATATCTGGGACGACGACGTCCTGGTCGACCCCTACCCCACGTACGCCGCGCTGCGCGAGCAGGCCGGCGTCGTCCACCTGCCCAAGAACGACCTCTACGCTCTGACGCGCTACGACATCATCCGCGACGTACTCGGCGATCCGGCGACGTTCTCGTCCACCACCCTTGGCTTCAACCCGATGGTCAACGAGGCGCTGCAAGGCACCTCGCTTGCCTCAGACCCGCCGTTGCACACCCAGCTGCGCGCGACGCTCTCTGAGAACCTCACGCCCCGCGCACTGCGCGGCCTGAAGATCATCATCGACGAGAAGGCGGACAAGCTCGTCGCCGACCTCGTCGCCGGCGGAAGCTTTGAAGCCATCGACTCCCTTGCGCGAGCTTTCCCGCTTGAGATCGTCGCCGACCTCATCGGCTTCAGCGGACACGTCAAGGACAACATGATGCGCTGGGGGCAGGCCGCGATGCAGGTCATCGGGCCGATGAACCAGCGCACCCAGGAGAGCTTCCCGATCGCCGGCGAGCTTTACGGCTGGTGCTCGTCAGTTACCGCCGGCGACCTCGCCCCCGGCTCGATCGGCCGCGGGATCTTCGACGCTGAAACGCGTGGCGACATCCCCGAAGGCTCCGCCGGTCACATCATCCACCAGTACCTCGGGGCAGGCGTCGATACAACGATCGCCTCGATCGGAAACATCATCGCCCTGTTCGGCCGCCACCCGGAACAGCTTGAGCTTGTCCGCGAGAACCTGGACCGGGTGCCTGCAGCCTTCGCGGAAGTGCTGCGCTATTGGGCCCCCGTGCACATCTGGGGCCGCACAACCACCCGCGAGGTTGAGATCGACGGAGCCACCGTTCCTGCGGGCGCTCAACTGGGCATCCTCTTCGGCGCCGGCAACCGGGACCCGCGGCACTACGAAAACCCCGACACCTTCGACATCAGGCGCAACCCGGTGGACCACCTCTCCTTCGGCTACGGACCGCACGGCTGTGCCGGCCAAGGCCTGGCCAAGCTCGAGGCCCACGCGATCATTGACGCGCTTGCCCGTCAGGTGAAGTCACTGTCCATCGCGGACGGGATCCGGGTGCCGAGCAACATCACGCGGAGTTTCGAGAAGCTTCAGGTCGTCAAGGTGGTGGCATCGTGAGGATCGAACTCGACCGGCCACGCTGCGAGGGGCACGGTCTCTGCGAGGAAGCCGCGCCCCGGCTGATGCACCTCGACGATGACGGCCAGCTGGTCATCGATGCCCCGGAGGTTGACGGGGCCGACCTCGACGCCGCGAAGGCGGCCGTGAGGGTCTGCCCGGTCGCCGCGCTCCGGCTGGAGGCTGCATAACGGGGCGCGGGCCCGGCGTCGTCGGCAACGGCATCGCCGGGCCCACGGCGGCGAGTCACTGCGCTCTGCCGGCTTCGACGGCGGGCTGACGCCGGTCCTGCCGGCCCGGGACCGGCGTCGCCCGCCCGGGCCTGACGCCGCACAACAAAGTTAGGATTGATCCATGTCGACGTTGCGAGAAGCCCAGAAAAAGCTCACCCGCGACGTGATCGTGGAGCGGGCTCTCGAGCTTTTCACCGACAAGGGGTACGCCGCGACCACCATCGATGAGATCGCCGCGGCGGCCGGCACCACCCGGGTGACTTTCTACGCGCACTACCCTTCACGCAGCGATCTGATGAGGGACTTCATGGTGCGCGTCAACGCGGTGCTCGACCGTGCGGACGGCCCGGGGAGCGGCTCTACCGCGGCCGACCTCGTCGACGTGGTGCGGGCAGGCGAGCTGCCGGGCATCCTGGCGTGGCTGGAGTCGCGGGCAGCGCTCTGGCCGGTCTTCCGCCCATACCTCGACGTGCTCGAGGAGGCCGCCGCCGTCGATCGCGAGGTGCGCGCCTTGGTCGAGGGATGGCATGAGGAGGTCATCTCCGACCTCGTCCGCGGAATGAAGCTCGCAGGGCGCTTCTCGGAGGAGACGCACCACATTCGCGGCACTCTGGCCTTCACCTCACTCGACTACGTCGCCACGCTCTGGACCCGACGCAAGTTTGAACCAAACCGCGAACACGCGCTCGAGGTGCTTGCCGATAACTGGTACCACCTGCTCTGCGACGAAGGCTGACCCTGGGCGCTGGTGTTCCTGGCACCCGCTGCTGCCGCTGCGGGTCGATCGTCCAGCTGGGCTAACCCGGGGCGGCGTCGCTGCGGCGGCGGTCCGGGGGCACTTTGGCGCGGACACGCCGTCAACCAGGGCGACGGCGTCTAACATTGCCCTCAAAGTGCCCCCGGACGGAGGCAAGCGCGCACGAAAGCGGGAGGCCCCTCGCCGAGGGGCCTCCCGCTTTAGGATTGTTTAGCCGGCTCTCAGATCCACTTCGGGGCGGGGGGAACCGTCCCGGTGGTGGCTGCAGCGCCCGGCCCGGCGGCGGTGACGCCGCTGTTGCCGCGGCCGGCGGCCCATTCGACGACGGCGGCGAGGGGCCCGGAGACGACCGTCGGGGACGCGGATGTGGTGTCCCCGAAGGTGAGGTCGCGGTCCGTGACCTTGACGACGAGGTCCTTGTCGGTGCCGCGGGTCTTCCAAGCGCCGGTGATGTCCTTCAGGAGCCGTTCCAGGACGGGCGCCGGGATGTCGTGGAAGTTGGCGCCGTTGTCCAGGTCCACGGCGTGCATCCAGACTTCGCGGCTGCGCATCCAGACCGTTTCCGTGGCGGGAACTTCGCGGCCCTGGATGGTTCGGACTTTGTGGTGCCAGGCGTCCTCGGGCAGGTCCCGCCATTCGACGTTCAGGTGCACGGCCGAGTGGTCGAACAGGTGCCGCAGCGCGATCGGGGACAGCGTGGAGCCGAAGTCGATCTCGTGGTCCCGGACGTCCGTGGAGGCATACATCGGGGTCTCGACGCCGGTGGCCGCCCACTCCACCAGCCGGGCGATGGCCCGGGCGTTGTAGCCGATGTGCGCGGTGATGTGGCGGCGGGTCCAGCCCGGCAGCAGCGAATCGCCGTCGAGCTCCGCGTCGGAGAGCTCGTTGAGCTTGCGGGCGAAGAACGCCGTCCCGCGGCGTGCCTGCAGCAGGGCAGCGAGCAGCTCCGGGTCCGTCGTCTGGTCGTGGCGGGCAACCATCAGGCTTCCTTGATGACGCGGTTCTTCAGCTGTCCCAGTCCCTCGATGGTGGTGACCAGGAGCTGGCCCTCCTGCAGGTAGCGCTTGGGGTCCTGGGCGTGGCCGACGCCGCCGGGGGTGCCGGTGGCGATGACGTCGCCCGGGTTCAGCGTGATGATCGTGGAGATGTAGGACACCAGGTATTCGGGGGTGAAGACGAGGTCGCCCGTCGGGGTCTGCTGCTGGATGTCGCCGTCGACCTCGGAGGTCATCAGCGGGCCGGCGGTGAACTCGTCCTTGGTGACCAGGGCCGGTCCGAACGGGGTGGACTTTTCCCAGGTCTTGCCCTGCAGCCACTGGATGGTGCGGAACTGGTAGTCGCGCATGGACACGTCGTTCAGGACGGCGTAGCCGGCGATGTGGGCCGGGGCGTCGGCTTCGCTGATCCGGCGGCCCTTTTTGCCGATCACGACGGCGAGTTCGGCCTCCCAGTCGACGGCGTCGGATTCCTGCGGGAGGGCCAGGTCATCGTTGGGGCCGATCAGGGATTCCTGGTACTTGGCGAACAGGGTGGGGAATTCGGGGACTTCCCGGCCCATTTCCTTGATGTGGTTGCGGTAGTTGTGGCCCACGCAGATGATCTTGCCGGGGGAGGGGACGACGGCGTCGAGGTCCGCTCCCTCGAGCGGGTGCGTGGCGCCGGCCGCTGCCTTCGCGGTGGCTTCCCAGTCCGGGGTGCGGAGGAGTTCTCCGACGTCGGCGAAGCCGTCGATCTCGGTCAGGGTGTCGCCGTCCTGGCGTACAGCCTTGGTACCGTTTTCAGTGCGGAGGGTGAGGAGTCTCATTACTTGGTGCGTCCTTCGATGTAGGTGCGGTGGAAGTTCAGCCGTTCGAAAATGGGGGCGTCGCTGAAACGGAAGAGGTCGAAACTTGTTTCGGCCTGCAGGTCCGCCCGAAGGGACCATTGCGCCCAGGACGGGACGACGAAGAGGTCGCCCTTGGCCAGGGTCCTGGTTTCGCCGTTGAGGACCACGGAGCCGGTCCCTTCGAAGACCTGCCAGACGCTGGAGCCGACCTCGCGGACGGTTTCGGTGGTGGCGCCGGCGCGGAGCCGGTGGAATTCGGCCCGGATGGTCGGCATGACGTCCCCGCCGGTGGTGGGGTTGGTGTAGCGGACGGCGGCGTGGCCCTGGGACACGGTGGCCGGGTGGCCCTCGTCCTCGAGCAGCAGCTGCTCGGTCAGGGCCCGGTCCGTGTATTCCCAGCGGTACGCCGCGATGGGGGAGCTCGTGGTGTCATCCAGTCCGGAGAGCGGGCGCAGGCCAGGGTGGGCCCAGAGTCGTTCGGAGCGGGAGATGTCCGGCGTGGCCTCGTCGGTGACACGCTCGGTGCCGAACTCGAAGAACCCGGCATCGGCGTAGTGCACGAACGGGATGTCCAGGCCGTCGATCCAGGCCATCGGCTCATCGGTGTCGTTGTGGTGGCCGTGGAAGTTCCAGCCCGGGGTCAACAGGAAGTCCCCGCGGGACATCCGCACCGGGTCCCCGTTCACGACCGTCCACACGCCCTCGCCCTCGACGACGAAGCGGAACGCGTTCTGTGAGTGGCGGTGTTCGGGGGCGGTCTCGCGGGCACCGAGGTACTGGATGGCCGCCCACAGCGTGGGGGTCGCGTACGGCGTACCGGCCAGGCCGGGGTTCGCCAGGGCGATCGCCCGGCGTTCCCCGCCGCGGCCCACCGGGACCAGATCGCCGGCGCGGGCGGCCAGCGGGTACAGATCGCTCCACCGCCAGACGTGGGCCACCGCCTTGGGGGTCGGCACCATCGGCATCAGGTCCGCGATCTCGGTCCACAGCGGGATCAGGTTCTCCCGGTCAAAATCCCGGTAGAGCTCCTTGAGCTGGGCGGCTTCTTCGGGCGTCGGCTCCGGAGCAGTATGCCCCGCGGCCACTGATTCATGAGTCGTGTTCTCGGCGCTGATGGACACGTGGGCCTCCTCGGTAGGTCAGAACAGTTCTTTGGCGTAGTTCGACTCTACGGATGTGGAGGTGTGACCCCCAACATATTCTGCCAGTCAGAATTTATGGATTGTTCCCCCGGGTGCCCGGCGGGGTACCCCGCTGTGTGCCCTGCCGCGCACTCGGCGCGCACTCAGTCCGGCTCGGCCGGATTAGCCGCGATGTCGATTTCCAGCTGCCGGCAGGTTTCCCGCAGCGCGGGGACGAGTCCGGCGTCGAAGACCCGGCGGAAGCGGGTCGAGGGAGTGGCGACGCTGAGTGCGCCGACGACGTGCCCGTGCCGGTTGTGCAGGGCCATCCCGAGGGCACTCACCCCTTCCTCCGTCCCCTCAAAATTGGCCGCAAAGCCGTTGCCGCGGATGGACTCAAGCTCGCGCAGGAACGCCGGGTACTCCGCGGCGGGAATGGTGTCCCCGCCAATCTCGGCATTGTTGCTGCGAAAGAGTTGGTCGATCATGTGGGGTTCCAGTTCGGCGAGCATGGCCTTGCCGCCCGACGTCTTGTTGGCGGGCATGACCGTCCCCTGCCGGTCACCAACCCGCAACACGTTGTTCCCTTCCATCGTGGCCAGGAAGCGCACTTTAGTGCCCACCCGCACCATGAGGTTGACGGTCTCGTTCAGTTGCGCCGAGAGCAGCTCCATGTGCGGCTGGGCGAGCGAGCGCAGGAGCCTGGTCCAGCTCAGGCCCGCCGGCCCGACCCCCATGGCCGCCCCGGGAACATAGCGGCGGTTTTCATCCTGCACGGCAAAGCCCCGGTAGACCAGCATCGCCAGGAGCCGGTGGGCGGTGGAGGGGGCTACGCCGAGCTCGGCGGCGGCGTCCTTGAGCCGCAGCGCGCCGCCGTCGCGGAGCAGCTGCAGGAGTTGCAGCGCATTGTCCACCGCCTCGATGGAGTAGGTCGGCCGCTTTTGGACGGGCTTCCGGGCGGACTTGGCTGGCGGGTTGTTCTGCACATCAGAATTGTATTGTTGTTCGTCTGCAATCTCCATGACAGTAGTGGGATGAATCACACACCTTTCGCTGCAGCGCCGGAGCGGCCGACACCGGGTCTCCCCGGCCCGACTACCGCTGATGGGCCTGCATCACGGTTCTCCAAAGGCTCGGCAGCGGCCGTCCTCGTCTGCTGGCTCCTGGTGGTCTTCGACGGCTACGACCTCATCGTCTACGGCACCGTCCAGTCCTCACTGATTTCTGAGACCGGCTGGGGCCTGAATAAGGCCACCGCCGGAACGATCGGCTCCATGGCCTTCGTCGGCATGATGATCGGGGCGATCTTCGCCGGACGCATGGCCGACTCGTGGGGCCGCCGCCGGACCATCCTGGGCTGTGCCATCGTTTTTTCGATCTTCACGATCCTCTGCGCGTTCGCGCCTAGTGCCCCGGTCTTCGGCGTCCTGCGGCTCCTCGCCGGCATCGGACTCGGCGGGCTGGTGCCCTCGGCCAATGCGCTCGTGGCCGAACTCGTCACGCCCAAATGGCGCTCCACCGTCGCCACCCTGATGATGTCCGGTGTCCCGATCGGCGGATCCATCGCCGCCCTCGTCGGCATCCAGCTGATCCCCGCGTTCGGCTGGGAGTCCATGTTCCTGGTCGCCGTGGTCGCCCTGATGGTCGTGGTGCCGCTCGGAGTGAAATACCTTCCGGAGACCCTGACACCGGCCGGTGCCGCAGGCAGGGCCGCCCGCAAGGCCGCCGGGAAGGGGCATGCGGTCAACGAGCCGTCCGGCTTCTCCTCCCTGCTCCGCGCCCCGTACCTGGGGGTGAGTGTGCTGTTCGCCCTGGCAACGATCGCCACCCTGTTCGCCTGGTACGGCCTCGGCACCTGGCTGCCGAACCTCATGCAGCTGGCCGGCTACAACCTGGGCTCCGCCCTGACCTTCGCACTGGCCCTCAACCTGGGTGCGGTGGCCGGCTCGGTCCTCACGGCCTGGGCGGGCACCCGCTTCGGTCCGATCCCGACGGCGATCGCCGCGGCCGCCGTCGCTGCCGGAGCCCTCGTGGTTCTTGTGAGCGGGCCGCCCGTCGGCGTCGTCTACTTCATGCTGGTCCTCGCCGGCGTCGGCACCCACGGCACGCAGTGCCTCATCATCGCCGCCGTCGCGAGCCACTATCCCGGACACCTGCGCGGAACCGCGCTGGGCTGGGCGCTGGGGACGGGCCGTATCGGCGCCGTCGCCGCACCCCAGATCGGTGGCCTCCTGCTGGCCGCCGGACTGGGCGTCAATTCCAATTTCCTCGCCTTCGCCGGTGCAGCCGCCATCGCCGCGGTACTGCTGGCCGCCGTCGGCCTCAAACTCAAGTCCAAACTCCCAACCTCACCCTCACTCACATCAACAGGAGCAAGCAATGTCTGAGCACGCCACGTCCACCGATGTCCTCGTCATCGGAGGGGGAATGGCCGGACTGGCCGGAGCCCTCGCGCTGCGTGAAAACGGCGCCAACGTCACTCTCGTGGAGCGGGCCCCCGAATTCGGCGAGGTCGGCGCGGGCCTGCAGATGGCCCCGAACGCCTCCCGCGTCCTGCGCCGCTGGGGCCTGCTGGAAAAGGCGCTGGAAATCGGCGTCCAGCCCAAGCACCTGGTCTTCCGCGACGCCGTCACCGGCGAGGAGCTCACCCGCCAGACCCTCGGCGGGGAATTCGAGGAACGCTACGGCGCGCCGTACGTCGTGATCCACCGCAGCGACCTGCACCGGGTCCTGCTCGAAGGCTGCGAGGCGGCGGGCGTCAAGCTCGTCAACGACGTCATGGTCGAGAGCGTTGAAACCGTCAACGGCCGCGGCGTGGCCCACACCGCCGCCGGCGTTGACTACGAGGCCGACGTCGTAATCGGCGCCGACGGACTCAAGTCCACCCTGCGTCCGCTCGTGGCCAGCGATGAGCCCGTCCCCTCGGCCTACGTCGCGTACCGCGGCACCGTCCCGATCACCGAAAACACGCCCAAGGCCGATCTCGAAGACGTGATCGTCTACCTCGGACCGGACTGCCACCTTGTGCAGTACCCGCTGCGCAAGGGCGAGCTGCTGAACACCGTGGCCGTCTTCAAGTCCGCCTCGTTCGAACGCGGCGAAGAGCAGTACGGCGGTGTGGACGAGCTGGAGGCCGCGTACAAGGATTGTGTCCCGGGCGTTCAGGAAGCGCTCAAGAACCTGGCCACCGGCATCCGCTGGCCCATGTACGACCGCGATCCGATCGAAAACTGGGTCGCCGGCCGAATGGTGCTGATGGGCGACGCCGCGCACCCGATGCTCCAGTACCTCGCCCAGGGCGCCTGCCAGGCGCTCGAGGACGCCGCTGTGCTGCAGGACGCCACCAATGGCACCGTCTTCACCCAGGAAGGCGTCAACCCGGACGCCTGGGACGGCGCGATCAAGGAGTTCAATGACATCCGCGCCGGCCGCACGGCCCGGGTCCAGCGCACCGCCCGCGTCTGGGGCGAATCCTGGCACGTGTCCGGACTGGCCCGGACACTGCGCAACCTGCTCTTCAAGAGCCGGAAGGACAACGACTTCCAGTACAACGACTGGCTGTACGGCCAGGACGGCGACGGCGTACCGGCCGTCCGCCCGGCCAGCTCCAGCCTGGCGGAGCGGATTTCCGCCTGACGCCTAAGCCAGGTCAAGAGCACGAGGTGCGGACTTTGTCCGCACCTCGTGCTTTTGGCTGTGCGCGCGCGTGAACTGCTTGTGGATTTAGCCTACGAGGGCGCGGGTGTGATCGTTGAGGAACATTCCGCGGGGGTCGAACTCCCGGCGTATCTGGATGAAGGTATCGAGCTCCGGGTAGAGACGCTCCAAGCGGCTCCTCGTCATGAAATGGATCTTGCCCCAGTGGGCACGCGGCTCGAATTCCTGCAGCAGCGCATCTGCATCCCGGAAGAAAGGCCAGTAGTCAGTTCCAGGTTGAGTGGTCAGGGTAATGACGGTGGTGTCGCGTCCTTGGAACTGGGACATGTACCCTTGGTCGGCCTTCACCCAGCGGACCTCAACGGGGTACTTCTGGTCCGGATGCTTGGTGCGGATCAGGTCCTGGACAGCCTCGACGGCCTCCAGGCCGTGCCGGCTGGGAACGAAGTACTCGAGTTCATGGAACTGTGTGGTGAACCCGCCCGGGTAGATGCGGTACGACCGGTCCAGCCGGGCACCCTCCATGCGGGAAATTTCACGCTCGTCCTGGATCTGCGCGATGTTGTACCGCTTCGTGTAGCTGCGGTTCGCCATGTTCTGGTCCGGCGAACCGGGGAGGTCCAGGAGCTCACATGAATCGTCGTCCGGACACCACAGGAACGAGTAGTGCCTGTTCGCGTCGATGTCGGCCTGCCAGGTTGCCGCGGTCTCCGCCCACGTGGGATACGTAATCTCCTCCTGCAGGTAATAGCGGTCCTCGACCGCCAGTTCGACCTCCAGGAAGACTCCGAGCGTGCCCAAAGCGACCTGGGCGGCCCTGAGTTCGCGGAGTTGCCCTTCACCGATTTCGACGATTTCGCCGTAGCCGTTGATCAGCCTGACCCAGCGCAAGGCGGAGGAGAAACTGCCCAGGTTCTTTCCGGAGCCGTGGGTGCTGGTCGCGAGTGCGCCGGCGATCTGCTGCTTGTCGATGTCGCCCTGGTTGCCCAGTGCCAGCCCCTGTTCCCACAGCGGATCGCCAAAGGCGTTGATGGTGGTGCCGGCCAGGGCCCTGGCGCGGCGCCGCCCGCGGTCGGTTCCGGTGATGGCCGAGAGTGCGGACATGTCCATCAGGACGCCGCCGGTCTGAACCAGTGGAGAGGATGAATGTCCTGAGCCGACCGCGCGGACGGGCAGGCCCTCGCGGATGGCGAACCGGACGGCGTCGAGCGCTTCTTGTTCATTCCGGGGCCGGACGGTGAAGGCCGGTGTGGCGCTCTGGTTTCCGCCCCAGTTGGTCCACGTGACGTCCGTCCCGAAGGGAGCGGACGGGGTCGCCGCGCGTGCCGACGACGCGGCCTGGGAATGATTCGTGGTGGTCATTGCTGAGCTCCGATGCTGGTATCAACGCTCACGCGCTGTGGTTGATCATGACGTGCTTGGTCCGGGAGTAATCGTCCAGGGCATAGAGTGAGAGGTCGCGGCCGTAGCCGGATCCTTTGAATCCGCCCCACGGAACCTCGCAGGCCAACACCAGGTGTGAATTGACCCAGACGGTGCCGAAATCGAGTTGCTTCGGAATGCTCAGCGACAGGCTCGAATCCCGCGTCCACACCGAGGCAGAAAGGCCGTAGGGGCTCTCGTTGGCCCGAGTAATGGCCTCGTCAGTGGTGCTGAAGGACTCGACGGTGACGACGGGGCCAAAGATTTCGTGGGTAGCAATATGGGCCCCGGCCGGCACGTTGCTGATCACTGTGGGTTCAATGAAGTAGCCGGGACCTTCCAGTGCCGAGCCGCCGATGGCCACCTGAAGACCCGCGTCCTTTGCCTCAGCAAGTGATTCCTTCACGCGTTCGAAGTGCGGGCGCGAAATCATGGGACCGATTTCCACGTCGTCCCCGGCGCCCGGGGCGCCGACGACGAGCGTGCCGACTTCGCGCACCAGGTGCTCGGTGAACTCCTCAGCCACCGATTCGTGGACCAGCACGCGGCAGGCGGCACCACAGTCCTGGCCGGCATTCCAGAAGCCGGCGTTTCGCACGCCGGCGGCGGCGGCGCGGAGGTCGGCGTCGGGGAAGACCACAACAGGGGCCTTGCCGCCGAGTTCGAGGTGGACGCGCCTAACGGACTTGCCCGCGGTCTCCGCCACCGCCTGTCCGCTGACGACGCTCCCCGTCAACGCAATGAGGGCGATATCAGGGTGTTCGGCAAGTCGCTGCCCAACAGTCCGGCCTTGTCCCGTCACGACGTTGAGGATTCCATCGGGGATGCGTCCAGCCACAAGTTCCGCCAGCTTCAGTGTCGAGAGGGGAGTCTGTTCGGAGGGCTTGAGGACGATGCTGTTTCCGGCGGCCAGGATGGGCGCGATCTTCCACGCAGCCATCAGCAGCGGGTAGTTCCAAGGGGTGATGACGCCGACGACGCCGACGGGTTCCCTGAGGATGACTGAGGTGTGTCCGGTGGCGTAATCGCCGCCCGCCATAGACGTCAGCGTGCGGGAAGCTCCGGCCATGAATCGGAAGGTGTCGATGGTGCTGGAGACATCGTCCTCCGCGACGGTTCGCGGTTTACCGGTATTGGCGGATTCGATGAGTTCGAATGCTTCACGGTTGTCTTCAATGATGTTGGCGATCAGCGAGAGCACCTCGGACCGTTCCTTCGGCGTCGTGGCGCCCCAGGACTTCTGGGCCGCCACGGCCGCCTCGACCGCAACGTCCACATCCGCAGCCGTGCCGGCCTGTACTGACGTGATGACCTGCTCCGTGGTGGGGTCTACGACGTCGATGAGCTGAGTCGAGGAACCGGGGACAAACGTTCCACCGATAAAGTGTCCCGCGGGCGGCAAAACGCCGGCGCAGCTTTGCTCCGAGGAAGAGCGTCGGACTGTGAACTGCTTGATGTCTGTGAGTGTCATGATAATTGGCCTTTGTTTTCTGCGCCGATCTCGGCGCCGGGAGTTTGTGTGAGTGCGGGCCGCAGATGCCCGGGGTGGACGTTACGTCTGCGGCGCCTCAACCAGGTCTGTTGCGAATGCGGGCGACTGAAAGGGGACGGCATCCGGCGTCTTCCGGAACACGCGTGCCGCAAAGTAGTACAGGGGTGCAACGACCACCAGGCCAACAATCCAGGAGAGGTCCACGCCGTTCATCGCTGCGGCGACCGGCCCCGTGAACATCGCTGTTGCCGAGAACGGAACCTGGATCAACGCGCCGGCAAGATAGGCTCCGATCGCAATCCAGTTGAACCTTCCGTACACTCCACCGTCACGCTTGAAGAAGTCCTCAACCCTGTAGTCGCCGTGCCGCAGAAGGTAATAGTCGACCAGGTTGATGGCCGTCCACGGAACCAGGACGTACATCAGGAAGGAGAGGAAGTTCGTGTAGAAGAAGATGAAATTGTCGCGTGCGAACAGCGAGATCAGGAGGGCGAAGGTGAAGATGAGGATCGCCGCAATGGTCCGGGTCTTGGCGTGGGGCAACCAGGTTGGCCTGAACGTCTGGCCAATGGTGAGGGTGCACAGGACCCCGCAGTAGAGATTCATGGCGTTCGACGCCGCAACGCCGAGGCAGAAGATTCCGATGACCACCATGGTCCATGGCCCGAGCAGGGCTCCCAGGCTGCCCACTATTTCGACGCTGCTGCCATCGTTGACCAGTGCCAGAGCGAGCGTTCCCACCAAGGCACCCAAGACCATCGGGAAGAGTGTTCCCAGGACGCAGCCCGAGTAGGAGGCCCAGAACGCCGGGGCCGAGCCGGTGCCCTGAGGCATGTAGCGGGAGTAGTCCGAGACGTAGGGAGCGTAGGCGAGCTGCCACAGGGCGGAGACGGAGATGGTGGCCATGAAGCCCACCCAGTTGAAGTTTCCCTGGTTCAGGAAGCTGGACGGCAATCCATGGACGGCCAGGATCCAGACGAAGGCCAGCACCAGCGCCAGACCCGCCACGATGCTCAAGAAGCGTGCATAGGCGTGGATGAGCCGGTAGCCAAAGATGGTGGCGACGACGCTCACGACGCCAATGACAATGATGCCTCCGTCAACACTGATGCCCGGGCTGACTGCGGCCAGTGCTTCGCCGCCAAAGACGAGGTTCGCCGCAAAAAACCCTACGTACATGATCACCACGATGACCACGATGAGCAGCGCCCCGTACGAACCGAACTGGCCGCGGGTCTGAATCATCTGCGCCACGCCCAGTTGCGGGCCTTGGGCCGAATGCAGGGCCATGAAGATGCCACCAACGAGGTTCCCGATGATAATTCCGACGATGGCGGGTACAAAGCTGAGCCCGAACACCGTCGTCGCGAGGCCCCCGGTCACGATGGTCATGATCATGATGTTGGAACCGAACCAGATGGTGAAAAGGTCCCGGGCTTTTCCGTGACGTTCGTGGGCGGGGATGGGTTGAATGGTCTTGTCCTCGAGCCGGGGCACTTCGGCCGCGACTGCGTGAGTGGGTCGAGCGTTCATGATGCATTCCAGGAGTACATGGGAACCTCTTTGTTCTGTCCCGGCACTTCGTCGAGCACGGGATCTGTTGTATCAATCATTCGTGACTTTTGTCACAGTGAGAATCCGGCGATTGAACAGTTGCCGTAAACCTCTTCATACATATGTACAAATCAGCCGCGACTGACCGGCAGTTGCGGCTCAAACGGTGGCCGATTCCAGCTGTTGGGCGACGTTGGCGGTGGCCTTGCTGCGGTTCACCATCAACGCCAGGAGGTCGAAGACGAGGGTCGCCGCGGCGACTGTGGTGATGTCTGCGTGGTCATAGGCCGGAGCGACCTCGACGACGTCGGCGCCCACGATGTTGATGCCGTTCAATCCGCGGAGCAGCGCCAGCAGCTCGCGGGAGTGGAGCCCGCCCATTTCCGGGGTGCCGGTGCCCGGGGCGTAGGCCGGGTCCAGAACATCGATGTCGATGGAGACGTAGACCGGGGTGTCGCCCAGCCGCTCCTTGACGCGCTGGATCGCGGCCGGAACCCCGATGACGTCCAGGTCCGAGCAGCGGATGATCTGGAAGCCGAACTCGTGATCCCGAAGAAAATCGTTGCGGTCGTAAACCGGGCCGCGGATGCCCACGTGCATCGACTTGTCCTCGACGAGCAGGCCTTCTTCGAAGGCCCGGCGGAAGATGGTTCCGTGCGTGACCGGCTGGTCGAAATAGGTGTCCCACGTGTCCAGGTGTGCATCGAAGTGGAGCAGGGCCACCGGGCCGTGGACCTTGTTCAAGGCCCGCAGCATCGGGAGCGCGATGGTGTGGTCGCCGCCGATTGAGATGAGCCTCTTGCCGGAGCCGGCGTCGCCGAGGAGCGGGAGGGCCTGCTCTTCGATCTCGCGGACTGCGCGGGCGATGTCATACGGGGTGCAGGCGATGTCGCCGGCGTCTACAACCTGGGCTTCGTACACGGGCTCGACGTCGAGCTCCGGGTGGTAGCCGGGGCGCAGGAGCCGCGACGCTTCGCGGACGGCAGCCGGACCGAAGCGGGCGCCCGGGCGGTAGGAGGTGCCGCCGTCGAACGGGACACCGACAATCGCAATGTCGTAGTCCGGGACACGGTCGATCTGAGGAAGCCGGGCGAAGGTGCCCAGGCCCGCGTAGCGGGGGACTTTCGTTGCGTCGACGGGGCCGATTGGCTTGTGTGCGGTCATGACAGGGATCCTCCGGTTGCTTTGGTTTCCGGCAGCCCCGCAGATTTCTTCTCCGTGCCGGGCATCTGCGCGGTTGCTGCTACCTCCACTATTAGTGATCTGCGTCACGGCGTATATGCGCAGATTGACTACAAATAACCGAGGGGTTTATACATGTGTATAAGCGGCTTGGGGGCGGCCTCCGCACTCATGAACAGGAACCGCGCATGGCGATCACCGTGGCCGAACTGCTGGCCGAACCCCAGTTGGGCCTGAGCCTTCTGGCGGGGTCCGCCGGTCTGGGCAACAGGGTCACGTGGGCCCACACATCCGACCTCCCGCGGCTGTGGGAATGGGTCACCGGCGGCGAGCTCATGATGACCAACGGGCTCTCCATCCCGGCGGATCCCGCGGGGCAGGTTGAGCTTGCCGAGGCACTGGTCAACGCCGGCGCGAGTGCCCTGGCGATCGGCGAGCAGATGCATGCCCCTAAACTGCTTCCCGAGTTCTTCGAAGTCTGCGACCACCTGCCGTTGCCGGTCATCAGCATCCCCTACCCGCTTCCGTTCATCGCCATCGCACGTTCGGTCGCTGAGGCTTCGTTGCTTGAGGAGTCCCGAAAACTGCGTCAGACGGCTCGTATCTATGACCTCCTTCGGCTGGCGGGGCCCTCTGACGACAACTGGCTAAGCTTGATCGCCGGCATCGAAGCCGAACTCGACGCGAGCCTCTTCGTGGTTGATCGACGGTGCCTGCATGCCTGGCATCCCGGAGGCCGGTCGTTGCCGCCGGAACTCAGGCGTGACCTTGAACCCCTGACGAGCAAGTCACCGGTGGCCAGCAAGAAGTTCCAGTGGCACCGCGTGGGGGACCGTCACCTTCTGATGATGGATATTCCGACGCACGCCAACGCGCTTCTGGTGGTGCTGCCGAAATCCGAGCCGCTCCCGGATGCGGTGGTGCTGCTTCATGCCGCCACAGTCCTTGGGCTGGAGCTATCGCGGACGGTTCTGTCGCTCGAGAACCAGCGCCGGCTGGGTGCCGAGTTCCTTGTGCAGGCCTTTGACGGACGCCTGGGCATAGCCGAGATTGAAAGCCGGCTGCCTGAATTCGGGATTACTTCACGGGAATTCCTCATCATCTCCATGTCCAGCGACGACGGTGAGGCCCTGGCGGGGATTCACGTCGATTTATGGCGACACGGCTATCCGACGGCCTGCCAGCGCAGGTTCAATACGTTGCATCTGGCTGTCGCCTCCGACTGCACCGACGATCTCCTGCGGCACGTCGTTCCCTTGAATGTGAAGATCGGGATCAGCCGGCCTTCCGCGGCCGCCGGTGCGCAGAGGGCCCTTCAGGAATCGATGTGGGCGCTTGGGACCGCATCAAGCACCGGCGAGCGGCTGGTCCGCTATGCCGAGGGACCCTCCTGGCTGGGACTCACCAGCTTTGAGGAAGGCAACGCACTGGTACAGCGGCTCCTCGGACCCATTTTCCAGTATGAACAGGGAGAAAATGGGGACCTCATCGTCACGCTGAAGACCTTTCTTGACACGCAACGGTCCTGGCAGAAAACCGCGGCTGCCCTGTTCGCGCATCGCCAGACCATCATTTATCGCATCCGGAAGATCAGTGAGCTGACAGGCCTTGATATGACCGAAACCTCCACGCTGGCGCAATTGTGGTTTGCCCTGCAGATCCACGAAGCCATGGATCTCCAAGGCAATCCGCGGCAGAAGAGGCCGGCCGGCTTCTGAAACGCAACGGCACCGACCGGATGCCGCGCCAGGAGACGGCAGGGAGACGGTCGTGATGTGGACGGCCGGTGGGGCGTTGGCTCGCGGCCATTAACCTGGTTCCCTGCGTGGTTTGCCGTCGCCCTGGTCACTGTTGGTTTCATTCAGGCTCCGGGCCAGCTGGTCATTGAGCCTATTGACCTGGGCAGTGAGGCGGGCAAGCTCGTCGTTGCCGGAGACTTGGTCGGCTTTCGTCCGTGAAGCGGTTGCGGCGGTCACACTTTCAACCAGCCAGGAGGACACGGCTGCCGTGACCATGCTCAGGACTGCAAACCCGCCGACCATCAGTGCGGCCGCAGCCCACCGGCCAGGAACGGTGACGGGGTAATAGTCGCCATAACCGATCGTTGTGATGGTGACCATCGCCCACCACAGGGAGTCGCCCATCGTGGTGATATTCGCGTTCGGAGCGCCCTTTTCGAAACTGAGGACGCTCAGGGCCACGGTGTAGATCAGAAGGACAGCCGAGGCAATGACATAGGCCATGACGCGCGTTCGGATGGCGGTGCCCGGGGCCCGGTCCATGACTTTACGCAAGGTGAAGGGCCGCAACAGCCGCAATGGCCGCGCCACCGGAAGCACCACCATGAGCAGGTCCATAGGGTGGCGGATGAACCATCGGCCCCGGTGGGGCGCCAGCACCAATTTCACAATGTAATCGACGCCGAAGGCAGCCCACGTTGACCAGATGACCAGTGTCAGAAGGGTGGCGTAGGGGGCCGGCGGTTCGACAATGACCAGGATGGAGTAGGCCGCCAGGAAAAGAAAGGCCGCACCGACGAGGGGCCACTCGGAATACTTCTGCCACGTCTGAAGCGTCATGGCTGAATCGTAGGACTTTGTTCAACGGATGTCCTTACGAAATTGCCGCCCCTGTTCTTTCGGCTGTTCGCGCCTTTCGGGTGGTGGCGGGCGCCAGCCCCGTCCTTTCCCCGAACCGACTGCACCCTTACCGGCCGTGGCCCGTGACGGATGAATCTCGCTTCATTGGCCGGCCGACAACTCCTGGAGGGCCATCTGCGCAACGCTGACAACCGGCTCCGGCAGCGGTACATTGGGCTTCTCAGGTGCCGCTCCGCTCTGTGCCAACAGATTGGCAATCAGATTGGCACGGCACGATTCCATAACCGGCGGAGGCGACACGCCATGGCGGAAAATCAGGGCAAAGACGGAATCGGACGCGCGGGCGCGCGTCAAGACGAGGCGCACAATCACAACCTTGCCAGCGAGCTGGGAGTTGTCGAGCAGAACATCCTGCTGCGAATCCAGGATTTTAATGATCCGCGCCAGGAATGGCGGCGGCTGTTCTCGGAGTTTTACGGCACATTTCTCCTCGTCATTGTCGCGGCCGGGGGTGGAATGATGAGCCAGGCCTTCCCCGGTGTCATCAGCCGCACGGCGGCCGTGGTGGCCCCCGGCCTGATGGTGATGGGGATCATCCTGTTCATGGGCAAAATCTCCGGCGCGCATCTGAACCCTGCGGTCAGCTTCGCGTTCGCGCTCCGCGGTGACTTCCCGTGGCGCCGGGTGCCGGGCTACATCGTCGTTCAGCTCATCGGCGCGACGCTTGCCTGCCTGCTGCTGCAGGCCGTGATCGGTGTCTCCGCCACTTACGGTTCGAACTATCCGGCGGGAGGGTATTCGGCGGGCGCCGCGTTCTGGATGGAGACACTGCTCACGTTGGTGCTGGTCAGCGTCATTCTGGGAACCGCCTCCGGGGCTCAGAACATCGGATTGCTCGGGGCGTTTGCAGTGGGCGCGTACATCGCGGTGGCCGGACTGTGGGGCAGTCCCATTTCCGGCACATCGATGAATCCGGCACGAACGTTCGGGCCCGATCTCGCAAGCGGCAATTTCGCCGACTATTGGGTGTACGTCGCCGGGCCACTGGCCGGCGCAGCGGCCGCCGTCGGTATCGCCTTCATTTTGCGTGGCGCGGGCGGCGGGAAGTCGGGTTCCGGGGCCGCGCAGGGAGCCCTCTTCACCGAGACCGCCAAAGAGGAGAAACCTTAACGGTCGGTGGGGGCATTTTCCCTCCGCTCCCGGTTTTGCCCTGCCATGACGCACTGCCCGTGATGCTCCAGTAGATTGTCGGAGGGAAAAGCCGCTTTTTGGAGCGAACGACAGGGGAGTAGCGTGAGCAAGCTGATCAAGAGTCCGGCCGGAGCCGATGGAGACTTCGCGGCCAAATTAGCCGCTACCCCGGCGTATCCGCAGCTGCGGCTCAACAGCGAGGCCCTCGACAGCAATATCCGGGTCATGGCCGAGTGGTGTCGCGAGAGGGGTGTGGAGCTGGCCCCGCATGTCAAGACAACGATGTCGGCACCGATCATCGAACGGCAGGTGGCCGCCGGCGCGGTCGGCGTAACCGTCGCCACCGTGGACCAGGTCGCTTCGGCACTGGATTGGGGACATGTCCGCGTTCTCGTCGCCAACGAGATCGTCGACACCTTCGGACTACTGCGTGTCCGAACGTGGCTGGAGGAGGATCCGGCCCGGGAAATCCGTTGTTTCGTCGACTCGGCGGCTGGGGTCAAAGCAGCGGCGGCGGCGTTCGACGGCGCGACGGTCGCCCTTGAGGTGCTGATCGACGTGGGAACTCCCGGCGGACGCACCGGAGTCCGCGGCGTGGGCGAGGCCCTGCGCCTGGCCGGGCTGGTCTGTGCCACGCCGGGCCTGAAGCTGGTCGGCGTCGCCGGCTACGAAGGCGTCGTGCCCAACAGCAGGGCCGAGGATACGGTCACGGCGGTTGACCGGCACTGCCAACTGGTAAGGGACACCTATCTGCAAGCCGCGACCTACTTTGAGACCGCCACGCCCATCTACTCCATGGGCGGTTCCGCGTTCCCGGACCGCGTCATCGCGTTCCTTCCTGACCTCGGCGAGGTGCCCGGAACCAGGACTATTCTCCGATCAGGGTGCTATGTGACCCACGATCACGGCACGTACGCCGCCGTCAGCCCCGTGCCTGGTCTCATTCCCGCGCTTTCGGTTCGCGCCGTCGTCCTGTCCACCCCGGAAGAGGGGATCGCCGTCGTCGGCGCGGGCAAACGGGATCTTCCGTACGACGCCGGACTGCCGAGCTTTTTGTCGGCCCGAACGGCTGACGGTGCGACGAAGACCGGCGCAACCGCAGCGGTGCGAAATCTCTTCGACCACCACGCAGTCCTTACCGGCGCGACGGGTCTGGAGGTCACGGATACCGTGGATTTCGGGATATCCCATCCCTGCTCGGCGTTTGATCGCTGGCCCGAATACGTCGTCACGGACGGGGACGGGCAGGGCATCGACGTGTGGAGCACCGACTTCCGCCGGTCCTCGCTGGCGCCGCACTCCTGACTGCGGCGGTCCTGGCTGCGGCGCTCACGCACGGAAGCGCCCTCGATACGGGAGGGCGTTGATCCGTTGCGGAACCCCTGTGCCCGAGGTGAGCCGCGAGGCGGGGGTATATCTGGAATAGGTGTTTTGGTTTAGCGTGTCCCTCATGACGGACATTGCGATCACCGTTCTTGTCCTTGTCGTCGCTGTAGCGGCGTTCGTTTGGAACCGGTTGCCGGTCGAGATTGTTGCCCTCGGTGTGGCCCTGGCCCTGCTGGGAACCGGTGTGATCAGCATGGAGGAAGCATTCTCCGGCTTCGGCAGCGCAACGGTTGTGCTGATCGCTGCGCTGTTCGTGGTGGCTGAAGCCATTGACGCCGCGGGGATCACCACATGGCTCGGGGGTCTGCTCGTCCGGTTCGCAGGCACGAGTCGGGTTCGGCTCGTCCTGCTCATGATGGGCATCACTGCCGTGTTGACGGCGTTCATTAGCGTCAACGGGGCGGTCGCCGCGCTGCTGCCGATGGTAGTGGTCCTTGCCGTCCGGCTGGGCCGCCGCCCGGCGCAGCTACTGATGCCGATGGCCTTCGCCGCCCATGCCGGGTCCTTGCTGGTGCTCACCGGTTCGCCGGTCAACATCCTGATCCTCAATGCCGCCATGGAATCAACCGGTCACGGCATCGGGTTCTTTGAGTTCGGGCTCGTGGGCTTTCCCCTGCTCGTGGGTACCATGGGGCTGGCCGTCTGGCTCGGGCCCAAACTGCTGCCGGATCGCAGCCCTGATGCGCTGCCTAAGGACCTGAGTTCCCACGGGGACACGCTCATGCAGCACTATCTGGGCGATGACCAGTTAACCAGGCTCCGGATCCCGCCGGATTCGGCCCTCATCGGCCTCCCCACGGTTGACCCCCTCGCGGAGCACCCCGCAGGGCTGCACCTGATCAGCGTGCAGCGCCCTAGCGGCAAACCGGTGCGCGCGGACGAACTTTCGGCCGGGGACCAAATCATCGTGCGCGGTGATCAGCAGCTCATCAACGAATTTGCCACCGCGCATGCGTTGGAACAAACCGACGGCGCCACGTGCGGGCTGATCAGCCGATCTTACGGCGTGGCCGAAGTGGTGGTCGCGCCCCGGTCAAATCTGGTTGGCACCGTCGTGTACCCCGGCATGATCACTGCCAGCGGTGCATTGGTGGTCCTTGCTCATCAGCGTCCGGGGGACCAGCTGTCCCGGGAACGCGCCACTGTCGCTGCAGGTGACATGATGCTGCTCCAGGGAGCCTGGTCCGCGCTGGACAAACATACGGTGGACCACGATGTGATGCTGGTGGATTCTCCTGATGCGATCCGGCGACAGACTGTCCCGTTGGGGCCGGGGGCCGTTCCCGCCCTGATCGTCTTGGCCGCGATGGTCATCATGCTGTCGACGAGCATTGTTCCGGCCCCCGTTGCCGCGCTGTTGGCCGCCATGGCCATGGTGGTGCTCAAAGTGGTCACACCCGCTCAGGCGCACCGTTCGATGGCGTGGCAGACCCTGATCCTTGTGGGGGCCATGATCCCGTTGTCTTCAGCCATCACCACGACAGGTGCCGCGAGCATGATCGCCGACGGCATGGTCGCCGTCATCGGAGGTTCCGGCCCCCTGTTGCTTCTGGCGGGAATTTTCGTGGTCACGGCGGTCCTCGGGCAGCTGATCAGCAATACCGCCACGGCGTTGATCATCATTCCGATTTCGTTGTCAGTTGCGGCCGAGGCTGTGATCAACCCCATCACGGTCCTCATGTGCGTCGCGGTCGCCTCGTCGGCCGCACTCTTGACCCCCGTATCCACACCGGCCAACATGATGATCATGCAGCCCGCCGGATACCGGTTCGGCGACTACTGGAAGTTTGGTTTGGCGGTCATGGCGCTCTATGCAGCAGTCGCGATTCTGTTGGTCCCCGTGTTCTGGCCCGCCCATGTTCTCTAACACACGGCAACATCCCCCACGACGTGGCAGGAACCGGAGGGGTCCCGGAACTGCGGGCCCGGCTTCATCCAGATGATCCTGAGGCAGTTCCTCACGACTGATCCCCACTAAGGAGCACGGAATGTCCCAAACTATCCCGTCGGCGTCGACATCCGCTGCCGCAAGAACGGCTTCCTGGTTGCCACTGATCGTGGTGGTGCTGACACAAATCCAGGCCTCATTCGCAGTGAACGCGTTGACCGTTTCGATGCAGGGCATCACAACCGACCTCGATACACCGGCCACCTCGGTGGGGACGGCAATTACCGCCGGTACGTTCTCGATGGCTGCCTTCATCCTCCTGGGGGCAAAGGTGGGCGCCCGTTTCGGCACCCGCAAAGTCTTCCAGATTGCGGTCGGCATTCATGCCGCCGCGATGGCGTGTGTCGCGCTCAGCCTGAGCCCCGCCATGCTGTTCATCGCCCAGGCGTCCTCCGGTGCTGTGATTGCACTGATCGCCCCCGCCTTGACCGTCTTCATTGCCACCAACTATCACGACGAGCAGCAGGCGAAAGCCATCGGCCTGCTCGCCGCGGCCATCCCGGCCGCAGGTGTCCTGGCCCTGTTGATCGCCGGCTGGTTTGCCACCACCATCGGCTGGCGCTATTCGTTTGGACTGATGGTGGTCCTGGGCGCGGTGAACCTGCTGTTGAGTTTCAGGCTCAAGAGCGTTCCCGCGCAGCCCAATCTGAAGATTGACTGGACCGGCGCCATCATGGCCGCGGTTGCCATCATCCTGCTCAGTTTCGGCTTCAGCGGGTTGTCGAGTTGGGGTGTGTGGTTCGCCACCGATCAGGCACCCTTCCAGATCGCGGGCCTCTCCCCGGCGCCGCTACTGATTCTGCTGGGCCTGATCGCTGGCGAGCTGTTCTTCCGGTGGATCCGCAAGCGCCAGGACGCAAAGCGCTCGCGCATCTTCGACCTGCGGGTACTCGCGTCAAGCTCTGAGTTGGCGGTGACCGCGTGCATGGGCCTCATGTTGTTTGTGGGCACCGCGGCGAACTTCCTGATTCCGCTCTACATGCAGATGGTCCAGGGCCTCTCAAGCATCGAAACGTCGTTCTCGATCATTCCGTACACCCTGTCGATCTTCCTGGCCAGCACTTTCGTGGCCTTCCTCTACGCCAAGTTTCCGCCCCGGACCATCGCGCAGGCGGGCTTCGTCGTCGTCGCCGGCGCCCTGACACTGATTGCCTTCACCATCCGCAACGACTGGGGACAGGTCATTGTGGTCCTCGGCCTGATCCTGCTGGGCCTTGGCCAGGGCGCGATCGTGGCCCTGGTCTTCAACACGCTGCTCAGCGCGGTGCCCAAGCCATTGGCCGGCGACGTCGGCGCCTGGCGCGGCCTGGTGCACAACCTCTCCGGCAGCGTTGGCATTGCTGTGGCCAGCGCGTTTGCCGTCGGCATGCTCGCCTCGCTGATCGCCAGTGGAGCGGCGGCGCACCCTCAGGTCTCCGATGAGTTGATCTCCAAAGTGAACATCAACGACGCCAACTTCATGACCAATGAACAACTCGTAGCCGCCATCGGCGACCGGGCAAGCGGTCCAGCGGAACTTGCCGCCGCCGTCGAAGTTAATGCCGAGGCACGGCTTCGTGCCCTGCAGTACTCGCTCCTGGGACTCGCAGGTCTCGCACTGCTGGCAATCGTCCCCGCCGGGGCCATGCCCGGCAGGATGCGCGGGGACCTGCCCGAACAGCTCGAACCGGATGATCCCGACGCCCTAGAGCTGGGATCCACGGATACCGCCACCGAGGGAAGGGCATGAACATGACCCGCGAACCGTACAAACTGATCCCCGAGAGCTTCACCGCCATCCCGTCGTTGGAACGGGACGAGGCCACTATTGAATGGGTGGCAGAGTTCGGCGAACTCGACGCGCTGGGCGTCGTCGTGACCACCGACGGCGAGGTTCCCGCCGTTCTCGGACTGGACCGAGAGGCACTGGCGCGTGCCGGCTTCACCGCCGCTGCCGGGACCACGCTCCTGCTGCCGGCTGCCTCGGGGTCCACCCTTTTGGTGGCAGTGGGCGGCGGCGCATCCGGGGGCCTGGATGCCGCGAGGCTGCGCAACGCCGTCGCCGTACTGTTGCGCGCCACCGCACGCCACGCCCGGATCGGCCTCGATCTTCCGGCCGTCGCGGGGATGGACGCTTCAAGCCTAGGCCAGGCATTGACCGAGGGGGCGCTGCTGGGCCGTTACCGCTTCGATGTGCTGCAGAGCAAGCCCAAGAACGTTCCGCTGGCGCTGCTGCAGCTGCGCGCCCCCGGGATCTCCATGGCCGCGGCCGCCGGGGGTCTGGCGACAGGGCGCGTCACCGCGCGGGCCGCCAACATCGCCCGCGATCTGTGCAACGCCCCGCCCAGCCACCTCACGGCGGCGGATCTCGGCGCGATTGCCATGGACCTGGGGTCACGGTTCGGGTTCGTAGTGGAGGAGTTCGACAAACAGCAGCTGATCGACCTCGGCTGCGGCGGACTGCTTGGTGTCAATGCCGGCAGCGCCCAGGAGCCGCGCATGCTCAAGCTCACCTTCATGCCCGACGGCGAATCCACCGGGCACCTGGGAATGGTCGGCAAGGGCATCATGTATGACTCCGGCGGGGTGAGCCTGAAACCCAGCGACCCCATGCACCTGCTCATGAAGATGGACATGGGCGGTGCCGCCGCCGTGCTCGCAACATTCACCGCGCTGCGCGAGCTCGGGGCCTCCGCCAAGGTCACCGGCTTCCTGATGTGCACCGACAACATGCCGTCCGGCTCGGCCTACAAACTCGGCGATGTCCTCACCGCCCGCAACGGCACCACCATAGAGGTCAAGAACACCGACGCGGAGGGCAGACTGGTCATGTGCGACGCACTGACATTGGCCGTGGAGGAGGGCGCGGACGCTATCGTCGACATCGCCACGCTCACCGGAGCCTCCTTGATGGCGCTCGGGCAATTGACTGCCGCGCTCTTCGGCAACGATCAACTGCTGGTGGACAGGTTGCGGGATGCTGCCGCCCGCACCGATGAGCAGGTCTGGCAACTGCCGCTGGAACCCCAGTACCGCAAGCAGCTTGATTCGGACATCGCGGACATTTCCAACCTCGGCGGAAAGTACGCAGGGGCCACCACCGCCGCGCTCTTCCTCGCCGAGTTCGCGGGAGACACACCCTGGGCCCACTTGGACATCGCGGGCACTATGCAGTCGGATACCGACGACGTGTGGCGTTCGAAAGGCGCCACCGGCTTCGGCACCCGCACCCTGATCGAGCTCGCCCGCAGCTTTACTCCGGTTCGGGCCGCGTCTGCTGCGGCTTCAGCTCAACCTTCAGCCGAGTAGCGGGAGACGGTTACCGTGTTCCGCGCCCGCAATGGCCCGACGGAGAAGTGTGCTTGAGCTGGTCGCGGAGCTGATGCCGCAAGCCATCGGCCTTGCGGCCAGTCCGCTCCCGCTGATCGCGGTGCTCCTGATGGTCCTGTCCCCGAACGGTCGGGGCAGGAGCATCGGCTTTGCCGTGGGCCGGGTGCTCGGGGTCCTCGCGACGGTGATTGCAGTGGCCGCCCTGTCCGAACTCGTCACACAAGGATCCGGCGGGTCACGAATCGGCGCCGTCATCCGCCTCGTGTTCGGGGTGGCGCTGGTCTTCCTGGCCCTGACCAAGGTCCGCTCACGGCCCCGGGGGTCCGCCGAACCGAAGACCCCCGGGTGGATGCAAGCCTTGGACGACATGCCGCCCGCGAAGGCTCTGAGGACCGGCTTCCTGGTGACCGTGATCAATCCGAAGGAACTGATCTTCGGCCTCGCGGCAGGTGTCGTGATCGGAAGCTCCACGCTCCCGCCCGGCGTGCTTGCCGCAGCCGTGCTCATCTACACGGCGATCGCCACGATCACCGTCGTGGTCCCGGTGGTGGCGTATCTTTTCCTCGGTGCCCGCGTGCGCGGAGTGCTGGAACCGGTCCGGACATGGCTGGTTCGCTACTACAACATCATCATCGCGGCTGTGCTCGCCATTATTGGCGTCGTGATGATCGGCAAAGGCCTCGCGGGCATTTAGGCGGTCCCGCAGCTGCCCGCACCGCCGGTCAATCCTTGAGGTGCCGTGTGAGCACGTCAAATTCCTCGACGCCAAGGATCTGCATGTGTTGCTCGGCGCTGGTCTCCGAACGGATTCTAGCCGCAGCTTCCGCGCTGCCGGCGAGGGCTTCCTCGTCCTCCCACAGCGTGATGGACAGCGACTTGTTGTCCTTCCCCAACAGGTAATAGATGCCAAGGCACCCCGGCAATGCCAGCACCCGGTTGACGGTGTCCTCTGTGGGTGCCCCCGAGCTGTCAGGGCCTGGCTGATAGGTGCTGACGCGAGCGAACATGTCCATCCTCCTAGATACGTGAGAGTCGGAGTGCCTGCCGCTCACGCCCTTTAACAGGGAGACGCACCTTCATGATTGGCGGTCCTGGTGAGCGCTGGCCTGTTCCCCTCCCACCAGTAAGGACCAGGCGGCCTGGATGCACAAGGGGGAAATACTTGCCGGGCGCCCGGCAGGCAGGATCCGGGGAGGGCGCCGGCAGGCGACACGGAAGGCGTGAGCTGTGTAGACAGGGACGCTCACGCGCCGTCGCTGGCGGATCCGCTACGGAAACGGACACATGACGACGAAAAGGTCCGTCGCTACGCGGATCCGGGCAGCGCCGGACATATTGCCTGGCGGCCGTCCGAAAACATGGCGAAAACGGTGCGTGGAAGACACGGGGCCGGTTTCGCAGGGTAGGCAGACGCATCCACGACGGCGCCGCCCGGGTGCGGCGGGTACGAAGGCCCTGTCCCTTCGCCCGTGAACGGTGGGACGATCCGTAGATAAGCACCAGGACCCATTCGCCGCTTCAGGCGCGCGGCGTGACAGACCGGTCGCGCCGATTGGACGGGTCCGACGAGGAGGTTCTGATGATCACTGCCACGATGGTAGTAGCCACGATTCCGGTCACGGACCTGGAGAGGGCCAAGTCGTTCTACGGCGATATCCTCGGCCTGACATTCTTGTGGGAAACCCCGGCCGGAGTCCGGTTCCGTTGCGGAGCGGCCAGCGAGATCTCGATCTTCAAGCGCCCGCCCGTCACGACGGAGCACACCCTGGCCCATTTCGAGGTGCAAGATATCGAGGCCTTGGTCCAGGACCTGAGCGCGAAGGGCGTGGAATTCCTGGACTACACCGAAGGCCCCCTGGTGACGACGGGCCACATCGCCCAGCTCGGCCCCGCGAGGGCTGCGTGGTTCCATGATCCTGACGGCAACACCCTCGGGCTTCGCCAGGGGTAGAACCAGGGCGGCAGGCAGCACCTCCCGCCCGGTCCCGGATCAGGCCGGGGAGCTATCCGAATGCGGGCACCGGGCCTGATCGCGGGCCTCGCGGGCCGCCGCGACGTCCGCGGCGCTTCGCATGCCACCGCGCGCCTGCAGCCCCGCGATGACGCCGTCAATATCGGCGTCGGGCCGGTTCTGGCTGAGCTTGTGCTTCGCCTCGATCCGGGTGATGAGCAGCTCGACGCCGACGATCGCGCGCAGCTGCCCGGCAATGTAGCGCTCGGGCGCGTCGTCCACGGTCCAGGGCCGCTCTGAGCGGGCTTCGTTGTGGTCGCTCAGCCGCCTGACGTGGCGGGCAAGCCAGGCCGGATCATCGTGGATGACCAGGGTGCCGTACACGTGGGCCGTGGAGTAGTTCCAGGTGGGAACGACGCGCCCGTGCTCTGCCTTGGACGCGTACCACGACGGTGAGATGTAGGCGTCCGCCCCCTGGATGATGACGAGCGATTCGCCGAGGGCGGGTTCGGACCATTGGGTGTTGTTGCGGGCGAGGTGTCCGTGCAGCGCACCGTGTTCCCCGGCCGCCGGGTCATAGACAAAGGGCAAAAGCGTGGCGAGCATGCCGTTCGCCGTGGAAGTGATCAGGTTGGCCGCGGCCGCCCGGGTGAGCAGGTGCTGGACTGAATCGGAGCTGGCGGCAAAATGTGCGGGGATGTACACGGTGGTTTCCCTTCGGATCGGGGGCCTGGGGTCGGGGATCGGACGCGGGGCGGGGCATGCGGGGTGCGCTCGAGGGGCCGGGGGAGACGGCTGCCGGTCAGGGGCCTGTCTTCGCTGCCGCCGTCGCGGTTGCTGTTGTCGAAGCCGGCGCACCTGTTGTCGCATGCATACTGGTACTCCCTTTCACCCTCGGGCTACCGGGCCGGGAACGGACCGCCAGGCCGGCGCAAAGTATCACCGCGGCGCCGCCGATGATGGTGGTCCAGCTCAGGTTCTCGCCCAGTATGATCCAGGCCCAGCAAATGCTCAACACCGGCTGGACCAATTGGATCTGGCTGACCTGCGCCATGGGGCCGATGGCCAGGCCGTGGTACCAGGCGAAGAAGCCAAGGAACATGCTCACGATCCCAAGGTAGGCGAAGGCCGCCCACTGCGCGGGGGTGCCGGCGGGTGGTTGCCCGGCGATGGAGAGCGCCGCCAGGCACACCATGAGCGGAGAGGCGAGCACGAGCGCCCAGGACACTGTCTGCCAGGCCCCGAGTTCGCGGGCCAGCTTGCCGCCTTCGGCGTAGCCGATTGCCGCGCACACCACGGCGCCAAAAAGAAGCAGGTCCGCCAGATGCAGCTGCCCGATGCCGCCGGATTGAGCGGAGGCGAAGACGATGGCCGCAACCGCCCCGACGCCGGTGATGACCCAGAAGATGACGGGCGGGCGTTCGTGACCGCGAAGCACTGCCATCGTTGCGGTCGCCGCGGGGAGTAGCGCGATAACGACCGCGCCGTGGCTGGCGGGAACCGAGGTGAGGGCGAAAGAGGTCAGCAGCGGGAAGCCCGCAACCACGCCGCCGGCGACCACGGCAACGCGCGCCCACTGGGAACCGCGGGGCGCCCGCTGGCGGGTCAACGCGAGGGCGCACCCGGCGAGAACGGCCGCGACCACGGCCCGCCCCGATCCGATGAACAACGGCGACAGCCCCGCAACGGCCACGCGGGTGAACGGAACCGTGAAGGAGAAGGCGGCGACGCCGAGCAATCCCCACCACAGTCCTGTGGCCGGCCGGGACGATAACGGTTGTTCAAAAAGTGCAGTAGCGCTACTCTTATCTCTCATGTCCAACGATAGCACCTCACAAATCACGGCACGCCTCCGGGAGTGGATTGCCGGTGCCGCGCCCGGCGCCAGGCTGCCCTCGACGCGGTCCCTGGTCGCCGAGTACCAGGCCAGCCCGGTCACCGTGCAGAAGGTGCTCCGCACGCTTGCCGCACAGGGGCTGATCGAGAGCCGCCCGGGCGTCGGAACCTTCGTGCGGGCCGTCCGGACGGCCCGGCCTGCGGACTACGGCTGGCAGACAGCCGCACTGGGCTCACCCCAGGCTCCGCTCCGCCCCGTCTCCACGGCGATGCGCAGCGCGCCGAACGATGTCATCGCCTTCCACTCCGGCTACCCGGACCGTGAACTCCTGCCCGAGCGACTGGTGCGGGCGGCCCTGACCCGGGCAGCCCGGGGAGACGCCGCCTTGTCCCGCCCGCCCGCCGCGGGCCTGCCCGAACTGCAGTCCTGGTTCGCACACGAACTCCGGGCCTCAACGCCGGCCGGTGTCACGCCGCCAACGCCCAGCGATGTGATCGTGCTCCCCGGCAGCCAGAGCGGGCTCAGTTCCGTGTTCCGGGCGCTGGTCGGCAGGGGACAGCCGCTGCTGGTGGAATCCCCGACGTACTGGGGAGCCATCCTGGCCGCAACGCAGGCCGGCGTCCGGGTTGTTCCCGTGCCGAGCGGTCCCGAGGGCCCCGACCCGGAGGAGTTGGCCCGCGCCTTTACCGAGACCGGTGCACGGCTGTTCTATGCGCAGCCGAACTATGCCAATCCCACCGGTGCGCAATGGGCCACGCGCGTGGGTGAGCAGGTGCTGGAGGCAGTGCGCGCCCACGGCGCGTTCCTCGTCGAGGACGACTGGGCACATGATTTCGGCATCACCACCGATGCCTCACCCCTGGCCGCCCGGGACGATTCCGGCCATGTCGTCTACCTGCGCTCGCTGACCAAGAGCGTGTCCCCGGGCATCCGCGTCGCTGCGGTGATCGCCCGCGGACCCGCGCGCGACCGCATTCTGGCCGACCGGGGTGCCGAATCGATGTACGTCAGCGGCGTGCTCCAGGCGGCCGCCCTCGACGTCGTGACGCACCCGGCGTGGCAGACCCACCTGCGCGGCCTGCGCCACCAGCTCCAGGACCGCCGGGATCTGCTGCTCGGCAGCCTGCGGGAGCATGCCCCGCTGGCCCACGTTGAGCACGTGCCCAAGGGCGGGCTGAACCTGTGGGCCCGCCTGCCCGACGGGACCGACGTCGATCAGCTCGT
Organism: Arthrobacter humicola; assembly: GCF_039531445.1. Taxonomy (NCBI): domain Bacteria; kingdom Bacillati; phylum Actinomycetota; class Actinomycetes; order Micrococcales; family Micrococcaceae; genus Arthrobacter; species Arthrobacter humicola. Next base: position 471,200 of record NZ_BAAAQB010000041.1, on the reverse strand, counting down.
CCGTGACTGCGAGGCCGCCGGGGTCATCATCGCCGCCGGGACCGAGTGGTTCCCGGCCGAACCGGCCGGACCGTTCATCCGGCTCAACTTCGCCGGCCCCAATCCGGGCGCCTTCCGGGAAGGCGCGCGCATCCTCGGCCATGTACTCGAGCACACAACCGGCCGGTAGGGCGGGCCGGCGGAGGAGCGGCGGTCCGCGTTAGCCCGCGTCGCGGGGCGCGAACATGATGACGGCGACCCCGAGCAGGCAGACCGCCGAACCCAGGATGTCCCACCGGTCCGGCCGGAACCCGTCGAAGATCATGCCCCAGGCCAGAGAGCCTGCCACGAACACGCCGCCGTACGCCGCGAGGATGCGCCCGAAGTGCGCGTCGGGCTGCAGCGTGGCCACGAAGCCGTAGATGCCCAGCGCCACGACACCCAGACCGGCCCACCACCAGTCCCGGCCTTCGCGGACGGACTGCCAGACGAGCCACGCCCCGCCGATTTCGGCTGCCGCGGCCAGGATGAAGAGCACGATGGTTCTTGCGATAGTCACGCCATCATGATGGCACCCGCCGCCGCGTCATCCGTGCGGGCACGCGCCGAGGCTTCCGCCGGACCCGTCACACGGGGTCATGGCTTGCATCGCCGGCCGCGCCTCCCTATAACTTTAAGTTTCAAGTAAAGTTCTGCCGGGAATGCCGCGGACCGCAATGTCCTATGGCCGGTCGGTCCCGCTCCGGCGCAACGTCTGCACCTTCCTGCCGAATGCCTGAGGACCTGAGATGACCCTTGTGTCAGAGACCATCGAACACGCTGCACCCGCTCCAGTGGCCGCCGTGCGCAGCCGGGTTTCCGTGCCGCTGCGGTTCGCGGACGGGTTCACCGCCGACGCCGAGGTGCTGACCTTCAGCGGACTCACCGACGGAAAGGAGCACCTGCTCCTCGCCCTGGGCGACTGGGAGCAGGCGCTGCTGGAAGCGGCGCGCGGGGGCCCGGGACCCCTGGTGCGGCTGCACAGTGAATGCCTCACCGGGGATGTGTTCGGGAGCCAGCGGTGTGACTGCGGTCCGCAGTTGCGGGAGGCTGTGGAGCGGATCGCAGCCGCCGGCGGGTTCCTGCTCTACCTCCGTCAGGAAGGCCGCGGCATCGGCCTGTATTCCAAGCTCGATGCCTATGCCCTACAGGACGGCGGCCTGGACACCTACGAGGCCAACCTCGCCCTAGGGCACGGCGAGGACGAGCGGGACTACACGGCTGCGGCGCAGATGCTCGGCGCCCTGGGCACCGGGACAGTGCGCCTGCTCAGCAACAACCCGGACAAGGCGGCCCAGCTGGGCGCCCTCGGCGTCGACGTTTCCGCGCAGATCGCCACGGGCGTCCACGTGTCCCCGGCCAACCTCCGGTACCTGACCGCCAAGCGCGACCACACCTCCCACACGCTCCGGCTCCCGCCCGGCCCCGGCCGTGATGAGCCGCGCAGCAGCATCCTCGCCGGGACTGCCGCCCGGCCCGCTGCCGCGGTGCCCGTCGTCGTCCCCACCCACGATGAGATGCTGGCCCGCGCTCAGGGACTCATTACCGGCCTGCGCGAGCGGGCCGCGGAAACCGAGCAGCTTCGCCGTGTACCCGACTCCACCATGGCGGAACTCCGGTCAGCTGAAATCTTCCACATGCTGTCCCCCAAGGCTGCCGGGGGATTCGGCATGGGACTGGAGACCTACGTCGAGGTCGTGCGCCGGCTTGCGAGGGGGTGCGCCTCCACGGCATGGAGCGTGGGCCACCTGGTCGAGCATGTCTGGATGCTCGCACGCTGGCCCCGGGAAGCGCAGGACGAAGTCTTCGCGAACGGTCCGGCACCGTTGGCAGCCGCCACCGGCGCACCGGCCGGGGTGGCGGAGAAGGTACCGGGAGGCTACTCCATCTCGGGCCGGTGGACCTTCGCCTCCGGGGTGATGCACTCCGCGTGGGCGCTGCTCGCGGCGCAGCACGGCGGGGTGCGCCTGCAATGCCTGGTGCCCCTGGCCGACGTCGAGGTTCTCGATGTGTGGCACACCGCCGGGCTGAGGGGGACCGGGAGCAACGACATCCTGGCCCGGGACCTGTTCGTCCCGGAGCATCGGGCGCTGGACTGGGAACTCCTGGCAGCCGAGGCCAATCCGGGCAGCGAACTCCATCAGGATCCGCTGGTCCACACACCCATGGGCGCGCTGCTGAATATGGTGGCCCCTGCCGCCGCCTTGGGGTCAGCCGAGTACGCGGTCGAACTGTTCCGCGAGCTCTTGATGGTGCGCAAGGTCAAGCACACCGTGGAGACGCGGCAGGCCGACTCGCCGCTCGCACAGGTCCGCTATGCGCAGGCTTACGGACTGGTTGCCGCTGCACGGCTGCATTGGCAGGAAGCTGTCCGGGTGGTCTCGGCCTCCCATGCGCGCAGGCCCTCAACAATGACGGACCGGGAGCGCGCTGACTACCGGCTGTCCCTCGCGCTGAGCGGCGAGGCCTCGGCCGAAGCGGTCCGCCTGGTCATGACGGGGTCCGGCGGGAGTGTCCACCGGCTATCGCACCCGCTCCAGCGGATCCAGCGCGACGTCAACGTCCTGCTGAACCACGCGGCGCTCACCAGGGATCCGGTGCTCGAGCAGGCCGGCCGCGGCCTCCTGGGCCTCGGGTTCACCGCGCCCACGTTCTGACCGGAGCCCGCCGGGAGCCCGCAGGGCGCCGGACCGGGGACCGCAAGAAGCTTGAAGCTTCAATAAAAACAGGGTACGATGATGCCATGACTCAGACCACTGACCGCCCTCCGGTTCTCTTCCTCAGCCACGGTGCGCCACCTCTGGCCGACGACTCCACATGGACCCGCCAACTCAACGACTGGTCCGGCACCTTCGGCAAGCCCAAGGACATCCTCATGGTCTCTGCCCACTGGGAGAATGCCCCGGTGACGCTCAGCGCCACCGGGCGCGATCCTGGTCTGGTCTACGACTTCTGGGGCTTCCCCCAGAAGTACTACGACGTGGCGTATGACGCCCCGCAGGCACCTGAGTTGGCAGCCGAAGTGGAGAAGCTCGTCGCCGCCCACGGCCACCACGTGGAGCGTGATGAAAGCCGCGGCCTGGACCACGGCGCCTACGTTCCGCTGAAGGAGATGTACCCCGCAGCAGACGTGCCGGTGGTGCAGATGTCCATGCCGACGCTGGATCCGCAGGGACTGTTCGAACTCGGCATGTCGCTTGGGCCTCTGCGTGACCGGGGCACGCTGATCGTCGGATCCGGTTTCACCACACACAACCTGCGCTGGTTCAATCCCGCCGGCGGGCCGGACACCGCCCCGCCCGCAGCATCCAGCGAATTCGACCACTGGGCCGAGGAAGCCATGGCCCGCGGCGACGTCGACTCCATCCTCGATTTCCTGAACAAGGCGCCGGCCGCCCGCGAGGCGCACCCCCGGAGCGAGCACTGGGCTCCGCTCTACGTTGCCCTCGGGGCCGCATATGGCTCGGGAGACATCCGGGCGCAGACGGCGATCGACGGGTTCTGGTTTGGGCTGTCCAAGCGCTCGTGGACCCTGACATAGGCGTCTGGTACAACACGGTACGAGACGCGGGCCGGCGCCTGCGCCGGCGCGCAGACAGCCGAACGATGGAGGGCGTCGCACAACGTAACACCGGAATGCCCGGCGCCGGGCACCGGTTGTGATCCTCGGTGCCGGTTCGCCGGCACGGCAATGACTTGACATGAACTTCACCTCAGATTCCAGGAGCGCAACATGACGATTGCAGTAACGGGTGCCACAGGACAGCTGGGCCGATTGGTCCTCGAGGACCTGCTCAGCACCCAGGAGCCGGGTTCCCTCGTTGCGGTGGTCCGCGACGCCGCGAAAGCTGGTGATCTGGCGTCCCGGGGCGTCCAGGTGCGCGTGGCGGACTATTCCGATCCTGCCGCGCTCGAGGCCGCTCTCGCCGGCGTTGAGAAGCTCCTGCTGGTCTCCGGCAGCGAGGTAGGCTCACGGGTGGCACAGCACGCCAACGTGGTCAGCGCGGCCAAAGCGGCAGGTGTCCGTTTCATCGCCTATACGTCCGTCCTGGCCGCGGACACCACAGAGCTGATCCTGGCGCCCGAGCACAAGGCAACCGAGGAACTCATCCGCGCGTCGGGACTCGAGTTCACGCTCCTGCGCAACGGCTGGTACTCGGAAAACTACGCCCAGACCGTGGCCACGGCCCGGCAGACGGGCGCCGTCGTCGCCGCTGCCGGTGACGGCAGGGTGGCCAGCGCCGCACGGGCGGACTATGCGGCCGCCGCCGCGGCGGTGCTCACCTCCGCCGGGCACGAGGGCCGCACCTACGAGCTCTCCGGCGATTACGCGTGGGACTTCAAGGAACTGGCGACGGCGATCGCCGGGATCGCCGGACGGGACGTCGTGTACCAGCCCGTGTCCGCTCCCGAGCTGATCCAGGTCCTGACTGCTGCCGGGCTCGACCAAGGGACCGCAGGATTCCTCGCCGCCCTGGACACGGACACCAAAGCTGGTCTTCTGGCCACCGTCACGGGCGAGCTCTCCGGGCTGATCGGACGGCCCACGACGCCGCTGCTGGAGGCGCTGACGTCCGCCACCGCAAGCTAGGGGCTGCGGTCACGCCGGGCGCCATCATCGACGGTTTCATCCGTTCCGGGTGACGGCCCGCGGCCGGGCCGGACATAGCGTTGGGTTATCGCCGGCGGAGGACCGCCCGGGACCCAAAGTTCCGGAAACGGATTCGGATTTGGGACTTGGCCCAAGGCCTTTTCCTGGAGCGGAACGGGCGGCCTGTGCCGGCGGGCCAGTACCAGCCGCAACGCCAGCGAATCGAAGTGAGCGATGTTAGTCCGGAACAAGCATGCCGCCGTCACGTCCGAGGCACGCGCGCTCTTCGTCGGCAGCGTGGGCTTCGTAGTCCTCGGCGGCGTCGCACTTCTGCTCGTCGGGCGGGAACCTGTGGCGTTGTCCGGACGAGGATCGGCCGGTGACATTGCGGCGATCGGCACGGCGGTTCTTGGTGCCGCGGCGGTGGTGGCCGGTTGTCTGCAACGCCCGACGCCGGTGTCACCGCAGTTCCGCGGTGGCCGGACGCGTAGTGCGATCGACGTCGGCGCCCTCGCGCTGGCCCACGCGTGTATGTTCCTGCTCGGCTGGCTGGCGCTCTTTTGGATCTTCCAGCAAGCGTTTATCGGCGCGGTCCTCTACCCGGTGGCGGCCGCCGTCCTGGTCGGGGGTGCGGGGGCCATCAGCGCCTACGTCGCGTACCTGTCCGCGCTCGGCATGACCGCCTACCGGCTCGCCGCACTCCTCGCCGGTTTCCTCGTCACTGGTGTCCTCACGAGCATGCTGACGGCAGCGGACCCCCTCTGGTGGCAGAAGCACCTCAGCGCCCTCGGCATGAGCTCGGACGTCTCCGGGGTGACGTTCAACTTCACGTTGATCGTCGGCGGTGTCGTGGTCACCACCCTGGCGGGATATTCGACGGCGACGCTCGCTGCGAGCGCCAACACCCCGGCCGCACTTCACCGGGTAAGACTGCTCGAAGGCGGCATCGTCCTGATCGGCGTGTTCCTCGCCGGCGTGGGAGTGTTCCCGGTCGATGAGCGCTTCGGGATCCACACCCTGGTTGCCTCCGGCATGGTGGTGGTGTTCGCGTCGCTCATTGTCCGCATCCGGGCCCTCATCCCCTCCATCTCGCCCGCCTTCGCGGCGCTCGGGTGGGTGTTCCTGGCAGCCATCATTGTCGCCGCGGTGCTGTGGTTCCCGGTCGGCTATTACAACCTGACCGCGGTGGAGCTCATCGCCGGATTGTTGATCTTTTCGTGGCTCATCGTCCTGATCCGCAACCTTGCCGCCGTTGACGCCGACCGGCTCGGCGCGGACCTGTTCGAGGCCGACCGGCCGGCCGGGCCGCAGATACAACGCGCCGGATCAGGCCAGCCTGTTTCAAACGCAACGGACGGGACGGCGGCCGAACCGTGAGTGCGGCCGGGCGGTGCTGCGGCCGGCCCTTGTTCACGCGGCAACCGCCAGAAGATGCCGCGGCCATCCCATCCGTCGCAGACGGCGGGGGAGAGACTCCCTGAAGGCCGGCGGTCAGGGGGATTAGACTCCGTTCATGCGCCTGGCGATCGTTGGAGCCGTATTGCTTGTGGCCGGTGCCGTGGCGATTGTCGCCGGGGCGCTGCCTTTGGCCGACGTGGCCGCCCTCATCGACCGGGTGGCTCCAGTCCTGCTTTTCGTCGTCGCCATGACTATCGTGACGGAGCTGGCCAGCGAGGCCGGCGTCTTCCTCTGGACCGCCCGCAGGCTCCGGCGCTGGGGCCGCGGGCGCAGCATTATCCTGTGGCTGTTCCTGGCCGCATTCGCGACGCTGAGCACCATCTTCCTGTCCCTGGACACAACAGCGGTGCTTCTGACGCCGGTGGTAGTCAGCGTGACCCGGCAGGCAGGCCTGCCGGCGCTGCCTTTCGCGCTGACGACTGTGTGGCTGGCCAACACGGCCAGCCTGCTGTTGCCTATTTCAAATCTGACGAACCTTTTAGCCCAGCACAGCCTGGGCGGGACCAGTCCCGCGGCCTTCGCTGCCCTGATGTGGGCCCCATCCGTTGCCGCCATCGTCGTGCCGCTGGTATTCGTCGGCATCGTCTTCCGCCGCGACCTACGCAAGCGCTATTCGAGGATACGGGTCGGGCGGATCAGGCCGGATCAGCCCGCCGGCGGAGGATCCGGGGCCGCAGCGACCGACCGGGTTCTGCTCGGCGCCAGCGCACTCGTGCTGGCACTGCTCCTGCCAGCGCTCGTGTCAGGTGTCCCGGTCTGGATCCCGGCGCTGGCTGCCGCCGTCGTACTGGCAGTCGTGTTCGCGCTCCGGCGGCCGCGGGTGCTCAAAGTCTCTTTGGTTCCCTGGTCTCTGCTCCTGTTCGCCTCCGGCCTCTTCCTGGTGATGGAAACCATCCGGCATCTGGGCGCTCCCGCGTTGCTGAGTCAACTGGCCGGGCAAGGCCAAGGGACGCCGGACTTGCTTCGGCTGGCCGCGACGGGTGCGGTCGGTTCCAATCTGCTGAACAATTTGCCTGCCTACCTGTTGGCCGAGCCACTGGCGGAGACGCCGCAGCGCATGGCGGCGTTGCTGATCGGAGTCAATGCCGGCCCGCTCATCACCCCGTGGGCGTCGCTGGCCACCCTGCTCTGGCACGAGCGGCTGGTGCGGATGAATGTCCTCATCACGTGGAAGGGCTACGCGATCTTCGGTCTGATCGTCGCACCCCTGACAGTAGTCGCCGCAGCCTTGGCACTGGCCGCAGTCCAGCCGTGAACCGGCCGGTGCTTGGACCAGGCACCGGTCAGGTACCGGATCTGCACTTACCGGATCGGACCAAACCGGCAAGAATGAAGTGCGGCCGCCACGGTATCCCGGGCCTGCGCTAACGACAACGGAGGTGCCTCCATGCTCAGCCTGCAGGACATTGACAATATCGTCCTCAACGGAGGCATCGTGGTGGACGCCAACGGGGAGAAAATCGGCTCCGTGGAACAGATCTTCACCAGCGGCGATTCCGGTGATCCGGCGTTCGTCACCGTGCGGACCGGTTTGTTCGGCATGTCCGAGTCCTTCGCCCCGCTTTCCGGGGCCAGTCTCGAGGAATCCGTGATCAGGGTTGCCTTTGCCAAGGACACGATCAAGAACGGCCCGCGCATCGACAGCGACCGCGGCATCATCACGGAGACCCAGGAGCAGGAGCTCTACCGCTACTACGGGCTGGTGGCCGACACCGCTGGCGAGGGATCCGCCGTCGGAACAAGCCCGGGCGTTTCCCCGCCGTCAACCGGGGAGACCGCGGCGGCACAATCGACGGCCGACTCCGCGGCCGACGAAGGAGTGACCGATGCCGCCGGGGCGAGGCACGCGGGGCAGCTTCCCCCGCAGCCTTTGCCGCAAGGCGCCCCGCCACCGCCTCATGGTGGGCTGGCGCACCAGCCACCACCGCCTCATCTGCGAAAGCATGTGCCTCCGCACCCCATGCCGCGTCACGGGCCACCGCCACCGCCCCCGCCCGGCCTCCCGCCCCCGCAGGAACAGGCTCCGGTGCGATAAGCGCGGTTGTGCGGAGCTGCCCAGCTATGGGGTAACGATGTTGAACGCCGGGTCTCCGGAGTCCAGTGCCCCCAGCAGTGCCGGCAGGACGGCGCTGCTGCCACTCAGGCTGATGCCCTCCGAAGTGGTGTCCCCGCCGAGCAGGGCCAGCAGCCTGTTCTTCGTGAGCCGGATCTCGACGTCGGCAGATTCGCCGGCCAGCCGGTCGCTGATCAGTACGCCGTTGCGGAGGGTGACATGGTACGCGGCGTCGAGTTCAGTGAACGTGACATTGAGCGAGAGGTCCAGGTCCCAGGCTTTGGGGCCGTTCACCGAGATGGCGAGGGAACCGAAGAGCTGCTCGGGGGTGAGCTGGGCAACGATCGCCGGTGCCGCCGTCGCGGTGGGTGTCCCGAAGTTGCCGTCCCGGAGCTCCGTTGCGCCGGAGAGGAAGAAGTTCCGCCACGTTCCGTTCTCGGCGCCGTAACCGAGCTGTTCCAGCGTGTCCGCATACAGTTCCCGCGCCGCGGCGTGGCCGGCGTCGACGAAAATCGCGTGGTCGAGCAACGTGGCTGCCCAACGGAAGTCACCGGACTCAAAGGCAGCCCGCGCGGTGCTCACGACGTGATCCAGGCCGCCCATCGCGTCCACGTAGCGGGCGGCGAGCTCCGCGGGAGGGTGCGGCCAGAGCCTGGCCGGGTTTCCGTCGAACCACCCCATGTAGCGCTGGTAGATGGCTTTCACATTGTGACTGACCGAACCGTAGTAGCCCCGGGCATGCCACGCGTTCGCTAGGGCCGGCGGCAATTCGATGATCTCGGCGATTTCGGCCCCGGTGTACCCCTGGTTGATGTACCGCAGCGTCTGATCGTGGAGGTAGGCATAAAGGTCGCGCTGGACTGAGAGGTAGGAAAGGATCCTGTCCGTTCCCCACGTCGGCCAGTGATGGGAGGCGAAGACGACGTCGGTCCGGATGCCAAACATCCTGATCGCCTGCGTCAGGTATGTGGACCAAACGTGAGGGTCGCGGACCAGCGCCCCGCGGAGGGTGAGCAGGTTGTGCAGCGTGTGCGTCGCATTTTCGGCCATGCACAGGGCGCGGTACCGGGGGAAGTAGAAGTGCATTTCCGCCGGGGCCTCCGTCCCGGGGGCCATCTGGAATTCGATCTCGACACCGTCCACAGTATGGCGCTCGCCGGTCTCGCTGATCTCAAGCGTCGGCACGATCAGCCCGATTTCGCCCGTCGAGGTTGTTTGGCCGACGCCGGCTCCGACCTGGCCCTGCGGGCCGCACGCGAGCGCGGCGCCGTACATGTAGCCGGCCCGGCGTCCCATGGCCGTGCCGGCGTAAACGTTCTCCGAGACAGCGTGCTCCACAAAGCCCTCCGGGGCGATCACCGCGATGCCCCCGGCGTCGGCATCTTCCTGGGTGGCAACGCCGAAGACGCCGCCGAAGTGGTCGACGTGGCTGTGCGTGTAGATGACGGCGACAACAGCCCTCTCACCCCGGTTCGACCGGTAGAGCTTGAGCGCCGCCGCCGCTGTCTCGGTTGAGATAAGTGGATCGATCACAATGACCCCGGTGTCACCTTCCACAAAGGTGATATTCGAGAGGTCGAGGCCGCGGACCTGGTAGATTCCCTCCACCACCTCAAAAAGGCCCTGCTTCGCAACCAGCCCCGACTGCCGCCAGAGGCTCGGATTCACGGTGGTGGGGGCCGCCCCGCTAAGGAACGAATATTTGTCGTTGTCCCACACCACCCTCCCGTCGGCAGCGTGGACCACTGCGGGACTCAGGGCCGCGATGAAACCGCGTGCCGAGTCCTCGGTATCGGATGCGTCCGCGAACGGCAGCGTCTCGGAAAGCTTCTGGTGAGCGGCCACGATGGCCCGCTCGGCTGGTTTGTGGGTCAAAGGATTTCGCCATCCCCTCCGAAGGACCATGGGCGTTCATCGTGGCATACCACCGAAGCGCCGGCCATCACCCGTTTCGGGTGACCCCGTGACCGTGACCTGTGCCTGTGCCTGTGCCTGTGCGGGGCGCGTAGACGTGCCCGTGCATGTGTGCGGTAGGGCTAAGCGGAGGCCAGCGTCTTTGTCAGGATTGTGCCGCCAACCCCCACCAGGACCGCGCCCGAACCCGCGACGATGATCCGCTTGGTCCGGGGCCGGGCCAGGAATGCAGTCACTTTCTTCAGCCCGCTGAGGAGAAGTACGTACCAGGCCAGGGCGATCAGCAGGAAAATACCCGCCATCACGGTGTGCTGGGCGAGGGACGGCAGCGGGGCGAAATTGAATTGCGGGAACAGCGACAAATAGAAGACGGCGACTTTCGGGTTGAGCAGGTTGCTGACCATGCCCTGTACGAACGGCGAACTCCCGCGAAACCGGCGGCCGGCCCGCGGTGCCGCCGGCCGGCCGGGCCGGCTGGGTGGGCTTATGTTGCTGGCAAACGCCTCCGCGAGCGCCCGGGCTCCCAGATAGAGCAGGTACGCGGCCCCGGCGATCTTGATCCCGGTCCCAAGAATCTCTGAGGCTCCCAGGAGCGCCGTGATACCGAGCACTGCCAGCAAGGCAAGAATTGTGTTGCCAACCATGATTCCGCCGGCGGCCGCTGTTGCCGAGCGAGGGCCGCAGGCCGCATTCCGGAGCACCAGCGCAAAGTCGGGACCGGGGACCAGTACGACGACGAGACAGGTCAAGACAAAGGCCGTTAACTGCTCGACCATCGCGGGTTGCCTCCTGGCGTCGGGTTGTTCAAGTATTCGGGTGGTTCAGTAATCGGACTGTTCAGTGCTCGGGTAGTTCAATGGGGCGGAAAGATCTGTCCGGCAACAAAGCCCGGGCAGTCTTACACCTTAGGCCATCCCGGTGTGACTGACGTGCTTCCCTGACGAGCCCGGACCGCGAAGCCGACACCTCACCCCCAAGGCATGATTCCGTCACGCAGGCGAAAAGCTAGGTTGGCATAGACATCCCACTACGATGGCCGCTGGCAGGACACGTTCCGGCAGGACCATGACGACGGGTGCGCCAGCACCGTCATCGTTAAAGGAGGCAACATGTCCGGTTGTGAAACGACCCCGGACGCGGCGAGCCGGGGGTGTGGCCCGCGATGAGTTCTCCCCACGACGCCGTGGCCCAGCCGGTGCAGTTCAACCAGCGGCTCGCCTTGTTGCTGGCGATGGCCATGTTCGTGCTCGTCGTCGACACGTCGATCATGAACGTCTCGATCTCCGCAGTGGTCAAGGACATCAACAGCACGGTCAGCGACCTGCAAGCGGCCATCGCCCTGGAAGCGCTGGTGTCCGCAGCCTTCATCCTGATCGGCGGCAAAGTGGGCGACCTCATCGGCCGCAAACGCGCCTACATCTTGGGTCTGTGCGGTTACGCCGTCGGCGCGGTGGCGATGACGCTGGCCCAGAGCATCACCGCAATCATCATTTTCTGGGCGGTGGTCGGCGGCCTTGGCGCTTCGCTCCTGCTCCCCGCCATGCAGTCGCTCATCCACGGTAACTTCGACGGCGAGGCCCGGAAGCGGGTCTACGCTCTTGTGGGCGCCTCGGCGGCGATCGCCGCCGCCGTCGGACCATTGCTCGGCGGGTTTATCACGACATTTCTCTCCTGGCGTGTCGCCTTCCTCTTGGAAGCGGTGATCATTGCCGTCGTCTTGTCCGGAATTAGGCTCGTTAGAGATGTGCCGTATACGGGACCCCGGGAGGTCGACGTCGTTGGATCGCTCCTTTCCGTCGTCGGTATGGGTGGCGTTGTCCTTGGCATCCTGGTCTGGCAGGAGGGCGGCGAAGCTGTTGGTGCGCTCCTGATCGTCGGTGCGGCCGGACTGGTCGGGCTGTTCTATTGGCTCCTGCGGCGCGAACGGCGCAACAAACCGATGCTGCTGGACCCGGGACTCTTCCGGTCGAAAGCCTTCCGGCTCGGCGCCACGCAGCAAATGCTCCAGCAGATCGCCCTCGGTGGCACCATGATCGTGCTGCCGATCTACCTGCAGATGGTGCTCGAATACAACGCGATGCAGGCCGGTTTGTCCATTGCACCGCTCTCGCTCAGCATGTTCGGCATAGCAATGCTCGCCGGAAAGCGGTCAGGGAAGCGGCGCCCGGCAGGCATTATCCGGTGGGGCTTCATTCTCCTCCTGGCTGGGCTGCTCGCAATCCTGCCAGTCGTGCCGCGTGCGGACTCCGGCTGGTGGCTCCTGGTTCCCCTCATCATTGCCGGTTGCGGACTTGGCCTTTTGGTGTCGCAGCTGAACAATTACACCCTGTCTCCAATCTCGGACGAGCGCGTCAGCGAGGCCGCGGGCGTGAATTCAGCGGCCGGATCGTTTGGGCTGTCGTTCGGACTCGCGTTTGCCGGCGCCATCATGCTGGCATCGCTCGCGTCCGTCTTCACGGGCCTGGCGACCTCGAGCACGGTACTGCCGCCCGCGGAGCAGCAACAGGTTGCGCAGGCGCTGGAAGAGGACGCTCAGGTCCTCAGCAACACCCAGCTCGCGGGGCTCCTCGTCGGCCAGCCGGCGGAGATCCAGGCCGAAATCATCCGTATCAACACGGAGGCCAGACCGATCGCCCTGCAGATCGGGCTGCTCATTCCGATCTTCGCCAGTGTCGCGGGCTTCGTTATTTCCTTCCGCATGATGCGGCTTCCCGATCCCAAGCCCTCCGGCACCGGCGAAGGCGCGATCCTGGATTGAGGGTCTCGGCGGCAGCAGAAGTCAGAGCAGCGAAAGGCTGTAGCCGAAGATGAGCAGCCCAATCACCAGCGTTGCGATGGCTGCAATCCTGCGGCCGTTGCGCTGGAGCCAGTCGTAGAGGGCGGTGAGAGGTACTTGCGCACGCTCCGGGGACTGCAGCCAAACCACGACTGGAACGACGACGGCTGACTGGGTCACAACGGCGTAGGCGATGATGAGCACGCTTCCCTGCAGGGTAGGCAGCTCGCGCACGCCGATCAGGGCGCCGGCGGTGACGGCGAGCAGGAGTGCCTTGGGCCGCAGGTTCATGCCCAGGCCCAGGACGACGAATTCCCAGGGATGGGCGGAGTGGAACCTCGACTTCATTTTGCCCAGCATGGCGTTGTCCCGGTTGCTCTTGCTCGCGAAGAGGTACACGGAGTAGCCAAGCAGAACGGCGCCGATCACAAAGCCAACCTGAGCCAGCCATTCGTCCTGATTTAGGCGGGGCCTGCCGGGCCATAGTTGCAGCCCGACGGCTGAAAGTCCCACCACCACGATTGATCCTGAGAGGCTGCCGATCAGGAACGGCAGGGCTCCTCGGCGGGGATCCGGGGATAGCAGAATCATGATCGTGACGCTTATGGGCACAGTGCTCATCGCTCCCGCGATGGCGAAGAGCACCAGGCTGGTGAGGGTGCTCAACATGTGGCTGTCACCTGCCCCGGGAGACACCCTGACGGCACGTCATGCCTTCGGTGCGTTGCCGGCGTCAGGGCGGCCTGGCCGCGGCCGTCCACGCCGGGCACGGATCGCCTCGTCTTCTTGTTTGAGTAGCAGTGCCACGTCTTTCTTGTCGCCCGTCAATGGCCGCCACCATGAGATGGACGGGTCCGAATCGAGCAGGATGGCGCGAGCAAAGAGGGTCAGAGGGACGGCGAGGATGGCGCCGACAGGGCCCAGGACCACGGCCCAGAAAAGGACTGAGACAAACGTCAGGGTCTCGCTCAGCGACACTGCGTTGCCCACGTACTTCGGCTGAATGATGGACTGGATCACGCTGTTGATCCCGCCATAGATGATGATGATGGCCACAACGGTCGGCCAGCCACCGGTGAGGAATCCAAAGAACAGCGGCGGGACGATCGCGATGAAGTAGCCAATGTTGGGGATGAAGCTGCAGATGAAAGACAGCAGACCCCAGAGCAGGGCTCCGGGGACCTGCAGGATGACTAGGACCAGCCAGTTGAACAGGCCCTGGGCGATCCCGAGGACCGTAGTGGCGACCATATAGCGGCGCACGCCGGTTCCGAAACCGATGAAGGCGGAGACCACTGCCGGCCGGTGGTAGGTCAAATGGGTCAGGATGGCGGGTACGCGCGAGCCGTCGACCGCCATGAGAATGAGCATCGTCAGGATGATCACGAGGCTGCCCACCAGGCTCGCTATGTTCCCCAGTAGGCCGCCGAGGAATCCGATGATGCGGCCCGGAGTGAAACCGTTGAGGACTTCCTGGACTTGCTCCGGTCCGAAACCTACAGACTCCAGCGTCGCGGCGAGGGAAGCGCCGAGCTGGGCCACCTGGGGAGCGTATTGCGGCAGCAGCGCGGAGAACTGGGCGAGGGAGGCAATGAGGATTGCGGCGAAAGCGATCAGCAACCCGAAGACGGCGGCAATCGTGGTTCCCGTGGCTATGCCCCGGGAAATTCCCCGAGCCTGCATCCAGCGGCGAATGGGATGAACACACAAAGTGAGCACGAACGCAAAGAATACCGGGGTGACGATTCCCCTCATCGCGCCAAGGCCGAACGCCACCACAGCCGCGCCAGCCAGGGCGAGCAATATGGTGACGGTGCGGGGGAGGGCTGGACGTGGGTCGGATTCCGATGATGCCGGCTCCATTGAGCCCTCCTTGGTTCAGCCTGGGCCTAGTTTAGGCGAGGGGGCGTGATGAGTAGTGAGTTCATTGTGGCTTGCTCCCCGGCAGATAGGGATCCCCCCTCTGCGTCAGGCGACTACTTTGCTCTTGATCCGCTCGAACTCGGCCGCACTGATGGTTCCCGCGTCCATGAGCGCCTTGGCTTTGGCGATCTCTTCACTCGGGCTCGCTGCGGCGACCTGGCGTATGTACGCATCAGTTGCCTCCTGGCTCTTGCGGGCCTGTGCCATTGACCGCTCCGTCATTCCCTTGCCGCGCGCAATCATGTACACCAGCAGGGACAGGAACGGTACGAAGGCAAGGAAGACGATCCATACGGCCTTCCACCAGCCACTGAGCTCGTGGTCACGGAAGAGGTCGCCGATCACCATGAACAGCGCCCACAGGAAAGCGAAAATCGCATAGACGCAGAACAACCACCAGAAAATACTCCAAAAGTTCTCGAAGAAGTTCATTTGGCTTCCTTGCTTTCAATTGGTGCGGCGTTGGCGGGAACGCGGCCGTGAGTGGGGGATATAGACGTGAGCGCAGATAACCCTGCCGGCCGGGCCTAGCATTTGACCTCATTCGTGAGGTCGCTGACGGCCGCCTGCACGTTGGCAGCTTCATCCCGGAGCGAGTTCACGGCCTGATTCAGGGTGGCGCTATCGGGAACGGCCTTCACTGCGGAAGTAAATTTGTCTTCAGCAGCTTTGACGGCATCCACCCGGTCCTTGGCGACGTCCCCGGCGGCCGTGACCAGATCGTCGAAAGTCTTTACGACCTCGTCCCGCGCCGACCGGATCTGCTCCAGCGTGGAGCCTCTCTTGAGCGTGTCCTTGAAGTTCGTCAGGGCTGTGGAGTAGGCCGCGGAGGCGGCGCACACCGGTGAAACGGTTGGCGTCGGGGTAGTGCTGGGGCTGGTGGTGCTGCAGCCGGCGAGCAAGCCGAGGGCTGCCGCCAGGACGATGATTCGCGCGGCGACTGATGGTGGTCTCGACATTGGAGGCCCCTCTCTCCGTAGGTTCCACTCTCCATAGACTCGCGCCTGGCAGCGCAAGCACTGGCAGGTATCACCAGTGTTGGCTTCGGGCAGCGTAGGCGCCTCACCCGCCGGGGGTGATCCTGAGGCCGCCTGCGTCGTCGCAACTTCCCTACGTTCGGAGGTCCCGGCTGGCGTGTTACGCAGGGCCCTCCGCTTGTGGCGGCGACGCCTGCGACGCCGAATCACCCCAGGGTGATGATGTGCCGGCCGTGGTCCCGTGATGGACTGCTGTCCACACCAGAGGGAGGATGCCATGTGCCGTTGGCTAGCGTATTCGGGTTCACCAGTGAGGCTTGAGGAGCTTCTGTACAAACCCGCCAACTCGCTCGTGATGCAGAGCAAACACGCACGCATGGGAGTCGAAACCACCAACGGGGACGGCTTCGGCGTCGGCTGGTACGGCTCAGAGCCGTATCCCGGGTTGTTTCACAGTACAGAGCCGGCCTGGCACGACCGTAACCTTCGCGAACTGTCCGCCCAGGCATCAGCAGGCCGGGTCTTCGCGCACATCCGGGCCTCCACCGGCTCGGCGGTCCAGCAGACGAACTGCCATCCGTTCCGCCACGGCCGCTGGCTGTGGATGCACAACGGGCTCCTCAAGGACTTTCCGGCCGTGAAACGAGACCTCGCCATTGCCGTCGAGCCCTCGCTCTTTCCGCAGATCGAGGGAGCCACGGACTCGGAGCTGTTCTTCTTCCTGGCGCTCACCTTCGGCCTGGAGAAGGACCCGCCTTCGGCCGTCGCTGCCGCGGTGGGGCTCATTGAAGACGTCGGCCGGCGCCACGGCATTGAGCACCCGATTCAGATGACGGTGGCTACCACCGACGGCGACACCACGTGGGCCTTCCGCTACTCGAGCGAAGGCCGGTCACGGTCGCTGTTCCACAGCACCGACGTCTCGACGCTCCGCACTCAGTACCCGGACAACCCGATGCTCCACGCACTCGCCGACGACGCGCGCCTGGTGGTCTCCGAGCCGCTGGGGGATTTGGTCGGAGCGTGGCGGGAAGTCCCTGAGTCAACGTGCGTCGTGGTCCATGGCGGCGGGGAAGACCTGCTCCCGTTCTCGCCCGCAGCCGCCTGAGTCGGCTCCCTGCCTGCCCCCTGCCAGGATCAGCAAGCGGTTGGCCCCGCCGGGCCACGCAGGGCCGCGCACCCGTCACGCGTACGTTCCTCACCAGACGTCAGTCCTCGGGTGAGTCAGTCTTCCTGGGGATCGGAAGGGTGGGATTCAACTTTTCAGGGGGACCACCCGCAGTCACCGATCCACTGGCGGGGCCGGGTGCTGGCTCGGCACCGGAGCTAGTGGTTGCGGCACCTGATCCACTGACGGGCTGAGGGGCGGGCGCGGCTCCGGCGCCGAAGCCGACGGATGCGGCGCCCGTTCCGACGACGGCTTCGGCGCCCGGAGCAACTGCGGGGCGGCACAGCAGCTCAACCAGAAGAACCGCCAGGACGGCAAATACCGCCGTCCAGATGGCGACAGCCGCCGTCGGGTCCTGCCAGAAGATCAGCACCAGCACCGCTATTCCGATGATGACCGAGTCCAGGATCCGCCGGTAACGAGCCAGCCAGAGCTGCCAAGGCCTGACCTGGTCGGCGCCGACTTTCCCGTTGATGTAGTCTCCCGCGGTCGCCAGACCGTGCCGGACAAACTCCGCGGGCCGCGAGTGGCCGGTCAGGAAGGCTGCCAATGCAATCAGGAGCCCCACGGCGAAGACCAAACGAACACTGGTCCGCAGAGGCACCAGAAGTGTTTCGACCAGGCTTTGAGCCGCCGCCGGGGAGACGGTGTCCGGCGGAATTGAGTTCAGCAGGATGCTCCGCCCGATAACAAGTCCCAGCGCCAGCAACGCCATGGCCACGGCGACGGCCAAACCGACGCCGCTGGTAGTGCTGCGCCTCCGGCCGCGCGGGGCCACCGCGATTGCACCCACGGCGCTGATGACCGTCAGCCACGCCAGTATGGGGGCCGTCTGATCCAGCGTCCTGATCGCCGTGGTGGCCCGGACCAGTTCAGGCGACTGGAACAGTGCGATCCGCGCGTCAACCTCCGGTATCCGCTCGGCGATGCCGACCCCCTGCTGGACCAGGAGGGTCTTGACCCGGGCAATGATCTCCTTGGTGGAAATCGTCACCGTCCCGTTCTGGTCAATGCTGACGGTGCCGCCTGTGTTCCCCGTGGCCAGGTTCACCAGACTCTGATGCGCCACCCGGTTCACCTGTATCCAAAGATCCTGAAACTGCGGAGTGGCCACGAACTTGGAGACGGCGGTATGGATGAGGTTCTTGGTCTGCTCCGCAATCACCGGAGCCAGCCCGGTGACCACCGCGGCCACACGCGGCGCCGTCTTGCTGAGTTCGTTCAGGGCATCCCGGGTGATGGCCTGGATGTCCACCGCGTCGGTGATCTGTTGGGTCACCTTGTCGGCGATCTCTGCCTGGATCGCGGGGTCCGAGGCTAACGGTGCCACGGTGGCCACATAGTGATCGGTATCGAGGACTTCGCTGCGCAGGTAAAGGGCCGGTACCGCGCCGATGGCCAACACGGCAGTAAGGACCACCAGTACTATGGCCACGATCCGTCGGGCCAGCCCAGGATGCGTTCGGGAAGGCTTGGGGGGAGCCGTCCTGGCGTCGTCCCGCTCGCGCTGCAACCGGGCGACCTCCGCCCGGAGCCGCAGTATTTCTTCCTGTTCCGGGCTGCTGGGGCTCGGGGACTGATCGTGGAGGGACATGACGGGCTCCGCCTCTATAGCAACTCGTCGCGCCGGCCCGTTGTCACAGCCGGCCACGGTTGGGCACTCGTGACAATTTTGATTGTCCGCTCCGCGCGCTGGCCCATCCCCACCCACACAGGGTGATCTGTCACTCCGTACGGAGGTTGGCCGCCTTTAGTTGCCGGGCGGCCGGTGGATCGTCATGGTGACCGGCGAGCCGGACCAGGCGTAGCCGCAACGGCAGGGCGCCGGCTGCTGCATCAGATCCCGCGCGTATGTCCTGCAGAATGTCAGCCCAACGTCCCGGCATCATCCCTTCCGGGTGATGACGCCGGCGAAAATAAGTCAGCGGCCCAAGCGTCGGCCGGCCGCGAAGAAGGCGACTTTCGCGATTAATAGCAGAGCGCCCAGATCAGCAATCATTTGCACCGATACCACCGCCCGCGCCAGTTCAGTCGTCGGAGTTATGTCGCCGAACCCGACGGTGGCAAACGTGGAAGTGGTGAAGTACAGGGCGTCAGTTCTATTTAGGGGTTCGCTAAAGGACAAAGGGTCAGTTGTCGACATGGACGTGTAGAGCAACGCGAAGAGGCACAGGAACATCAGAACGGATTCGACAACGGCCACGGCCGCCCGGACCTGGGGGATATGCGCGGTGAGGATCATCCGCAATTGGAGGATCAGCGTCGCCAAAAAGACCACCACGATTGCAGCAAGCCGAATCCACGCGGCCGCGGGATTATCGCCGTTGAAGCCGCTGACAGGAAAAACAAAGTAGAGCGTGAGGACCACTACCGTAAATGCGACCAGACGCGCTACCGCGGAAATAATCACCTTCCTCCGACTGGCCTTATCGAGGTCGTGGAGGAAAACCGGGTCCGTCTGGCCGCCGTGCTTCGACGCCATGACTGATGATACCCCCGCCCGCACAATACGTGCCGGGCCGCACTTGGGCGGTGCTGATCGGCCTAAAGCCGCGCCCCCGGGGAAACCCACAAGGGGTCTTTGCGCCCTGTTGGGGCCCATTTGGGCCCGCCTAGCATGTGAAACGTGGGAGACATGCAAAATGCGGGATGGGTGCCTGGCCCGCAGTTCAAAATCCGACCGCCTCTGCGCGGTCTCGGAGCGTTGGAGCGTCCACGTCTGGAAAACGCGTTGTCCGCGGCCGCCGATTCTCACCGCCTGACTCTCGTCGCAGCCCCAGCCGGCTATGGCAAATCGACGTTCCTGGGCGACTGGGTCCGCAACTGCGATCTGCCGTGCGCCTGGCTGTCGCTCGACCGGTTCGATACCGAGCCCGCACGGCTGTTTCACGGCGTCGTTGGAGCGATCCAATCGGCGGCCAGCAAGATGCCATTGCCTGGCAACGACGCCCTGCTGGCTCTTGACCTGGGCCAGGCCCATGACCGGACCGCCTCCTACGATCTTCTCCTCGGAGCCCTCGAGCACCTCACCGAGCCGATCGTCCTGGTGATCGACGACGTCCACTTGGCCGGGTCGGGCCTGGCGAACGGAATTGTCGGGGTTCTTGCCGCGTCGGCACCCCCCTCATTGCGGCTGGTCCTCTCGGGGCGGGGCCATACCGCCATCCAGCTGGAAAGATTCCGATATGGAGAAGGCCTCGGTGAACTGCGCGCCGCCGAACTTGCCTTCACGCGGGAGGAAGTTGCCCAGTTTGCGCGTTCCCTAGGACAAGATGCGCCGTTTGACGCCGGATCGCTCTGGAAAGCGACTGCCGGCTGGCCGGTCGCCGTCCACGCCAGCCTTGTCTCTTTGGCGCAGTCCCGCAACGTGGCGCTCAGCCCGCCGGCCGCCACGCCCACGCACATACCCCTCGCCGATTATGTCGCGGAAGAGATCCTCGACCAGCTTGAAGCGCCCCTGGCCGAATTCATCCTGAGGGCCACCACGTGCGACTGGTTGGACCGACGCCTCGCCGTCGAACTCTACGGCCGTCCCCACGGCGGCGTTCTGCTTGAAGAATGCCTCCGCAACGGTCTCTTCATCGAGGAGCATGATTACCCCGGCGGCGAATCGGCGTACCGCTGGCACGCCCTCTTCGCGGCGCAGTGCCGCCGACTACTGGAGCGGCGCGACCCCCTCCTTGCCGAGCGCCTGCACCGCGTGGCGGCGCGGCACTACCAGGACGCCGACGTCGTCGCGTGCGTGGCCCAGGCGCTGCAAGGGCGCGCTCCCCGGCAGGCGGTCATGTCGCTCGGCGCGCACTGGCTCGAGTTCGTGCTGGGAAATGACGCCCAAACCCTCGAACGGCTATGCCGTGAACTCCCGACTCCGTGGAGCGAGGATCCCGAAATCCTGATGATCAGATCGGTCTGCCGTGCCATCTCCGGCGACGCCACCGCCGCATCTGAACTCGCCCAACGGGCACTGTCCAGGACCTACGTCCTGGATGCAATTCGCCGGCGGCGGCTGGACAGTTGCCGTGCCCTTTTTGAGCCGTTGCCCGACGGCGGACGACCGGATCTGCGCGCCACCCTGGCGGATGGTGGCCGGCCGGCCAAAGACATTCCGGACGGTGGACGTTCGGCCGCCGGCCCGACGGGACTCTTCTTACTGGCCCAGGCCGAGTTCCGGCTGCACCGCAGCGGCGAATTCGCTATCGCCTTGCTCCAAACGGCCGGAGGTGCCAGCAGCGCGGAGCAGCTCGACGCGATAGAAATCGGGGCCCAGGCGGACCTCGCGTTGGCGTTCGCAGCAGCCGGTGACCTGATGAGCGCCGAGAAACTGGCAACAACGGCGCTAGGGCGGGCAGACGCGCTGGGCTGGAGTTCGCACGAACGGATAGCGCCGGCGTGGCTGGCACGCGGCATCGCGTGCTATTGGAATGACGAGCTGAAAGCTGCGCGGACGTGTCTTGTGAAAGCCCAGCGATTGGGCAGCGAGCTCCACCCGTCCGGACGGCTCAGTGCCATCTATCGGGTTCTGGTTGAGTGTGCCACCGGCGATCTGACGCGACTTGCCGACTCCAGCGCGGCGCTGGAGTCCTTTCACGGACGTGGACTGTACGCGGTGTCGTGGAATGCCCTGTACTCCGTCGCCGTGGCGAAGGCTGCCGAAGCCCAGGGCGACCTCGCCGGTGCATTGGAGATGGTTCAACCCCTGGGCGCCGGAGGGCACGGGGCATTGGCTGACACCTTGCTGGCGGAATTGCTGCGTCGCGGAACGGAGTTCACCGCAGCCCAAAACTGTGCAGAGTCATTGGCTGATCGTCGAGGGAACTCATACATCGACACGCGCCTAAGCCTGACCGAGGCGCTCCTGGCCCACAGGACGGGTGATACCGCGGCCGCCCACGAGCGGCTTGAACATGCAGTCCGCCGGGCAGAGCCCGAATCAGTCCTGCGGCCATTCGCTGAGCGGCGGGAGGAACTCGCCGATCTGCTCGTGCAACACGCTGTCTGGGGTACGGCTCATGAGTCCTTCATTGCAGCGCTGATGGCACGCGACGCACAGGGTGAGACGCGCCTTCGGACACAGTCTTACTGGAACCTGACCGAGCGCGAACGCGAAGTTCTTGCCTATATGCGTTCTATCATGACCGCCGCGGAAATTGCCGATGCGCTGTACATTTCGGTCAACACGGTCAAGACCCACGAACGGTCAATCTACCGCAAACTCGGGGCCGGAAGCCGGCGCGATGCGCTGAAGACGGCCGCCAAGCGCGGCATCGTCTGAACCCCAGGGCCGGCGGTCCGGTCGTCAGGAATTTCACCCGGGCTGGATGAGGCTGCGAGTGGGTGAGGGTTTTGACACTTGTTGTAGCTGTCAGAGAATGTCGGGCCGACGCTGCAGCGCAGTTCGCGTTTCGGGGTTACGTCACTGAATAGTCCTTTCGGGCCTACGTCACTGAATAGTCTGCCGTCACTGGGGCGAGCAGATCAAAAGGAAAGCAGTTCTCTGACGAGACGGGCCAGAGGGCTCTAGGCGCCGTTAACCGGCGGTGAAAGTCTGGAATCATGACAAATGTAGACCGCTTTGTGATTGTGGTCGGGTTTGACGGCTCGAAACAATCGCATGCCGCCCTGGAATGGGCCATTGAAGAGTGCCAGTTCCGTGATGCGGAACTGCGCATAGTGACAGTCTGGGATAAAGCACCGATGTCGTGGTATCCGGCACTGCTGGAAACAGCGGCAGGGGAAATCGTGGCCGAGGAATCTCCGCAGCAGCAGGCTGAGCAGATCAGCGCGGCGGCCGCGCAGGCCGCGGACGCCGTAAACGTGGTGACGCGGACCGTCCAGAACGACTCCGCCGCGTCGGCGATACTGGCGGCGGCGCAGGAAGCCGATCTGGTGGTGATTGGCGCCCGCGGCCACGGTGGTTTCGCGGGCCTGCACATCGGTTCGGTCTCCTCCCAGGTGGCGAACCACTGCCCGTGCCCGGTGCTGGTGGTTCGCCCGAAAGCCGCTGCACAGGCCCGTTGACCGGCGAGGAAAGCCCGCGCCGGGGGTGCCCCGTGCTGTTTGATGCCAGGGCATGACCTTGTAGAGATCGACGACAGCCTCTTCGGGCGGCGAGGCGAAGCCGCCTTCAATGCCCGCCTGCATCCGGGGCATGAGGATCGTGTCCCGGAATTTCTCCCAGCTCTCCTTCGATGCATGGACTGCCATGATCGTCCAGCCGCCCGCGGACGAGCGGCCTGTAGTCGAACTGTTCGATGACGGCGCTGCCTCCAGTGACCGACAGTCCGATGACACGCCCGGTGAAACCTCCGGCGACCTCGCTGGACAAGTACCGGCCGTCCAGCCGGGCAACGGTGCTCGAGCGTCCACCCTGCCGGAAACCGAGGGAGACTTCATCGGGGCCGGTGTTCTTACCCGGCTGCCCGGCACACGGCGCGTCGTTGCAGGAAATCTCCAGCTGCAGGGGACCCGCGGACGGATCCCACTCCGCGATTCCCATGTCCTGATGAAGTGTTCCGATCCGTGCCACCGCCCGTATATGGCGCTGACCGGCCTCGACGGCATACCAGTGGGAATCGTCCACCCTGAGCACGAGCCTCACCACCGCCTCCGGAGAGGGGTGCACCGTGGCCCGCCCGCTCCACTCAAAGTCGCGCACCCTGGTTGCCATGAGGGGCGCCGTCGCTGTGGCGGTGCCGGCGCCTGTGATGTGTATGCCGGCGGCAAGTTTGGCGGTGAACGAGGCGAGGTCTGTTCCGGGTGCAATCCAGCGCATGTGGGGAAGGTCGCCGGAGAAGTCATCGGAGAACGAGGTGTCGCTGGCGGGAACCTGATAGCGGTCCTCGTCGAAACGCGGCCAGCCTTGTTCCCACACGATGCCGGAGACGAACGTTTCGCGGCCCAGGACGTGGTATCCCGGAACGCTGCCGCGCGGGCGCACGCCCAGATAGACTGCCGCCCAGGCGCCGTCGACTGTCTCGACGAGGTCGGCGTGGCCCACGTTCTGGACTGTGGCTGCGGTGCTGCGGTGGCTGAAGACCGGATTGTCCGGATGAGGTTCGAAGGGGCCGCCCGGTGCCTTGCTCCGGCTGACGGAGACGGCATGACCGCGTTCCGTGCCGCCTTCGGCCAGGACCAGGTACCACCAGCCGCCCGCCTGATACAGGTGGGGACCTTCCGGATAGGCAAGGCCGGTTCCCTGCCAGAGCTTTCTGGGGCGTTCCAGGAGCCGGCCGGTCTGCGGATCCAGCAGGGCCTGGACAATGCCGGACTCGTTCTCGCCGGGACCGAAGCCTACCCAGGTAAGGTAGCAGTTGTCGGCGCTGTCCCACGCGATGTCAGGGTCGATGCCCAACGTCCCCGTGATCTGCACGGGGTCGCTCCACGGGCCGGCCGCACTTTCGGCGTGCATCAAAAGATGGCCGCCGCCGAAATCGCTCATGTTGGTGGTCACGAACCAGAATTTGTTGTTGTGATGCCGGAGGGTGGATCCGAAGATTCCACCGGAAGCGCGCCCGTCGCCGGCGGCGAACTGGCTCCGACGTGTGAGGATATTGCCGATCTGGTCCCACGTGACGAGGTCCCGGCTGTGGAAGATGGGTGCCCCTGGAAAATATTCGAAGCTTGAGGTGGCCAGGAAGTAGTCCCCACCCACGCGGCAGATCGTCGGATCCGGAAAGAATCCGGGAATGACGGGGGCGGCGGCACCCGAGGAGGTCCTCGGCTGGCCCGTCCCGACTTCACTGCCAACCACCGCTGCTCCGTCCGTCGCTGAATATCTCATACCCGGATTCCTATCGCCGGGAGTCCCTACGCTAGGGACCGCCTGGCGTGCGCCGCACCGGCACTTCCAATGGTTGGAAGGCCGGGGATGTCGGTTCAGCCCTCGGACAAGGTGCGGACGTCGTCGGCCAGGGCCGTCCGGAATCCAAGGTTTCGAGATACCGCCCGGGCGGTGGCCATCACGGCCGGAGCCAGGACATTTGGCGGGGTGGTCCCGTCCGGAACCACGATGGACAGTGCGGCCACCACGGCGCCCTGGGCATCAAAGACGGGGGCGGCCACGGAAACGGTCAGCGACGGCGCGGAGCGGCGGATCATGGCAATGCCGGTCCGGTGGACGTCGGAGAGGGTGCGGCGCAGCTGGCCTTCCGGCATGGCGGCGACGCCCGGTTCGGTCTCTGCCGGCTCCTTCAGGATCTTTTCCTGGAATGCGGCGTCCGCGCCGGCCATCAACACCAGACCGACGGCGGTAGAGCGGAGGGGGAGCCGGCCGCCCACCCGGTAGGCCACTTCCGTGGCCTGCTTGGAGGAGAGCCGCTCGATCAGGACGGCCTCGTTCCTGTCCCGCACGGCCAGCAGCACATGATGCCGGGTCACGGAAAAGAGGTCCTCCAGGTAGGGCAGTGCGATTTCGCGGATGCCATGGCCCCTGGGGGAGAGGGACGCTATTTCCCACAGCCGGACGCCCACGACGTAGCGGCCGTCATCGAGCCGTTCCAAAGCGCCCCAGGCGACCAGGCGGGCGATGAGGCGCAGCGCCGTGGGGGCGGGCATGTCGGCGTAGCGCGCCAGCTCGGACAAGGTCAGCGCCCGACGGCGGTCCGTGAAGACAGCGAGCAGGCTGAGGGCCCGGTCGATCACCGGCTCGCCCTGCTTGGGGCGCTTGCCGCGCGCAGCGGCGGGTTTTTCAGCGGTCGTTAACCTGTCCGCGGGTGCCGTCATTCGTCATCGTTCCTTCTTCGTCGCCAGTGACGCTCACCACAATAGTGTTTCAACCAATGAAATTCACATGTGACGGCCTTGCGTCTGCCGACGACTCTTGATGGAGCCGGTCCACCCGAGCACATCTGACGGAACGGCCCGGAGGCACAGCCGCCGGACCGCCAACGTTGGGCGGGTCCGCACTACGCCGGGCCCCCACACCAGATGTCGACTATCCCGTTGTTTTAGAGAGAATGCGAAGGCGCACTACATGAAACTTCTGAACCCCACCGCCCGACGGAGCGCGGCCGTTCTGGCCGGTGTCCTGCTGCTCAGCTCCGTGACTGCCTGCGGCGGCTCCGGCCAGGCGGCCTCCGCCGTGGACAAGAGCACCCTGACGATCGGCGTCGAGAGTGACAGTGCGTCCTTCGGTTTCGACCCGTTGCGGGTCTCCGACGCCCAGCGGCAGTTCTTTGAAGGCCTCTACGACAACCTCATGACCCTCCAGGCGGACGGCTCTGTTGGTCCGGGGCTGGCAACCGGCTTCAGCTACAACGCCGACAACACCGTACTGACCCTGACGCTCAAGCAGGGCGTGACGTTTACGGACGGGTCCACACTGGACGCCGCGCTGGTGAAGGCCAACTTCGACCGCCGCACGGATCCCGCGCTCTCGGCGTACTCGGCCATCGCCAAGGGCGGCGCCCAGGAAGTCACGTCCGTGGACGTCGTCAGCCCCACCCAGGTGTCCCTGACATTTGCCAAGGCGCAGCCGGGCTTCGAGAAGAACCTGGCCTCCACCCTGGGCATGATCGTCGGCAAGTCCGGGGCCGCTGACACGGCAAGCCTCGCCGCCAAGCCGGACGGCTCCGGCCCGTACACCCTGGACGCCTCCACCGTGAAGGGCAACAAATACGTCCTGCAGAAGAACGACAAGAGCGCCGACGCCGCGAAATACCCCTACAGCAAGATCGTTTTCAGCGTCATCCAGGATCCGCAGGCCCGCGCCAATGCCCTCGTTTCCGGTCAGGTGGACGTCGCCCAGCTGACTTCGCCGACAGTTGACTTCGCCAAGTCCAAGGGCGTGGGTGTCTCCCAGATCGGCGGCACGGTGAACACCATGATCTCCTTCGATAAGACCGGCAAGACGTCGCCGGCCTTCGCGAGCGAAAAAGTCCGCCAGGCATTCCAGTACGCCATCAACCGGCAGGCCCTCGTCGATGCCCTGCACAAGGGCGACATCGCGGCGTGGAACGCGCTGCCCAAGGATTCGGCCGGCTTCACGGCGGCGCTGAACACGCAGTTCGCGTACGACCCCGCCAAGGCCAAGAGCCTGCTGGCCGAGGCGGGCTACGCCAACGGCTTCGAATTCACCATCGTTGCGAGCGCCACCACGCAGACCGACCTCCAGGCCGTCCAGAAGGATCTTGCCGCCGTCGGCATCACCATGCAGGTCAAGATGGCGACGTCCACCGACGAGGCGTTTGCCGCCGTCGCCACCACTCCGCTGGGCTACGCGCCGCTGAGCTGGGACAACCCGGTGGGCCTGATGTACGGCGCGATCCTGAGCGGTTTCACCAACGTCCAGAAGGCCACGGACGACCAGCTCAGCGCCGCCACCGGTGAGGCTGCCGCTGCGAAGGACGACGCCGCGCAAAAGGCTGCGCTGACCAAGCTGAACACCCGGCTCGTGGAATCCGGCTGGATGATCCCGCTCTATGAGGCCCTCACCAACCAGGGCTACAACACCAAGAAGATCAAGCAGGTCGAGTTCGCCGGCACGAACGCCTACCCGCTGCTCTCGTCCTACGCACCGGCCAACTGATCACCCACCCTGCCGGACGGCCTTCACCTTGCAGGCGAAGGCCGTCCGGCGGCCCCGACCGATGGAGGTCATCATGGCGATTTACGTCGCAAAGCGCCTGCTGATGGCGCTGGCCACCGTGCTGCTGGTTGCGGTCCTGGCGTTCCTGCTGGTGCATGCAATGCCGGGCAGCCCGGGAGCCGTGTCCCTCGGCGCCGGCGCGTCCCAGGAGGCCATTAATCGGGTCAACGAGAAGCTCGGCTGGTCCGATCCGCTTCCGGCCCAGTTCTTTCGGTGGCTCGGCAGCGCAGCCCAGGGAGACTTCGGAGTGTCCCTGATCGACGGCCGGTCAGTGAGCGCCGACCTCGCTAACAGGCTGCCGGTGACGGCGGTCCTGGCCGCCGGAGCCACGCTCCTGAGCGCTGTGCTCGGAATCGCCCTCGGCGTGACGGCCGCCGTGCGCGGCGGGATGGTCGACCGGATCGTCGGCGCCGTCTGCGGCCTGGCCGTGGCGCTGCCAGCCTTCTGGATCGGCATCATCTTTGTGTACCTCTTCGCCGTTCAGTCCTCGGTCTTTCCGGCCACCGGTTACGTCCCCTTCGAGGTTTCAACCCAGGACTGGGCCCTGTCCCTGGCCCTGCCGGTGATCACGCTCGCCGTGGGCGGTGCGGCCTTCATCGCCCGCCAGACCAGGGCATCCATGCTGGAGGCCCTGCAGCAGGAACACATCCGGACCCTCCGGGCAACGGCCACTCCCACGTGGAAAATCCTGTACGTTCACGCCCTGCGCTACGCCAGCCTGCCGATTGTGGCCGGTATCGCCGTGCAGTTCATCGGACTGTTCGGCGGTTCCGTGATCGCCGAGCAGTTGTTCGCCATGCCGGGCCTCGGCCAGGCAGTCCAGACCTCCGTCAGCACCCACGATGCCCCGTCAGTTCAGGGTGTGGTGGTGGTCGCCACCGTTGTGGTGGTGGCCGTGAACCTGGTGCTGGAACTCGCCACCAAGTTTCTCGATCCGAAGTTGCGTGCCTCATGATCCCTTCCGTTGCCCCCGCTCCCGTCGCCCCCGCTCCCGTCGCCGCAGACGCGGAAGATACAGCTACAAACGCAGTCACCGACACCACCGCCGGAGCTCGGCCCGGGCGCCGTCCCAGGACCGCGTTCGCCGGCCTGTTTTCACGCCGCTTGTCCGCCCGCCGGTTGGTTGCCTCGCCCGGTGCCGTGGCAGGCATCACCTGGCTGGTCGCCCTCGTGGTTGCCTCCCTCACCGCACCGTGGTGGCTGCCGTACAAGACTGAAGACCAGGATTTCACCGCCGTCCTGTCCGGTCCCACGGCCGCCCACTGGCTGGGCACCGACGAACTCGGACGGGACCTGCTCAGCCGCATTTTCGCCGCGGCCGCCGGCACCCTGGGGACATCGCTCATCACGGTGATTGTCGGCGTCGGGCTCGGGACCATCCTGGCGATGGTGGCCGCCGCGGGAGTGCGAACGGAGGGAGTGATCAGCCGTGCCACCGAAATCATGATGTCTCTGCCCGGAACGGTCATCATCCTTGCGGTCATCGGAGCTGTGGGTACGAACATTCCCGTCATCATGGCGATCCTGGGCGTCCTCATCTCGGCAGGCATCTACCGCGTGATGCTGGGACAGGCCACCGCCCTGCAGTCCCAGCTCTATGTCGACGCCGCCAAAGTGGACGGTGTCAGCGCCCTCGGCATCAGTATGCGCCACGTGCTGCCGGGCCTGAGCAACACGATCGTGGTCCAGTCCGCCCTCATCTTCGCGGTGGGCATGCTCATCCAGGCCGGCTTGGCCTTCATCGGGTTTGGTCCGCCCATCCCGCAGCCCAGCTGGGGCGGCATGATCCAGGGCGCATCCCAGCACGTCTACGACGCCCCGTGGCTCATGGTCCCCACCGGCGCGGTCCTGGCCCTGACGGTCGTCGCGGCCAACGCGATCGGCAACGCCCTGGGCAAATCGCCGAATGCATCCGCCTCGCACCTGCCGTCGGCCGCGGAGCGCCGACGCCGGGCCGCTGCGTCCGCCGTCGCGGCACCGGAAGCCCCGGCTGTTCCGTCTCCTTCAGGCCGCCTGAGCGTCCGCGGACTCTCGGTAGGGGTCGACGGCGGCACGCCGCTGGTCACGGACGTCTCCTTCGACGTCGGGCAGGGGACCGTGCTGGGACTCGTGGGCGAATCGGGCTGCGGCAAGACGATGACGGCGTTGTCCCTGCTCGGCCTGTTGCCCTCCGGCGTAGCCGTCACCGGCGGCCAGATCCTGTGGGACGGCCGGAACCTTGCCGGCGCCCCGGAAGGCGTGATGGAGGGTGTCCGGGGGCGGGACATCGCGCTGATCTCCCAGGAACCCATGCGGGCACTGGACCCCATGTTCACAGTGGGCTACCAGCTCGTCTCCACCGTCCGGCGTCTGCGCGGCATCGGGAAAGCCGAAGCCCGGGCCGAAGCCCTGGGCCTGCTCGAAAAGGTGGGCATCGTGGACGCCGCACGCATCCTCAGGACCTACCCGCACCAGATCTCCGGGGGCATGGCACAGCGCGTGGCCATTGCCCTGGCCCTGTCCGGACGGCCCAGGCTGCTCGTGGCGGACGAACCCACCACCGCCCTTGACGTGACGGTACAGGCGGAGATCCTCTCGGTGCTGCGGACCCTGGTGAAAGACACCGGCATGTCCGTGGTGATGGTGACCCACGACCTCGGCGTGGTCGCGGACATCTGCGACACCGTTGCGGTCATGTACGCAGGCCAGGTGGTGGAAAGCGGCCGGACCGCCAACATCCTCGACAACCCGCGCCACCCGTACACCCTGGCGCTGCTGGCCGCCGACCCGCACGCCAACACCGCCGCGGACATGCCCGAACGCCTCGCCACCATCAACGGCCAGGTCCCGCAGCCCAAGGACTGGCCGGGCGGCTGCCGGTTCATGGCGCGGTGCCAGTTTGCCGGATCAGCCTGCGTGGCGCCGGTTCCGCTGGTGCCTTCCGGCTCCGACGACGGCGTGGTGCGCTGCGTCAAGGCCGATGAACTGGCCGTCGAGGGCCTGGAATGGGTGGCCACCGACGTACCGGGCCACCGCGTACTGGACGTTCGTTCGCGGGACATTCCTTCGCGGGACATTCCTTCGGGGGACAATGTTGAGAGGGATAAGGCATGAGCGTCGAAACGGCAGCACGGCAGGACGAAACGGTACCGGCTCCCGGTCAGCAGCTCTTGGACGTGGCGGACCTGGTGGTCCGTTACGGCCGGGGCCGGAAGGCCGCCACCGCGCCGGCGGCGGTGGACGGCGTGAGCTTCAGCATCCGGCCCGGGGAAACCGTGGGCCTGGTGGGGGAGTCAGGCTCCGGCAAGTCCACGATCGGCAAGGCCATTCTGGGGCTGGAGAAGTGCAGCGGGGGTTCGATCCGGTACAACGGAACAGACGTCACCCATGCCAGCGCGGCACGGCGCCGCGAACTTGGCGGGGAGCTGAGGGCCGTGTTCCAGGACCCGAACTCCTCGCTCAACCCCCGGCAGACCATCGGCGCGTCGCTTGCCGAGCCGCTGCGGATCCGTGGCATGGCCGCCGGGGAAGCGCGGCAGCGCGCCGAGGACATGCTGGTGCGGGTGGGACTTCCCCGCGAGGCCGTGGACCGCTATCCCGGTCAGTTTTCCGGCGGCCAGCGGCAGCGGATCGCCGTCGCCCGGGCACTGATCTGCGAACCGAGGCTCGTAGTGTGCGACGAAGCGGTCAGCGCGCTAGACCTCTCGACCCAGGCCCAAGTGCTGAACCTTCTTGCCGACCTCCGGGACGAACGGGGACTGAGCTACCTCTTCATCGCGCACGATATCTCCGTGGTCCAGTTCCTCGCCCAGCGCGTCGTGGTTCTCTACCGCGGCCAGGTCATGGAAAGCGGGCCCGCCGCCGCCGTCACGGAGTCCCCCCACCACCCCTTCACCCAGGCGCTGGTGGCGGCCTCGCCCGTGCCCCGCCCGGCAGAACAGGCCGAACGACGGCAAAAACGGGAAGCGCTCGGTGTCCGGACCGCGGCAGCCGCGGCCGCCGCGCCCGGCGGCTGCCCCTTCAGCCAGCGGTGCCCGCTGGCAACGGACCTGTGCCGCACCGAACGCCCCGTCCTGCGGACGGTGGGCATGTCGGCCGTCGCCTGCCACTACGCCTGAGCCGCCCGCGAATCCTGAGGCCGCGCCACCCGCGTCACCCCTCAGCCCCTCCCACGAAAACCAGCACAAGAACGGAAGACACCACATGACCCCGGCACCCTGGTCCGCCACGATGATCGCCGCCGATCAAGACTTCGACGGCGCACCCCTCCTGCGCAAGGAATTCCGGCTCGACGAGGGCCACGGCCCCGTGGTGACCGCGCAGCTGCGGGCCACCGCCTTCGGAATCTACGAGGCACAGATCAATGGCGTCCCGGTCGGCGATGACGTTCTCAGCCCCGGCTGGAGCTCCTATGAATGGCGCCTGCGCTACCGCAGCTACGACGTGACCGCGCTCGTGGAACCCGACACGGTGATCGGCGTTGCGCTTGGCAATGGCTGGTACCGCGGACGCCTGGCCTGGCACGGCAAATCGGGTCTGTACGGCGATGAGCTGGGCTTCTTCGGTCAGTTGGACATCGAATTCGCCGACGGCCACGTCCAGACGATTGCCTCGGACCCGTCCTGGCAGTCGGGGCCGTCCGCGACCACGGCCAACGACCTCTACGACGGACAGGCCATTGACGCTCGGCGGGAACCGGAGGGCTGGGCCCGGCCGGGGTTCGACACCGGCGCCGCTGCGCCGGCCGGCGCGCGGTCAGGCACCTGGGTCGGGGTCCACGAGCTGGAGTTCGACGCCGACCGCCTGGCAGACCCCGTCGGGCCGCCGGTGGTGCGCAACGAGGTCCTCAAACCGGTGGAGATCTTCACCTCACCGGGCGGCAAGACACTGGTGGACTTTGGCCAGAACCTGGTGGGCTGGCTGCGCTTCACCGTCCAGGGCGAGGCCGGCACCACCATCACAGTGCGCCACGCCGAAGTACTGGAAGACGGCGAGCTGGGGACCCGGCCGTTGCGCTCGGCCGCGGCCACCGACACCTTCATCCTCTCCGGCGGCCAGGACTTCTTCGAACCGAGCAGGACCTTCCACGGGTTCCGCTACGCGGAGGTCACCGGCTGGCCCGGCGAGCTGACCGCGGCATCCCTTGAGGCCGTGGCGGTGCACTCCGCGCTTGAACGCACCGGCCGTTTCGAGTGCTCCAACCCGCTGGTGAACCAGCTGCACCACAACATCGTCTGGGGCCTGAAGGGAAACTTCCTGGACCTCCCCACCGACTGCCCGCAGCGCGACGAACGGCTCGGCTGGACCGGAGATATCGCCGTATTCGCCCCGACGGCCGCCTTCCTCTACGACGTCAAGGGATTCCTTCAGGACTGGCTGCTGGACCTGGCCGCAGAACAAAAAGCCGCCGGCGGGCTCGTTCCCATCACAGTGCCGGACGCGCTGAAGTACTGCCCCCAGCCACCGGAATTCCCGGCACCGGAATCCTCGGCCATCTGGAGCGATGCGTCCGTGTGGGTGCCCTGGGCGCTGTGGGAGGCCTATGGCGACGACACCGTGCTCAAGGACCAGTATGGCTCGATGGCTTCTCACACACGCCGGGTGGAAGGCCTGCTATCGCCCGCCGGACTCTGGGATGAAGGCTTCCAGTTCGGCGACTGGCTGGACCCGGACGCCGCGCCGGACCAGCCGTGGGCCGCGAAGGCGGACACCGGCGTCGTCGCCACCGCATGCCTTTACCGCACGGCGTCGATCACGGCGGCTACGGCTGCGCTCTTGGGGCACGACGCCGACGCCGCCACGTTCGGCCGCCTCGCCGAACGGGTCAAAGCGGCCTTCAACACCCACTACGTTGCCGCAGACGGCACGATCCGTAGCGACTGCACCACCGTCTACGCCCTGGCCATCGCCTTCGACGTCCTGCAGACCAGCCAGCAGCGGGACTTTGCCGGCACCCGCCTCGCCGAACTGGTGCGGAACAACCAGTACCGCATCTCCACGGGCTTCGCCGGAACCCCGTTTATCACCGGCGCCCTGGCCGATACCGGACACATCGAGGAGGCCTACGGGCTCCTGCTGGAACAGGAGTGCCCGTCGTGGCTGTACCCGGTAACCATGGGAGCTACCACCGTCTGGGAGCGGTGGGATTCCATGCTGCCCGACGGCACCATCAACCCCGGCGAGATGACGAGCTTCAACCACTACGCGCTCGGTGCCATCGCCGATTGGCTGCACAAGTATGTGGGCGGTATCCGGCCCCTGGCCCCCGGCTACTCCAAGGTGCTTATCGCGCCCGTGCCGGGAAGCGGCATCGACTGGGCCAAGACCAGCCTCCGCAGCCCGCACGGCACCATCGCTGTCGAGTGGCGGACGTCGGCGGACGGCGCGCTGGAACTCGACGCGATGATCCCTGACGGAGTGGAGGCGGAGATCCGGCTGCCGGGACAGGACTCCCGCACCGTGGGTGCCGGCGCGCACCGACTGACGTCCGCCGCGGTGTAGGCAGCGGCCGTCGCTTCGTAAGTCCGTTATCCACCCCGCCGACGGGAAAACAGGCTGGCAATTGAAGACACCCCACGATCAGGAGCACTAAAGAATGACCTCCACGAGCTTTGACGCCGACGTCGACGACGCGATCCGCACCCTTCCGGTGGCTGAGAAGATCCGGCTCCTGAGCGGCTCCGGCCTGTGGTTCACCCACGCCGAGCCGCGCCTCGGCCTGCCGAAGATCACCGTGTCCGACGGACCCGTGGGGGTCCGGGGCCACCGCGACAACGAGGCCGCCGGCTCGGTGAACCTGCCGTCCGCCACATGCCTGGCGTCTTCCTGGGACCGGCGGCTGATGGCCCGGGTGGGCAGGCTGCTGGCCGCCGAGGCACGGCGGCAGGAGGTGGACGTGGTGCTCGGACCCACCATGAACCTGCACCGATCCCCTTTGGCCGGCCGTAACTTCGAATGCCTGTCCGAGGACCCGCTCCTCACCGGTGAACTGGCAGCCGCCTATGTCGACGGAATCCAGGGCCAGGGCATTGGTGCCTGCCCCAAGCACTTCGTCGCCAACGAGGCGGAGACCGAACGGATGACCGTCAACAACCTGATCGACGAACGGACCCTGCATGAGGTGTACCTCGCACCGTTTGAACGGGTGGTCAAACAGGCCCGGCCGTGGATGATCATGGCGGCCTACAACGGCGTCAACGGCAAGCCCATGACCGAAAATCCCCTCACAGAGAACCCGCTCAAGACCGAGTGGGGATTCGACGGCGCCGTGGTGTCCGACTGGCATGCGGTGTACTCCACCGTGGACTCGGCCCTGTCCGCCACGGACCTCGCCATGCCGGGACCGGAAGAACTGTGGGGCGACCCGCTGGTGAAAGCCAACGCGTCCGGGCTGGTCCCCGAGGCCGTGATCGACGGGAAGGTGCGCCGGCTGCTCACGTTGGGCCGGCGCGTGGAGGAGGGCCGCCGGCAGGAACCGGCGGAACCCAAGGCCGGACCTGAAGCCGGAGCCGCCGTCGCACGCGAGGCCGCGGCGGCAGGATTCGTGCTCCTGGAAAACCACGACCGCATCCTCCCGCTCGCACCCCGCGACATCACGTCCCTCGCCGTAATCGGCCCGGCGGCCATGGACCCCCGGACCCAGGGCGGCGGCAGCGCATCGGTGTTCCCGTCCTACACGGTAGCGCCCGCTGCCGGCCTGCGTGCCCGGCTCGGCGACGGCGCTCAGCTCACCACGGTCCAGGGTGCCTGGCTCTCCGACGGCCTTCGCGAACCCCGCGACGCCGAATGTCACGCGCCGGGCCAGGCGCCGGGCCGCGCGCCGGGCTCGGGGCAACGGCGCGTCCGGCTAACCTGGCGGGGAGCCGCCGGCACCCTCGCGGAGGAATACGGTCCCCGCACCACCCTCACCCGGGGCGCCGGGGCCATCCCTGACGGCGCCACCGCCGTCGACATCGAAACAATTTTCACCCCGCAGGTTTCCGGCC
This sequence comes from Arthrobacter humicola, assembly GCF_039531445.1. Lineage (NCBI taxonomy): Bacteria > Bacillati > Actinomycetota > Actinomycetes > Micrococcales > Micrococcaceae > Arthrobacter > Arthrobacter humicola. The sequence continues at coordinate 435,773 of NZ_BAAAQB010000041.1, read as the reverse complement.
TTTGGAAGCTGGGTCTCAAAGCTATTGGGCACGCCACCCTGGAGGTCAACGGGGAGAGCGTGGCGGCCGCGGATTCGCGCCACCGCTATGCGGACATCGAGGCCGTGCTGATCGGCGCGCCGGAGGAAGCCGCCGACGTCGAACTGGCGGCGGGGGAGCCGGTGCGGCTCACGCTGCGTTACACCTGGCATCCGGATGCCGCCCTGTTCCGCGTGGGGCTGGCCGTCGACGAACCCCGCGGGCCGGCCGACCTCGAGATTGCCAAGGCCGCTGCCGCAGCAGGTGCCGCGGACGTCGCCGTCGTCATGGTGGGGACTTCCGGCGGCGTCGAAAGCGAGGGCTTCGACCGGACATCCCTTGCGCTGCCGGGCCGGCAGGATGACCTGGTCCGCGCCGTCATCGCGGCCAACCCGCGCACGGTGGTGGTGGTCAACGCCGGTGCCCCCGTCGAAATGCCCTGGCGCAACGACGCCGCCGCCGTTCTGCTGGTCTGGTTCCCGGGCATGGAATTCGGCAACGCCCTGGCCGACGTGCTGTTCGGCGACACCGAACCCGGCGGGCACCTGCCGACCACCTGGCCGGCCGCGCTAGCTGACGCTCCGGTCCGGGACACCCGCCCGCGGCACGGTCGGCTCGAGTACACGGAGGGGCTCCATGTCGGATACCGCGGCTGGGCCCGACAAGCCACGCACGCCAGTCAAACCGGGCAGCCCGCCGCCCCGGCGTACTGGCTGGGCCACGGCCTCGGCTACACCACGTTCGCGGTGGACGGGTTCAGGCTGCTCGGGGCACCGGCGCCCGGGGACGACCTCCAGGCCGTGCTGACCGTCCGCAACACCGGGTCCCGGGCCGGAAAATATCTGGCCCAGATCTACGCCGACGCCCCGGAATCGGCCGTGGAACGCCCTGACTTCTGGCTGGCCGGCTTCGCGACGGCCCCCATCCCGGCCGGGGAACGCCGGGAGATCACGGTGACGCTGCCCCGGCGGACCTTCCAGCACTGGAACGCCGGACGCGGCTGGTGCGACGAGGCGACCACCTTCAGGATCGCGCCGGCCGAACACGCCGGGGCCGCGCCGGCCGCGCTGTCCGGACCCCTCGCCGTGTCCGTCACCCTCGCAGCATCCACTAGCCCGGCAGCGCCCGTTCCCGCCAGTGACCGTCCCCGCCCATAACTGAACACGGTTTGCAGCCGTGAACCACCCCGACCTCATCAGGAGCGCAGCATGACCACTACTGAAACCGTAGCAAGCGAAATGGCAGGAAGCCCCGACGCTCCGGCACCCCCGGCCGGAGCGGCACCCCTGGCCGGAGCCGCGGGTCCCGCCTTCCCTGCCTTCGATGGCCCGGGCACGGCCGTCCAAGTGTCCGCGATCTCCGACGTGCACCGGGAAGTCAGCTACGTCAGGACTATCGGGTTCCGTCCGCTGGCCATGGACATCTGGCTTCCGCGGACCGGCGGGCACGGCGGCAAGGCTAAGAGTCCGGTGCCACTGGTGCTCTGGGTTCACGGGGGCGCCTTCCAGCTGGGCGACCGGCGTGAGCTGCCGCCCACGTTCCCCGTGAATTCGGTCTTCTCCCGGCTCAACGCGGCAGGGATCGCCTGTGCGACCGTCGACTACCGGTTGGCCCTCGAAGCAGCCTTCCCGGCCCAGTTGCATGACCTGAAAGCGGCGGTGCGCTACCTCCGCGCACACGCCCGGGAGTTGGGGATCGATCCGGACCGGATCGGCGCCTGGGGCGAATCGGCGGGCGGCCACCTGGCGGCACTGCTGGGCCTGACCGCCGGCCGGGAAGACCTCGAAGGCGGGATCGGGGCGCAGGGGCCCTCCAGCGCGGTCTCCGCCGTCGTGGACTTCTATGGGGTATCTTCGCTGCCCCTCATGCCCCCGATGCAGCTCCCGGACGGCCTCCTTGCCGGCCCCATGGTTGCCGCCGTACCGGCCGGGATGAGCCTGGAACCGGGACCCATGCTCGTTGGCGGCTCCGGCGACCCGGAGCTGCTGGAGGCCGCCAGCCCGCTGGGCCACGTCAGCGCAGACGCGCCGCCGTTCCTGCTGATCCACGGCGACAGCGACGCTCTCGTGCCCTTGTCCCAGAGCATGATCCTCTCGCAGGCGCTTGACGCCGCGGGCATCCGCAACGAGGTCGTCGTCGTCGACGGCGCAGACCACTGCTTCTTCGGCGCGGAAGACCGGATCGACAGCATCCTGGACGCCGCCGTCACTTTCCTCTCCAACGAATTGAGCCAGCCATGACCCCCGCCACCACCCGCTACCCCTACCAGGACGCCGCCCTGCCCGTCGGGCAACGCGTCCAGGACCTCCTGTCCCGGCTCTCGCTCGAGGACAAGGCGGGCCTGATGTTCCACGGCGCGCTCCCGTTCGCGCTCGGCACAGGCCCGGCCGAGGAGTTGATCCGCGAGCGCCGGATCAACCACTTCAACATCATTGGCGCCGCTACCCAGGCCCGGGAACTCGCCGAATGGCACAACAGCATCCAACGGATCGCCGCGGAAACCGGCTGGGGCATCCCGGTCACACTCTCCACCGACCCGCGCCACGCCTACACGGACAACCCGGGCACCGGGGCCCTGGCCGGCCCGTTCTCCCAGTGGCCCGAAGCGCTCGGCTTCGCTGCCGTCGGGGACCCCGACGCCGTGGAGGAGTTTGCCGATGTCGCCCGGCAGGAGTACCGCGCGGTGGGCATCCGGGCCGCGCTGCACCCCCAGGTTGACGTCTTCACCGAACCGCGCTGGTCCCGCGGTGCCGCCACGTTCGGCGAGAGCGCCGAGCTCGCCGCGGACCTGGTGGGCGCCTACGTCCGCGGCTTCCAAGGCGAGACGTTCGGGACGGAGTCCGTGTCCACCATGACCAAGCACTTCCCCGGGGGCGGCCCCCAGCTCAACGGGGAGGACCCGCACTTCAGCTACGGCCGCGAACAGGTCTATCCCGGCGGCAATTTCGACTACCACCTGCTGCCCTTCCGGGCAGCCGTCGACGCCGGCACGCGCCAGGTCATGCCCTACTACGGCATGCCGGTCGGGACCGAATACGAGGAAGTGGGCTTCGCCTTCAACAAGCGCATCCTCACGGAACTCCTGCGGGAAGAGCTCGGCTTCGGCGGCATCGTGTGCTCGGACTGGGGCATCCTCACCGACGGGGATATTTTCGGCAGGGTCTTCCCGGCCCGGGCATGGGGCGTGGAACATTTGACCCCCGAGGAGCGGCTGCTTAAGGCGCTGGACGCCGGTGTGGACCAGATCGGCGGCGAAAGCTGCGTTGAACTCATGACCGGCGCTGTCCGGGCAGGGAAGCTCAGCGAGCACCGGCTGGACGTCTCCGTCCGCAAGCTGCTGGAGGAGAAATTCCTCCTGGGGCTGTTCGAGAATCCCCTGGTGGACGCGGCCGCCGCCGACACCTCGGTGGGAACCCCGCAATTCCGGGCGGCCGGGCGGGCCATGCAGCGCCGGTCCTACACACTCCTCACCAACAAGGACGTCGACGGCGTCCCGACCCTGCCGCTGACCGAAGGGGCGAGGGTCTACCTCGAAGGCCTCACGGCCGGGGACCTGGGGCCGGGCTTCATCGCCGTCCCGACGCCGGAGGCCGCGGACCTCGCGATTCTCCGGCTGCGCACCCCGTTCGAAGTGCGTGGCGAGGGCTTCGAATCCTTCTTCCACTGCGGCAACCTGGCCTTCGCGCCGGAGGAGATCGAGCGTGTCACCGCCATCTGCCAGGCCGTACCCACGGTGATCGACATCAACCTCGAACGGCCCGCCGTCCTGCCCGAACTCGCCGAACACGCCGCGGCCCTGCTGGCCAACTACGGATCCGACGCCGACGCACTCGCGGACATCATCACCGGGCGTGCCGTGCCGGAGGGCCGGCTGCCCTTTGACCTCCCGCGGTCCATGGCTGCCGTGGAGGCCTCGCGGGAGGACATGCCGTTCGATACCGAAGACCCCGTCTTCCGCTACGGCCACGGACTGTCCCTGCCGGCCGCGGGAGACGCCGCCTTCGGAGACGCCGCCGGCGCGCGGGTTCCGCTGCCCGGCGCTGAGCCTATGGCGGGGCGCCGGCCATGACCCTGGATCCGGACCTCGCCGGCGCGCTCCATCACCTGGCCGGCGCGGGGTCGTTCTCCGAGCTCCTGGCCCAACCCGGCGGCCAGGACCGGCTCGAGGCTTTCAGCGCCGGCAGCCTGCCCTATGAGGCGCCCGACGTCCGCGTCCGGGAAGTTGAGGCCCGCGGACCAAACGGGCCCGTCCCGCTCAGGATCTACGGTGGTGCCCCTGGCCATGCCGACGCTCCAGCACTCGTCTGGATGCACGGCGGCGGATTTGCCGGCGGCGGGCTCGACATGCGCGAAGCCGACCAGCTGGCCAGGGAAGTCGCCGCCCGGAGCGGCGGTGCGGTGATCTCGGTGGACTACCGGCTTGCCCGCGACGGCGTGCACTTCCCCGTACCGCACGAGGACGTCCTCACCGCCTGGCTCTGGACCGTGGAGCACGCCGCGGAGCTCGGCGCGGACGCCGGCCGGGTGTGCCTGGGCGGCGCCAGTGCCGGCGGCAACCTCGCCGTGGGCGCCGCGCTCTACCTCAAAGACGCCGGACTGCCGCTGCCGGCCCGGCTGCTCCTCGCGTACCCGTTCCTGCACGCCGAACTGCCCGCGCCCGGTGGCATGGCCGGAGCCGACGGCACCGCGGACGTGCTCGAGGGGCTCCCGCGGCTCCTGCGGTTCACGCCGGATGACTGCCGCGCGTTGGTGGAGAACTACATCGGCGGACCCGTCGCTATGGCGTCGTCCTATGCCATGCCCGGGAACGCGGACCCCTCCGGGTTGCCACCCGCGGCGATCATCGCCTGCGAATACGACGACCTGCGCTACTCGGCCGAAGCGTTCGCGGCCGGTCTCCGGCAGGCCGGAACCGACGTCGATTTCCGCCTCGAGGCAGGAGCCATCCATGGGTACCTGAACCACTCCGCGGGGCTCCGGATCGTGCAGGACGGCCTCGCGTTCCTGGCGACGGCACTCATACAGGCAAAGCCGTTCCAATGATTGAAATGCCTGGTGCCGGGGCAGACGGGCATCAGACACCCTTGATGAAGACGCCGGAACATCGAGAAACGCCGGCAAGCAGCAGAAGGAGCCGAAGATGACAGCAGAACAGGTCCTGAAGGGGATCGAGTTCGCCTGCCCCGAAGCCTCCGCACCTTTGCTGCTGGACGTCTATCTGCCCTCCGCAGAACACACCGGGAAAGGCTTCCCGGCCATCGTGCACTTCCACGGCGGCGGCTGGCGGGCGGGGGAGCGGTCCTCGCTCGGCCCGGTGCTGGACGGCTTCGGCTTCAGCCCGTTCCGGCGGCTCACGGACGCGGGGTTCGTCGTGGTCTCGGCCGACTACCGGCTCAGCACGACCGCACAGTTCCCGGCGCAGCTGGAAGACGCAAAGGCCGCCGTGCACTGGCTCCGGGACCATGCGCAGGACTACAGCGTGGATCCGGACCGGATCTACGCATGGGGCGACTCCGCGGGCGGACATCTGGCCAGCCTCGTGGGACTCGCACCCGGAGACGCCCCAGCAGGCGCCGACGGCGACACTCCCGGCGAGGTCGCAGCCGTGGCCGCCTGGTACGCTCCCGCGGACCTGCCCCGGATGGGCGAACAATGCCTGCCCAACGCCGTCGCCCGCGCCGACGACCCCGGGTCCCGCGAGGAACTGCTCATCGGTGCGGTCCTGGCCGAGGCTCCCGGCAAAGCCGCGGCCGCCAGCCCCGTGATCTACGTGTCACCGGCGGCGCCGCCGTTCCTCCTGGTCCACGGGACCGCGGACCGCTTCGTGCCCGCGGCCCAGTCCACATCCCTCGCGGCGGCGCTGGAAGCCGCCGGCGCCGACGTCGAACTCCTCCTGATCGAGGACTCGGACCACATGTGGATCCTGCCCGATCACAGCCAGGCGGCCGCGGAGAAAGCCATGGACGCCACGGTGGACTTCTTCCTCCGCCAGTCGCACGTTCCCTGACACCACCGTTCCCGCGTCGCCGCGCTGTGCAGGCTTCGGCCCGCACCCCGCGCAGCTTTGCCGTGCCGATTTTTACAGATCACCATTTCCATCACCGCGCCCGTCCGGGCGGAACCCGAAAGGCCCTCCACATGCAGTACATAGGCATAACCCACGACGGCGCGGCATGGGTCGCTGCCCTGGCGGATTCGCGGGTCTTTCCGCTGGCTACCGTTCAGGACTTCTGGGCGGATGCCGCCGGCTGGCAGGAAAAAGCGCTCTCCTTAGCTGCTGGCGCGCTGGGGTCCGGCAGCTCGCTTGAGCGCGGCAGCGTCACCGAGGTCCCGCTGGTGCCGGCTTCAGCCAGGGTGATCTGTGTCGGCCTGAACTACAAGGCCCACGCCGCGGAAGGCAGCTACAAAGACCAGGAACTTCCTCCCTACCCCACGCTGTTCGGGCGCTGGACGGCGTCTCTTTCGGTTGGAAACGTACCGGTCCCCGTCCCCTCGGGCGAAGCCGGACTGGACTGGGAAGGCGAAGTTGCCGCCTACATCGGCCAGCGCGTGGAATCCGCCGACGAGGCCACCGCCGCGGAGGCCGTCTTCGGCTACTCCACGTTCAACGACCTCACCGCGCGCCGGGCCCAGAAGCTCACTTCGCAGTGGACTCTGGGCAAGAACGGCGACTTCAGCGGGCCCCTCGGCCCGCTGGTCAGCCATGACGAGGCCGGAGACCTCCGCGAGGGCCTCCAGGTCCGGACCCGGGTGAACGGCGCAGAAGTCCAAAACGGCAACACCCGGGACATGATCTTTTCCGTGCCGGCCATCATCGCGCTGATCAGCCAGACGTTCACCCTGCATCCCGGAGACGTCATCGCCACCGGGACCCCGGAGGGCGTGGGCTACGTACGCACCCCGCCGTGGCTCCTGCAGCCCGGCGACACCGTTGAGGTCGAGATCGACACGCTGGGAACGCTGACTACGCCCGTGGGCGGCCCCTCACTGCGGGCACGGGCCTGATGACCGCCGTAGACAACGCGGCCCTGGCTGACCTGCCGGAGCAGACGCCTGTGCTGATCGCCGGCGGGGGACCCAGCGGGCTGTTCCTCGCCTTGGACCTGGCGCACCGTGGCATCGCGAGTGTCGTGATCGAGCCGCGGATCGGCATCGACCCCGACAGGCCGCGGGCCAAGACCACCAACGCACGGACCATGACCCACCTGCGCCGGCTCGGGCTGGCAGACAAACTCCGCAATGCCGCCCCGCTGCCCGTCGGGTACGCCCAGGACGTCATCTTCTGCTCGGCCCTCACCGGTCACGAAATTACCCGGTTCCGCCAGGCGTTCCAGCTGGCCCCCGGCCGCTACGGCCCCCAGCCGGAATGCGGTCAGCAGGTCCCGCAGCCCGTGATGGAAGCCGTGCTCCGGGAAGCGGTCGCCGAATCCCCGCTCATCACGCTGCTGACCGGCCTGAGCGTTGAGGACCTCGACATCAACCAGGGCAACGGAACCCGGAATTTCGGTCCGCGGCGCTTCGGCTCGCGCGTGGCGGTGTCCGACGCGACGGGGCGGCGCAGGGCCATCGACTGCAGCTTCGTCGCCGCGGCAGACGGCGGTTCCTCCACCGTGCGCCGGCGCCTGAACATCCGCCTGGACGGCGGCTCCGCCGAGCTCTCCAACATCAGTGTCCTATTCCGCTCCGAGAACCTCGCCGCCGCGATCGCGCTCGATCCGGCGGTCCAGTACTGGGTCCTGGGCCCGGACGTGTCGGGCATGGTGGGACGATTAGACCTCGGGAGCACCTGGTGGGCGATCATCCAGGGCGTTGACGGCAGCGCATCCCCCGACGCCGGAAGCCTGGTCCGCTCCCTCGTGGGAACCGACGTCGACGTCGAGATCATCGCCACCGATCCGTGGACCGCGCGCATGCTGCTCGCCCCGGGGTACGGGCACGACGGCGTGTTCCTGGTCGGCGATGCGGCGCACCTGAACCCGCCGTGGGGCGGCCACGGCTTCAACACGTGCATCGGCGACGCCGCCAACCTGGCCTGGAAGATCGCCGCCGTCCTCGACGGTTGGGCCGGCCCCGCCCTGCCGGGCAGCTACGAGCTGGAACGGCGTCCCGTGGCGGCCCGGACCATCCGGGACGCCGCGGCCAACGGGCAGGCGCTCGCGTACCACTTCGCGGACCCGGCCCTGGGCCTGGACGGTGCGGACGGTGCAGCGGCCCGGCAGGTGGCCAGGGACGCACTGGCCGTCAAGCAAAGTGAGTTCGACTCGCTCGGACTCGTGCTCGGCTACGGCTACGGCTCCTCGCCGTTGGTGGTTCCGGACGGCCTGCCGGTCCCGGCCGAGGACCCCGTCGCCTATGTCCCCTCCGCGAGTCCGGGAGCGCTGCTCCCGCATGCCTGGCTCGATGCGACGACATCGCTGTATGACCTGCTGGATCCGGGCTTCACCCTCCTCGTGGACCGCGAAAGCCTGGGCGGCCGCACGGCCGGGCAGGCCTACGCAGCAGTCCCGGCTGCCGCCGCGGTGCGCGGCATTCCGCTGGCCGTCGTCGCCGTCGGCCCCGACCAGCTCGGGACCGCCATGTCCACGCACTGGCAGGCCGACGCGGTGCTGGTCCGGCCGGACCAGCACATCGCCTGGCGGGGGACCGACCCGGCAGGGGCCGCCGCAGCCATTGGCGTGGCCGCGGGCTGGCCGCTGGCAACACCTTCCCAAGACCCAGACAGGAGTTCGCGTGTCCGAGCCGTCCTTCCGTGACTATCTCTACCCGCCCGACCACCCGCGGGTGGCGCAGATCCGGGGCCTTGATGCCCGCGGCTATGCCGAGGCGGCGAAGACCGACTCCTTCGCCGGGCCCATGATCCGGGGCTGGGAGATCCTCTATCCGCAGCCGTTTAAGGGGGTGACCAGCGACGGCGTCGTCCGTCCCGGGCTGTACCCGCTCAAGCCCGCGCCGGCGGGGGAGGAAGCGCCCGTGGCCGCGATGGTGGCGGCGGCGAGGAAGCTGCTGGAGATCCTCACGCCGGACCAGACCGGTCAGCTTTGTTATGGCGTGGACGCCCACGAATGGCAAAGCTGGGCCAACCCGGAATTCATGCAGCACGACACGGGACTGCGGCTGGACGAGCTGGACCCGGACGTGCGTGGGCTGATCCTGGCGGTCCTGCAAGCGAGCCTCAGCCCGGCAGGGCTTGAGCTCGTGCGGAACCTCATGCGGATCAACGGGTTCCTCGGCGAGCTCGTGGAGCTGCCGGCGCTCATGAACGAGTACAGCTACAACTTCGCCCTGTACGGGGAACCGTCCGAGACGGCGCCGTGGGGCTGGCAGCTCTTCGGCCACCACGTGGCGCTCAACGTTCTTGTGGCAGGGACCCAGCTCGTGGTCTCGCCAGTGTTCCTTGGCGCGGAACCGGACAGCATCGACGCCGGCCCGCACCAGGGCGTGAAGGTCTTCAAGGAGCGGATCGCCCTGGCGCGGCGGCTCATGGCGTCCCTGCCCGGGCCCCTACGGGACAAAGCCACGGTCTTCGCCGACATGCAGGACCCGGCCATGCCCGAGGGCCGCCTGCACCCCGGGGACGAACGGCACCTGGCCGGGTGCTTCCAGGACAACCGCGTGATCCCCTACGAGGGCATCCCGGTCAGCGCGATGCCGGCCGCGGCCCGCACGATCCTGGACGAGCTCGTGGAAGACTTCATCGCGCTCCTCCCGGATGGGCCGCGGATGGCCCGCCGGCGGGAGATCGCGGCCCACTGGGACGAGACATGGTTCTGCTGGATCGGTGGCTGGGAATCGGAGGACGCCTTCTACTTCCGGCTGCAAAGCCCCGTGCTGATCATGGAACTGGACCACCACGCAGGAGTCTTCCTCAGCAACGACACCCCGGCTCCGTTCCACATGCACACCGTCATGCGGACGCCGAACGGCAACGACTACGGACGCGCATTGGTCCGCCAGGCGCTCCGGGTCGCGGACCGGGCGGCTGTGCCGGAGCATCAGCGCGCTCGCTGATCTGTCCCCCGCCCGAACCCCAGCATGCGATATCGGAAACTATCGTGAGGGCGGGAACGCCGATGGCCCGGACTTCCTCAGGAAGTCCGGGCCATAGCTGTCTCCGGTCCGCAGCGTGAACCGCAGGCCGCCGCCGTCGTACGTTGTGATCTCCGGCGGTCAGATATCCAGCGCTGCGCGGCGCTGGGGCGGGGGACCCACCACGGTCAGGTCCATCTCGGCCTGGGCCCGTCCGAAGCCCTCCATGTCCATGTAGGGTTCGCCGCCCTCGGTGTACATGTAGTCCTCGGTGGGCTTGTTGAAGTACTCGAAGAAGCCGTTGAAGACCGACGGGGTGAGGAACCCGACCATCTGGGTGTTGTGGGAATCGAACGCGAAGGAGTGGATGGTTCCCGCCGGAGCGTGGAGGAAATCGCCCTTGGTGAGCAGGACCTCGCGACCGTTGGCGTAGATCCACATCCGGCCCTCGGTGCAGAGGAAGTTTTCCGTGTGCTGTTCGTGGAAATGCAGCGGAATATACGGAGACTTGGCGCCCTTGGTGTGGACGGCAAAATAGTTCGATCCTGTATTCGCCGGCCGGGACAGGTACGTGAACATGGTCTGGTAACTCACCATGCGCTCGCCTTCTCCGGCGCTGAGGAAGTAGGGGCTCTGGGCGGCCGGGAGTCCGGCGTCCTGCCTGAAGGACGGTGCCACCCGCTCGACGTCGGGGAACGTGATGCCGAATTCGGCGCCCACCTCGGCACACTCGCGCAGGCTGAGCCTGCGGCCGGCCGTGACCGGCGGGACGTGCGAATCAATGGGCGTGCCGACGCGTTCGTAGTATGCCTCTGCACCGCCGGGGGTCATCCAGTTCAGGAACCGGGTGTAGTGGCTGGCCATCCGGTACGCGTGCGGCGTTCCCGGCGGGATCACCACGGAGTCCCCGGGCGTCAGGATGCGGCTTTCGCCGGGCAGCCAGACGTGCAGGATTCCGTCAAAGACATACAGCGTCTTGTGCTCCACCGAGTGGCTCACAAAGGGCGATTCGGCGCCCATGCCACCGGAAATGTAGGCGGCGCTGAAGATCCCGCCGGTGTCCGCCGCGCGGGCGATGACTGTGACGAGCTGGCCGTTGATCTCATAGCGCGCGCCCTCGCCCGAGGCCATGTAATACGGCACGGCTTCCCCTGGCAGCACATTGGCCGCCGGGAGTTGCTTGTTCATTTCCTCAACGCTGAGGGACATCGCTTCCTTCTTTCCTGTCAGTGGACCGCGGTCTGTCCACAACACTGCCTCGGATTCCCTGATGGAACGACATCCAATTCCAATGGATGAAACACTTCCATTGTCGTCGGCCGCACGGCCGGACCTCCGGGGAGGGACTTGGGATGATTCGACGCCGGATTTGAGGCGGTTTTGTGTCCGGCTCAAGCTGTCCGGTCCTGTGGCCTAGGCGTCGATTGCGTTCCCCGATACGGTCATAAGTCCCTGTTTCGGCGTCTGTCCCCGCCGATAGGGTGACGTGAGGCGCATGGCGGTCCGTAATGCGAGCCGGTGCGCCTCCAGCCAAGAAACCGGGGGGTACGTTGTCCAACGATCTAGCCATGGCCGGGTTTTCCGGCGACGCGAGCCGCGCAGCGGCAACGGAGCCGTCAGGAGGGAATGACGACGTCGTCCCGTCCTGGGACCGGGTGATCCCGCCAGCGTCGGCGGTGGCCACCCGTGTGGCCTACTGCCGTGACCATTGGCCGCCACTCTAGAGGCATTCCGCCGGCCCTGCGCCGGAGGCCGCGCGGCGCGGTTGACTCCTATTTACCTAGGATTTACGTACCCGACCTTGTGAGCGTTCCAAGGCTGCAGCGAGACTTTTAAAACGGGCTGACGTTACCTGTTCAGCCATCAGGACCAAACCAGCGGGCAGCAGCGAAGCTTTCCCATCCGCTCTGTGGCAACGATGTCCGGAAGGGGAGCCCGCCAATCGGGAGGATCATCATGGCAGGCACATTTGAACTATTTGTTGACGTCGATGCCTGCTTCAGGTTCCGGCTCAGAGGCCCGGACGGCGCAGTGCTTGCGGTCTCCACGGCCTTTGTGGACAAACCCGCCGCCGTCGCCGGCATCACCGCAGTGCGGGAGTACGCCGGCATGGGGCTGATCAGTGACTTGTGCCCGTCCGGCGCGCCCGACGTTCCGGCAGCACCGCGGCCCAGGCCGGCCTCCACCACGGTGCCGGGTGTGGACCGGCGGGTGCACGACAACGACCTCCGTATCCGCGCCAGAGCCCTTCGACGGCCGGCGCACGGGGGCGCGATCGGCGTCGTCTGACGCGGGCAGCCGGAGCAGTCGGGGCCCCCGGGGGACTGCCCGCACGCGGGAGTCTGCCGCTACGGGGCCATTCCGGCATGGACCGGAACAAACTCGATCTTGTTCGCGGGGTGCACCGTCTTCTTCGGTGCGCGGGAGTATCCCTTGGCGTCCAGGTGGTTCTGTGCGCGGTAGGCGGCCAGGGCTTCGTCATAGATGCCGTTGAGTCGGCGCCCGGAGTACACCTGCTCTGAGCCGTTATTGAACGTGATGCTGATGAGCGCCGTTTCGGGGAAATGCCGGTTCATGCGGATGAAGCCCTCAGCGTCCTGCTTGAGATTGATCATGTGGTGCCCACTTTCGCGTTCGAGATGTTCCAGTCTCGCGTGTTCGTGCTGCCTAATCCAACCAAGTGCCCCCATCGTCCGTTGAGGGGGCCATCCGGTGAGAGGGGCCGCACCCAGGCGGACGCGTGCCTACTCGGAGACATAGGCGTTCACAGCCTGCTCCAGCACGGGGCGGTAGAGGTCCCAGGAAGCAGCAGGTGCGGCAGCCACCACAACACTGCTGCCCCGGGATCCTGCAACAAGGCAGGCTATTTCCCGGTACCTATGCGCACCAACGCGTGTGACGTACGTGTCCTCGACGCATGACCCGAGGCCGCCCCGGAACGGCATTCCGGAACGGTACGATACCCGGTCTGCGGATGCGGCGTTCTCGCCTGTGAGATGGGCGAGGCGAAAATCGGGCCAGTTGGACTGTGACTCGTCGCCCTGTTGCGGCGTGGCGTTGAGATAGATCCTGAGCTCGCCGTTAGTCCCGGTGACCGTTGCCGATACGCTGCCGGGGTCGCCCGCCGTCGGTGTTGCATCGGGCGGGATGGACAGGACTGCGGTTGCGTCCGGGAGTTCCATGGACTGCCACCCTTCCGGTGCCGGTCCGGCGCGGAACCAGGCGAACGGCGTTGTGCCGGACGGAGATGCAGCCGGCATCCCGTTGCCAGGCGCGGAACTGCAACCGCTGGCGACCATCACCGCCGTCGCCCCCAGCAGCCCGGCAAGGAACCGCGTCCTTGGGCGCGGGCGAAGCGGATCATTGGTGCTACCGATTGCCGTCACCGTCGTCCGGTCCTCCGTTGTTATCGGCATCATGGTCGTTCCCGCCGGGTGTCCGGGCGGGCGGCGGAACCATGGGCGGCGGGGCCGGGGCAGCTGGCGGAACGACGCGTCGCGGCGCCGGTGCGGGCGGCCGGACCGCCGGGGCCGGTGGAGGGAGTACTGGAGCCGGCGGCGGGACCACCGGGGCCGGAGCGGCCGGTGCAACGGCCGGAGGTGGAGCGGGATCAAGGCTTGCAGGGTCCCTGGGCAGTGGTGATGCGCTCCCGGTCGCAGGCACTGGTGTGACCGTGACCGTGGCGGGAGCGGGGGCGGGGGCGGGGGCGGGTGCCGGCGATGCCGTGTGTCCGGCGAAGCAGGCGCCGAGCAACAGGGTCAAGCCCAGCGCGGCGGCGGCATACGCCGGGCGGGAAAACTTCATGGTGCACTCCTGGGGGAAGGCCGGCCGTGTTCAGCCGGGCTGTCCCTAGAACGGGCCCGGCAGCCCGGGGGTTCAACGCGGCCCGGATTTTCAGGCAAAATCGGGGCCGGTGAACCGTTAGCGCGCCGGCGTCGTAGTACATGCCAGGAGGCCGAAATGTCCGATCAGGAGGCCGAGTTGCTGCGTACGCTGCACGAGGCGTACGGCCCGGCGCTGTGGCGATTCGTCATGCGAATGACCAGCGACAGCACGCTGGCCGACGACGTCGTGCAGGAGACGCTGATCCGCGCCTGGCAACACCCGGCGATCCTGCAACGCCCGGAGGCGGCGGTGCGGGCGTGGCTCTACACGGTCGCCCGAAATCTTGTCATCGATGACCGGCGCAGCGCCCGCAGACGCCACGAAACCCGAACCGACCAGCTTCCGGACATTCCAGAAGCGGACAAGGTCGACAGGATCCTGGATGGGTGGCTCGTGGCGGATGCCCTGGCCGGACTGTCCCCCGAGCACCGGGCCGTCATCATCCACTCCTACTATCGACGCGAGACAACAGCCGAAATCGCGCAAAGCCTCCAACTGGCGGAGGGAACCGTGAAGTCGCGGTTGCATTACGCATTAAAGGCGTTGCGGCTGGCGCTGCAGGAGGGAGGCGTGACTCGATGAACCACAGTGGCATTGATGAGTACCGCAGCTGGGATGCCGCGTATGTGCTGGGATCCTTGGTGCCCTCGGAGCGTCATGAGTTCGAGGAACACCTGTCCGGTTGCGCGGGATGCCGGGCCGCCGTGGCCGAACTCGCCGGACTGCCGTCGCTTCTGGCTGCTCTGTCACCCGAAGAGGCACAAGCCCTCGGGCAGACTGACAGCGAAAAGCCGGCTCAGAGGTTCCTCCCCGCGCTGGCGAAAAGGACGCAGCAAGGGCGCCGGCGCGCGCGACTTGCCGTTGCCGGACTAGTGCTGGGCGCGGCTGCCGCGTCGGGGGCGGTCACAGTTGCGGTCACCGCCCCGGCGCCGCCGGCAGTGCAGACGCAGGCGGCATCGGCAACAGCCCTCAACTTCACCCCCGTAGCCGAGAGCACGCTGGTTGCGAAGGGAACCCTCACCGGACAGCCGTGGGGAACGCGGATCGACTGGGAGTGCACGTACACGCCTTCCCCGGCGGACGTCGCCTCGCAAGCGGCACCCGGCGGTCCCCGCGCCCGGGAGGAGTACGGATTGGTGGTTGTCGACGCCAGGGGTGTTATCACGCAGGTGGCCACCTGGACGGCAACGCCAGGGACACCGGCCACGCCGACGGCTACCACCGCTGTCCGGGTCGCCGACATCCGCCGCGTCGAAATCCGCGCCGTCTCCAGCGGGCTGACACTCCTCAGCGCGAGCTTGTGACTTCGGGGCAGGCCCGGCCGGGTGACGGAAAGGACTCCCGCACGCGCATGCAGGCGGCGAGAGGATCAACCGGCGCGGGCGGGGATGAATAGCGGCGAGAATGGAGGAGTGACTTCCGCGACCCCGCCACTGGACCCGGCCCGCTCCACCGGCCTCTTTGACCTCGGCTTCATCGGGGCGGGACTGACCTTTGCCGAATCGCTGGGGGATCTCGCTTCGGCGCTCCAAGGCGGGGGTGCCGGGGCCTCCGCCGTTGTGCAGGCCCCTCCAGGCACGGGCAAGACGACGCTCGTTCCGCCGCTGCTCGCCAACATCGCGGCCGACGGGAAAAGAGGCCGGGGCGGGCGTCCGAGGATTGTCGTCACCCAGCCGCGCCGCGTCGCCGTCCGTTCGGCCGCACGGCGCCTGGCCTCCCTCGACGGCACCCGGCTCGGTGACCGTGTGGGTTACACCGTCCGCGGCGAACGCCAGACCGGTCCCGGCACGGTCATCGAGTTCGTCACCCCGGGCATTCTGCTGCGCCGGCTCCTCGCTGACGCCGGACTTGAGGGCATCGATGCCGTGATCCTCGACGAGGTCCACGAACGCGGGCTCGAGACCGACCTCCTCGTCGGCATGCTCGCTGAAGTCCGCCAGCTGCGCGGCGACCTCACGCTCGTCGCCATGTCGGCGACCCTTGACGCGCCCCGTTTCGCGGAACTGATCGGTGACGCCGCGACGGGAAACGACGACGGCGGTCCGGCGCCCGTGGTGGACTGCCCCTCCGCGTTGTTCCCCCTCGACGTCCAATGGGCCCCGGCGGCGGCGCCGCGGCTGGACGAGCGGGGCGTGACCCGGGCTTTCCTGGACCATGTGGCCGACACGGCAGCGGCGGGGCACGCCGCGGCGCTGGCTGCCGGACGGGACATTGATGCCTTGGTGTTCGTCCCGGGAGCGTGGGAGGTCTCCTACATTGCTGCCCGGCTGAGGGGCCGGAGCCGCGCGGAGGTCCTGGAACTCCACGGCCAGGCCGCCCCGGCAGAGCAGGACCGGGCCGTCTCCGGCCGCGAGCCCGGCGGGACCGCCCGGATCATCGTTTCCACGGCACTCGCCGAGTCCTCCCTCACGGTCCCGGGTGTCCGGCTGGTCGTCGACTCCGGGCTGTCGCGCGAGCCCCGGCGTGATTCCAGCCGCGGGATGTCCGGCCTCGTGACGGTGTCCTGCTCCCGGGCGTCCGCGGAACAGCGCGCCGGCCGTGCCGCACGCCAGGGCCCGGGCACCGTGATCCGTTGTTACGACCAGAAAGCCTTTGGCGCCGCACCGGCCCACCAGACTCCGGAGATTGCGGCAGCAGACCTGACCGGTGCCGCACTGCTCCTGGCATGTTGGGGAGCCCCAGGCGGCCTTGGACTGGCCCTGCCTGACGCGCCGCCCCGGGCCGCGATGGACGAGGCCGTTGAAGTGCTGCGCGAACTCGGCGCCGTGACGCCGGACGGCCACGCAACCGAGCTGGGCAAGCTCCTGGCCCGGGTCCCCACGGACCCCCGGCTGGCCCGTGCGCTGCTGGACGGCGCCCCGACGGTGGGCCACCGCACCGCGGCCGAGGCCGTGGCCCTGGTCTCGGGGGACCAGCGCGCCCCGGGCGCAGACCTCACGCGCCTTGTGGCCGCGCTGCGGTCCGGACGGGACCCCGGCTCCCGGCGCTGGGCGGAGGACGTCCGGCGGATGGAGGGGATCGCGCACCAGGAGTCATCCGGCGTCGTGCCTGCCGTGACGGTGGGCGCCGCGGAGGCGATCGGCTTCGTCGTCGCGCTGGCTTTCCCGGACCGTGTGGCGCGCCGCGTTCCGGGCGACGGGCCGGAGCGCTACCTGCTCACGTCCGGAACCCGGGCCGGGTTGCCGGCCGGCAGCCCGCTGTCCGGGCATGAGTGGCTCGGTGTGGCCGAAGTATCGCGCGCACAAGGGCGGGATGCCGCCGGCACCGGCGCCGTCATCCGCTCTGCTGCGCCGCTGACGGCGGACACCGCGGAGGCCGCCGCCCGCCACCTCCTGAGCGAAACGGTGGAGGCGACCTTTAGCCAGGGCAGGGTCTCGGCCCGCCGGGAACGCCGCCTGGGCGCGATCGTGCTTGCATCCACCCCGGTCCGGGCTTCTGCGGCGGAAGGCCGCGCGGCCGTGGCCCGTGCCCTGGCGAGCGAGGGGCTGGCGACCATCGGATGGTCGACGGCGGCAGAGGCGCTGCGCCGCCGTCTTGCCCTCCTTCACCGGGAGTTGGGCGGGCCCTGGCCGGACGTTTCCGAACCGGCGCTGCTGGCCCGGCTTGACGAGTGGCTGGCCCCGGAACTCGAGGCTTTGGCCGGCGGGGCGTCCACCGGCGGCATCGACCTCGCCGGACCGCTGAGCAGGCTTCTGCCGTGGCCCGAGGCGGCCCGGCTGGGTGAATTGGTGCCGGAGTCCCTGGCGGTCCCCAGCGGATCCCGGATCCGGATCGACTACCCGGACGAGGACGACACCACGGGCCGGCCTGTCGTCGCCGTCAAGCTGCAGGAGTGCTTTGGCTGGGCCGAGACGCCACGGTTGGCAGACGGGCGCGTGCCGGTGCTGTTCCATTTGCTCTCCCCGGCACGGCGACCCTTGGCCGTGACGGACGACCTCGCATCGTTCTGGTCCGGACCCTACGCCCAGGTCCGGGCGGAAATGCGCGGCCGCTATCCCAAGCATCCCTGGCCCGAAGACCCGTGGACGGCGCCCGCGACAGCCCGGACCAAGCCCCGAAACTGACGCCTGGGCTGACACAGGAGCCGGGACCTCTTGCCGGGCCGCGGCCCTCGCCCCGCGGCCACTGGCGCCGCCCGGCACTCGCGCGGCAGGGGCAACAGGGGCATGATGAAGGAGGACGACGCCGGCGGACTGCCAGGCACGCGGGACGCCGCTCAAGTGGTCAATAAAGTGATCCCGGCAAGCGATGAAGAGTGATGGCCATGCATTTTGCGTTCGTCTCCATTCCCGCCCACGGACACGTGAACCCGACCCTGCCGCTGGTGGCGGAGCTTGTCCGCCGCGGGCACCGGGTCACGTACTTCACGTCGCCCGACTTCGAACAGCGAATCCGCAACGCCGGCGCGGACTTCCACGCTTCCGGCGGCAGCTGGCTGGCATCCTTTCCTGCACTGGGGCCCGGGCAGCGCGCGCAGGCACACCTGATGCTGCCCATCATGAACCGTGTGTTCGAGGACCTCCGGTCCAGCTTCCCCGCCCTGGTGGACCGCCTCAGGCAGGACCCGCCCGACGCCGTCTGCTTCGACGCGATGACGCTCAGCGGCAGCATGGCGGCAGAAAAGATCGGGGCCCCGGCCATTGCCCTGATGCCCACCTACGCCACGAACGAGCACTTCTCGCTGCGATCGCTGATGCCGGCGCCGCCTCCGGGAGGCGCCGATGAGATGGCGAAAGTGGGGATGGCCATGGGCCGGCTGGTGGCGGAGTTCGCGGCCGAACAGGGCGTGCGGACGCCGCGGATGTTCGACGGTCCGCCGGCGCCGTTCAACATCGTGTTCCTACCCCGCGAGTTCCAGCCCATGGGCGAGACCTTCGATGACCGATTCCGGTTTGTCGGACCGAGCATCGGCGGCCGGGACAATGACGGCGACTGGGTCCGCGGGGGAACCGGCCCGTTGCTGTTCATTTCGCTGGGGACCACCCCGCTGAACCGCCGGCCCGACTTCTTCCGGATGTGCGTGGACGCCTTCGCCGGCACCGACTGGGACGTCGCCATGGCCATCGGGGAACAGACCAGCCCGGCCGAGCTCGGGACCGCTCCGCCCAACGTCCGGATCCGGCCGTTCTTCCCGCAAGTGCAGGTGCTCCGCGAGGCTGAGGTCTTCATCACCCACGCCGGCATGAATTCGACTATGGAGGCGCTGTACTTTGCCGTCCCCATGCTGGCCGTACCGCAGCAACCGGAACAGGCAGCCACCGCCCGCCGGCTTGAAGAACTGGGTCTGGGCCGGCGACTGGCGGCGGAGGACGTCACGCCGGAGGCGCTCCGCGACGGGGTCGACGCGCTCCGTGCCGATGCGCAGATCCGGCGGAATGTGGCCGCCATGAGCGAAATCGTCCGCAGCGCGGGAGGTGCCGCGGCCGCCGCCGAAGCCATCGAAGCGCACGTGCGGCATGGGGCGGGCCGGTTCGGGACCGTCGGTTAGGGGAGCGGGAGCACGGGAATACCGCCGTGCACCGTGCCGTGCGTCTTGAGGAACCCAGCCACCGCGGACGCCAGCGACGCCCCCGCCTCGTCGGCGCTGCGCTTCGCCCCGGCGACGGCAAACGAGTGATCGCCACCCTCGTACCACTCCACGGTGGCGGACGGGCCGATCCTCGCTGCCACGGCCTCCAGCAGTTCCGGGGTGGCGAACGTGTCGCGGGTGCCCTGCAGGAAAAGCATGGGCAGCGTCAGCCCGTAGAGGTGTTCGTCGCGGATTTTCTCCGGCTTCCCGGGCGGGTGCAGCGGATAGCCCAGGTACACCAGACCCGCCGCGGGCATGCCTTCCGCCACCGCCATGGACGCCATCCGGCCGCCGAACGACTTTCCGGCGGCCCACAGCGGCCTGCCGCCGGAGCGGGACGCGGCGGCGACCATGGCCGCCCGCCAGGCCGCGATTGCCGTCGGCGGCCGGTCCGGGAACTTCTTGCCGGCCTCGCGGTAGGGGAAGTTGAACCGCAGGGTGGCGACGCCCAGTGCGTTCAGGGCACGGGTGAAGCCCACCAGGAAAGGGTGGTCCATTCCCGCCCCGGCACCGTGGGCAACAACGAGGGTTGCGAAAGCGCCGTCGGGGTCTGCGAAGACGCCCGAGACGGCGGCATCGCCGACGTCGATGGTAATCGGGGACTCTGGGGTGCTCATGCGTCCATCATGCCGGGTTCGCTCTTCAATTGCCCACGTCACGTTGGTACGTTGTCCCCATGGCCAGGGAAGAAGCCCACCTTACTGTCAGCGGTCCGCACGGCGACCGGGAGATGAGGGTGTCGAGCCCGGGCAGGGTCCTCTGGCCCGGGCCGGGACTCACCAAACTGGACCTGGCCCGCTACCTGGTCGACGTCGGGGACGCCTTCCTGGCGGC
The DNA here is from genome assembly GCF_039531445.1 of Arthrobacter humicola. Classification (NCBI taxonomy): domain Bacteria; kingdom Bacillati; phylum Actinomycetota; class Actinomycetes; order Micrococcales; family Micrococcaceae; genus Arthrobacter; species Arthrobacter humicola. The sequence continues at coordinate 415,441 of NZ_BAAAQB010000041.1, read as the reverse complement.
TAACGGCGGCCGGCCGGTGACGCTCCAACGGTTCAAGGACACGGTGGACGGCGAACAGTTCTTCTCCAAGAACCCGCCCAAGGGCGCCCCGGAATTTGTCCGTTCGGTCGACGTCGTCTATCCCAGCGGGCGTTCGCATCCCCAACTGGTCATCGACGAAATCGCCGCCGCTGTATGGGCGGTGCAGATGAATACGGTCGTGTTCCACCCCTGGGCCTCCCGGGCCGACAATCCGGACAAGCCGGACGAGCTCCGGATCGATCTCGACCCGCAGCCCGGTACCGGGTTCGCCGAGGCTGTGCCGGTCGCACGGGAGCTGCGGCGTGTGCTGGCCGAGGCCGGGCTTGAGGCGTTTATCAAGACCTCGGGAAGCCGGGGGATCCACGTCTTTGCCCCGATCGAACCCACCCGGGAGTTCCTGGACGTGCGCCATGCAGTTATCGCGGCAGCGCGCGAACTTGAGCGGCGCATGCCGGAGCAGGTCACCACCGCGTGGTGGAAGGAAGAACGCGGCGCCCGCATCTTCGTGGACTTCAACCAGGCCAACCGCGACCGCACCATGGCTGGAGCTTATAGCCCGCGGGCCCTCCCGCAGGCGACGGTGTCATGTCCGATCCGCTGGGAAGAACTCGACGACGCTGATCCGAAAACCCTCACCATCGTTACCGTGCCGGAACGGCTCAAGATTGCCGGTGATCCGTGGGCCGACATGCATTCGAACGCGGGCGCCGTCGACCTCCTCCTGGAGTGGTGGGAGCGTGACCTCGCGGCAGGGCTGGGCGAACTGCCGTTCCCGCCGGACTTTCCGAAGATGCCCGGGGAGCCGCCACGGGTGCAGCCCAGCCGGGCGCGCACCAAGGGCTGACCCAGCGGCAGTTCGACGGATTGGTTTCTCTCAGCGCGACCGCGTTGACTCCGGAATCGTGGGCGCCTCCGTGGCCATCCCATCCGGTCCGGCCGCTGTAGCGAATTACCGGCATGAGCAAGTCGGAGAAGAGGAACCTGCGGTATTGCGACTATTACTGTTTCATGTCGCTGAAGGATTTCGCGGCATGGGTCGAGTCCGACGACGACCAGGACCCCGCCATGTCCTACTCCACGCCGCCTACCACGTGAGGTCCTGCGCCTTGATCTCGTAGTGACCGTCACGCTCGGTAAACGTGGCCCGGTACCCGCGCTTGACCCCGTTGACCACCATCTGGCAGTCCGTTTGCGTGTTCACTTTGATGTCCGGAAAGTTCTTGCATTCCACCGCGGAGATCGTCACCGCAGGATCCTTGGGCTTGGCGCGGGCCGTGATCCTCTCCGCCAGGATCTTGCCGCTGGTCTGCGGATCGAAGATCACCACCGTCGGCGGGGGAGTAGCCGTGACTGTGGTCGTTGGTCCCGGTGCGGCCGCGGGGGCGGCGCAGCCTGCCAGAAGAAGCACCCCGCCCATGGATGCCGCACACGCAGTTCTGAGATGCTTCATCGCCGACCATTTCCATCCGACGCACGTACAGAGGCACGTTCATTGAGCTACCCGGGACCCGGGCCGCCACAAAGCACACGATGCCGTGCCCTGCTTGGGGAATCCTTGGTCCGGCCGCCGGGAGAAGCACTCGTCAGGCCGCGGCGCTAACCGCGGGGGCGGACAGTCCGAAGAATGCCACGGATCGTAACGCCGACGGCGCACACGAGCGGAGCCAGCGCTACAAGCGCCACCACGGTGTTGGGCCGGAACATCACGCGGCCGGAGGGACCCTTGGCATAAACGCCCAGCGGGAGCACAAAACCCCCACCGCCGCCGCCACTTCCGCCGCTCCCGGGCTGGCCGTCTTCCGGGGCGCTGCCGCCGCCGAAGCCGAACGACACCAGTGCTACGGGGATGAGCTCTTCCCCGGCTACAGTCGCGGCGGGGCCGTACGCCCTGGACACTCCCACATTCTTGAACGCGTCCACGAGGGACGAAAAGGACTCAGACATAGGACACACGATAGGCAACGGCCGCGTGGAGCGCCATAGCCGCCTGGCCCCGCCACCTGCGGCGGGACGCAATGCGGCGGGAAGTAATCGGGCCCTAGCTCTGGTTCCGGGCCGTGGCTTGCCCTTAGATTGGAGCAGGCGGGGGCACTGCCCAACCGTGGACATCGAGGCACCGGAATCGAGGCACTGGACATGAAAAAATCCACCACTGCGGCATCACGGCTCGCCGACGCATTGGCAATCGTCCTTGGCACCGACGGGATTCCCCTAAGGCTGCGGGCCTGGGACGGCACGGAAGCGGGCCCGGAGGACGCTCCGGTTGTTGTCTTCCGCTCCCGGCGGGCACTGCGCCGGATGCTCTGGTCACCCGGGCAGCTAGGACTCAGCCGCGCCTACGTGGCCGGCGAAATCGACGCACCCGGTGATATTTTCGCGGCCTTCGCGGCCCTCAGCTCGGCCGGGAAATTTGCCGAGCCAGGACCGTTCCGGCCGCCGACTCCCGCCGAAGTCTACGCGCTGATCAGGACTGCCGTCCGGCTCGGCGCACTGGGACCGAACCCGGCGCCGCCCCCGGAGGAAGCCCGCGTGGGCCGGTACGGCCGGCGTCATTCCAAGGGCCGTGACGCCGCGGCCATCTCCCACCATTACGACGTCGGGAACGACTTCTACGCGCTCGTCCTGGGGCCGTCCATGGCCTACTCCTGTGCGGTCTGGGAATCGAAGGAGACCGGGCTTGACGCAGCCCAGGCCGCCAAACTCGACCTGGTCTGCCGCAAGTTGGGTCTCAAGCCCGGCATGCGCGTGCTCGATGTGGGGTGCGGCTGGGGCAGCTTCGCGCTGCACGCGGCGCAACATTATGGGGTCGACGTCGTCGGGGTGACGCTTTCGGTCGAACAGGCAGCCCTGGCCCGCAAACGGGCGGCGGACGCCGGCCTGACGGACCGGGTGGACATTCGTGTCCAGGACTACCGCGACGTCGACGACGGTCCGTACGACGCGATCAGCTCCATCGGCATGTCGGAGCACGTGGGACGCGAGCAGATCGGGCATTACGCTTCCCGGCTGCAGGATCTGCTCCGTCCCGGAGGCCGATTGCTTAACCACGCGATCTCTTGGAACGCCGGAGCGACCGCGCCGGACCCCGACTCCTTCATTCCCCGCTACGTCTTCCCGGACGGCGAGATGCTCAGCCTCACCGACATGGTCGCGGCACTTGAAACCGCGGGCCTGGAGGTGCTTGACGTCGAGGCCCTGCGGCGGCACTACGCCCTGACGCTCCGGGCCTGGGTGCGGAACCTTGAGGAGCACTGGGACGAGGCAGTCCGACTCGCAGGCGTGGGACGTGCGCGGGTGTGGCGGCTCTACATGGCAGCGAGTGCCCTCGGCTTCGAGGCGGGCATCACGGGCGTGAACCAGGTCCTGGTCCAGCGCCCGGGCGGCGAGGAACCGCCGTTGCGCCGCACGGCATGGATCTGATGCCACGTCGCGGCGAACTCACGAGGCGGCGCAGCGAGGAGGCCCGGCCACAGTCCGGCCACGGCCGGGACGCGGCGGCGTCCCGGTGGCTGACCCGCAGCCCGCGCGAGGCTAGGCTGACATCATGAGCAATACCGAAGTGGCGCCTCAGGAAATTGTCTGCGAAACGGACGCGAACTGCGCCGGCGTCGAACTGCTGGTTCCGCGGCAGGTCCCGCTGGGCGGCCCGCGTGCCATGGACGTCCGGCGCACTCTCCCGCAGCGCCAGCGGAGCCTCATCGGTGCCTGGTGCTTCCTGGACCACTACGGTCCGGACCGGGTAGGTGACTCCGGCGGCATGAAGGTCCCGCGCCACCCGCACACCGGGCTGCAGACCGTCAGCTGGCTTTTCACCGGGGAGATTGAACACCGGGACTCTGCCGGCTTCCACGCAGCCGTGCGGCCGGGTGAAGTGAACCTCATGACCGCCGGCCGCGGCATCAGCCACTCTGAATTTTCCACCCCGGACACAACCGTCCTGCACGGCGCGCAGCTGTGGGTGGCGCTGCCGGACTCGGCCCGCCACATGGCCCCCACGTTCGAGCACTATCGCCCGGAACCCGTTAGCGGAACTGGCTGGACACTTCGTGTCTTCTTGGGTTCGCTCGGCGGGTCCGTCTCGCCTGTCACTACTCACACGCCCCTCCTCGGTGCGGAGCTGGTGCTCGAAGCGAGCGCGGAACTGACCCTCGACACGGATGCTTCCTTTGAACACGGCCTTCTACTGGACACGGGCAGCTTCAGCCTGGACGGGCACCCCGTCCCGAAAGACAACCTCGCATACCTGCCGGTCGGTCACGGGACCCTGACGCTGACAGCGGGCAGCGACGGAGCCCGCGTCCTCCTGATCGGCGGAGCACCGCTGGGCGAAAAGATTGTCATGTGGTGGAACTTCGTCGGGCGCAGCCACGAAGAGATTGTCGCCTACAGGACCCAGTGGCAGGCCGAGATCGGTGCCGGGTCCGCTGCGGAGGACGGCGCCCATACCGACACCGGAGACGGGTCCGGCGGGGGAGACACGGAGTTGCGGTTCGGTTCATTCCCGCCGGGAGAGCCGGCGCCGCTCCCGGCCCCGGCCCTGCCGAATGCCCGCATCCGGCCGCGCGGCTGACTCGTGCTCGCCGGCAAGACCAACCGCTGCCCCCAAACGAAGGAGACCATATTGGCCGCGATCACCATGAGGAACAACGCCGAGCGCAGCCGCTTCGAAATACTCGACGCCGGCGCCGTGATCGGCCAGGCGGCCTATGTGGACGACGTCGGGGCGGATCAGCGCATTTTCTATCACACGGTGATCAGCGAAGAATACGGTGGCCAGGGGCTGGCCGGGACGCTGGCCGCGCAGGCACTCGACGAGACCATCGCCGCGGGCCTCGTGATCGTTCCGGTGTGTCCGTTCATCAAGAAGTACCTTGGAAAGCACCCCGGCTATTCGGCCAACGTGGTGGCCCCCACTCCGGCACATCTGGAATTCCTGAGCGCCGCGCTGGCCCAACGCGTCCGGCAGTGACCCCGGCGAACGCCAAGGTGCCTGGCACTCACGCATGCGCGAGGAACCGCTCCACCCGCCGGTCCGGGATGAGCCAGAGTGCGGCAACCGCCGCGTAGGTGGCGATCCCCAAGATCGGGTTCACAAAGGTCAGGGCCATCCCCGCGATGTACAGGGCCGGAGAACCCTTGCCCTTCCAGTCCCGCCCCATGGCCTCCTCCAGCGCGCCGCCCCGGCCCTGCTGACGGATCAGGGCCAGCTTCAGGATGTAGTACGCAATCGCCGCGAGCAGCAGGTTCAGCCCGTAAACCAGGACGGGCACCTGGGCCAGGCCCGCGTCATTGATCCAGCGCGTGGTGAAAGGGAAGAGGGACAGCCAGAACAGCAGGTGCAGGTTGGCCCAGAGAACGCCACCGTTGATCCTGCCGGCCAGATGCAGCATGTGGTGGTGGTTGTTCCAATAGATTCCGACATACACGAAGCTCAGCACGTAGCTGAGAAACGTAGGAAGCTCGTGGAGCAGGGCCGGCCACGTGGGTTCAGCCGGGACGTGCAGCTCCAGGACCATGATGGTGATCACGATGGCAAGCACGCCGTCGCTGAAGGCCTCCAGTCGGTTCTTGTTCACGGGGCCGCCTTCGATCGGGGCATCGTGGCCGATGCAGCGAGGGACTGCCGACGTCGTGACCCCTGCTTCGCAGGCACCGGGACCGCGCGTCCGCATTTCTGCGAGGAGTCTACCGGGAACCGGCCAGCGCCGGCCACGCTCCGCGAGCAGCCGCCCGGCGCTGAGCCCTACGGCGCCTGCGACGTGACCCTAGCCCTCGGGTTCTTCCGCGAGTTCTGCTTCGAGTTCGGCCTCGGCCATTTCGAGGGCGAAGCCCAGTGCACTGGCGAGGTTTCCGGAGGCCGCCACAATGCGGGGCGTCCCGACGATGGGGGCGACGGCAATCAGGACGCCTTGGACGTCCTCCAGGGTGATGCCGACTTCCATAGCGGTACCGGCATTGAGCAGATACGAAGCAGCCGGAGCGTCGACTGCCGCTAGGGCCGCGATCCGGGCCAGCATCAACTCCCGCGGATCGAGTGTGGAGCGTTCGAGCGATACGGCGGTGATATCGGCGAGGGTGCTGAGGACGGGGGTTTCTTCTTCGGCCATGGTGATGCCTCCATCTGGTTGCAATGGTTGAGTGCCGATTGGCGCGGCCAGTGCGGGCCGCTGCGACTCGATATCAACCTAACGCGCGACGTCGGGGGAGGACATCACCCGAAGGGCATGAGGCGACCGTCCGCCACCCGGTCCGGAGCAGACGGCGCTTTGTGGATGCGCTGCCGGAACCTTCGGCAGCGCGTTGACGAGGGGCCGTTTCGGGGCCAGAATCGCATTAACCTGAGCCGAGGCGCGTTTGTGCGCTCAGGAGGAACTTGCCCCGGCAACCAGTGCCGGTGGCGGTTCCTGACGTCAAAGGGAGGTCGCCGACCATGGCCAAAGTCAAGCACCGGAGCGTCGAGGAACGTGCTGCGAACGGCAAGGGGTACCGTAAAGACACGCCCGTCTCCAGCCACACGGGCTGGACACCTGCTCCGGACCGACCGGACCCGGTCGCGCTCCTGGAGGAACAGAACCTCACCCGCGAACAGGACCTCGTGCCGGTGCGGCACGGCCGGATGCTCGTCTCGCCGTTCACGTTCTACCGCGGTGCGGCCAAGATCATGGCCGCCGACCTGAAGGACACCCCGCGCGCGGGCCTGGTTTCCCAGTTGTGCGGGGACGCCCACCTGTCCAACTTTGGCGTGTTCGCCTCCCCGGAGCGGACACTGCTGTTTGACCTGAATGACTTTGATGAGACGCTGCCCGGGCCGTTTGAGTACGACGTCAAGCGCATGGCCGCGAGTTTCACCATCGCGGCGCGGAACAACGCCTTCACCAAGGAGGAGACGCACGACGTGACCCTCACCGCCGTTCGGGCCTACCGGGAAGCGATGGCCCAATTCGCGCAGATGGGCACCCTGGATATCTGGTACGCACGCCTGTCCGAGGAACAACTGTTGGAAACCATTGACATGGCCGTGGCCACTCAGAAGGGGAAGGCCCTCAAGAAGGCGGCCCAGGGCATGGAGAAAACGGCGCGGGCGAATGTCGCGAAGGCGCGCACCCGCGACAGCCTGCAGGCACTGTCCAAGCTCGGCGAACTCGTGGACGGGCAGTATCGCATCGTCAGCCAGCCGCCGATCGTCATCCCCGCACGGGAGCTCGGTGAGTCGCTCGGCGTGTCGGCCGATGAACTTCAGCACGTGATCCGTGAGCAGCTGCGGTCCTACCGGGCCTCGCTGCAGGACGACCGGCGTCACCTGCTGGAGCGCTTTGAAGTCATCGACGTCGCCCGCAAGGTCGTGGGCGTCGGCAGCGTCGGCACCCGGGCGTTTATCGCGCTGCTCCAGGGCCGCGATCAGCAGGATCCGTTGTTCCTGCAAGTCAAGGAGGCCACGCGGTCGGTGCTCGAGGACCACTTGCCGAAGAGCAAGTTCAAGCAGCCGGGTGAGCGTGTGGTGCAGGGGCAGCGGATGATGCAGGCCGCAAGCGACATCTTCCTGGGGTGGACCCGGGGCGCACAGGAAGACCGGTACCTGTACTGGCGCCAACTGCGCGACATGAAGGGCTCGGCCGTTGTGGAAGCGATGAAACCGCTGGGCATGACGCTCTATGCCAACGTATGCGGCTGGACGCTGGCGCGCGCACACGCCCGGTCCGGGGACCCGATCGCGATCGCCGCGTACCTCGGCAAGAGCGACAAGTTCGATGTCTCGATCACCGACTTCTCCGAGCGATACGCCGACCAGAACGACCAGGACTACCAGGCCTTCGCCGACGCCGTACATTCCGGCCGTTTGGAATCGATCGAGGGCCTTTAGGCCGAGCGGGCGTCGTCCGAGTAACGGGACGGCAAGATCATGCTCCCCGGAAGGCGGCGCCGTGAGTGAACGACCCGCAGGCCAACAGGTGTCTCTCTGGGTCGCCACGGCCGGTGCCACCAGCTATCCGTCCCTGACCATGGAACTGGATGCCGACGTGGCGGTGGTCGGGGCAGGGATCGCCGGCCTTACTGTGGCGCTGGCCCTCAAAGGGGCCGGGCACACCGTCGCCGTCCTCGAGGCCTCGCGCATCGGCACCGGAGTCAGAGGGCACACTACCGGCAAGGTCACCTCGCTGCACCGCCTGGTCTACACCGAGATCACGGACCGGCACGGCCCGGATGTCGCGCGCGCCTACGGGCAGGCCAACCAAGCCGCGATCGAACACATCGCGCGGGTGGTGGCGGAGGAAGGCATCGACTGCGATTTCCGCAGGGTGTCCAACTACACCTACGCGGAATCCGACGACGCCCTCACCCGCGTCCGCGACGAAGCCGAACTGGCAGCACGGCTGGGCCTTCCTTCGGTCTTCACCCCCGAGGTGCCGCTGCCGTTCGCTGTCCGGGGCGGGGTCCGGTTCGATCACCAGGCGCAGCTTCACGCGGTGAAGTACCTTCAAGGCCTCGCCCGCGCCGTCGAGGGAGGCGGGAGCCACGTCTTCGAGGACTCGCGCGTCACGTCGCTGCGCGATGGTGCGCCGGGCGTCGTCGAGACCGCGCGGGGAACAGTCCGGGCTCGGGAGGTCATCGTTGCCACCAATGTTCCGATCGGCGACGCCGGACTGTTTGCCGGTCGCTGCTACCTGCACCGGTCCTACGTCGTTGCCGCCCCGGCGGCGCCGGAGCGTTTGGACGGGACCTTCATCAGCGTCGACGAACCGATGCGCTCTATCCTGGCGATCGACGTTGGCGGCGCGTCTTTTGTCCTCACCGGCGGCGAGGGGCACCGTGCCGCCGAACCTGGCGACACCCCCACCCGGTACCGCCGCCTGGAAGCGTTCTCCCGTGACCGCCTCGGCACCGGAGACGTCAGTTTTCGATGGTCCACGCAGGATTCCATGCCGGTCGACGGGTTGCCCTACGTCGGACGCATGTCCCCGGACGCCGGTCACCTTCATGTGATCACGGGGCTGCGCAAATGGGGCCTGACCAACGGCACTGCCGGAGCACTGATCCTGGCAGACACGCTCTCCGGCCGTCACAACCCCTGGGCGGCGGTGTTCGACAGCAACCGGACGGCTCTGGCCAGCCCTCCAGGGACCGCCGGGCCGGCCGGCGGGGCAGGAGTTTTGCTGGCGGACCCCGGGAATCCGGAACCCAGGGGACAGACCGGCGTCGCCGGGCTGCGCCCGGGCGAAGGGACCGTTGTCGACGTCGACGGCGGGGCGATTGCTGTCTATGCCGCCGAATCCGGAAAGCTCCATGCCGTCTCAGCCATCTGCACGCACCTGGGCTGCACCGTGGAGTTCAACGCCGAGGACACGACATGGGACTGTCCCTGCCACGGCTCCCGGTTTGCGACCGACGGCACGGTTATCCAGGGACCGGCGACCGAGAACCTCGCGGCGCGGCCTTCACCATCCCGTCCGGCTGGACCCGTTCCCGGCTGATTCCTCGGCCGTCCGGGCCGGCCGCCGTTCAGCGGCTGCGGCAGGGTTCGCGCGGGCAGTGTCCGCGCGGCGGAGCCGTTCAAGCCCCACGACGTCCCGACCGAACGAATACAGCAGCAGCCCCAGGGCCGCGCCCAGCGCCACGCTGCCCAGCCACACAGGGACGCCGGGCAGCAGGGCGAAAAGCAGCGCCGCGGGTTGGATGGCCCCGATCACCTTGCGAAGGGTGCTGGACGGCAGCGGGATCTTCAGGGACGGCCGGAACCATCCTGCGGCAAGGAAAACGTAGTACATCAGGCCGACGCCCAACGGCCACGGGCCAAACGATCCCGCCGCCGCGCACGACAACACCAGAACCAGCGCGGCGTCGGTGTCCGAATCCAGCCGCGCGCCCTCGGCCGTCGCGGACCCTGTCAGGCGGGCCACGCGTCCGTCCGCGGCATCAAGCAGGAACGCTGCCGTCCCCAGCACGACGATCAGTCCGTGGGCCCCGGGTCCTGTGAACAGGTCCCACGCCGTCACCGCGGCACAGCAGGCCACGACGGCGGCCCGGCCGAGGGTGACCCGGTCCGCGGGGGTCGAAAACCGCGGCACGCGGCGCAGGACAGAGCCGGCGGCCCGCACGATCACCGCGGCACCGGCCACCAGCGCCAGCCACCAGGAAGCAGGCTCAGCCACGAGCACGGTGCCAAGCCAGATCCCGGCGACCAGATAGGCTGCGACTGCAACTGCGGCATCGGCCACGGCCCGGCGGGCGCTGGTGCCTGCTGGCTGCCGCTCATGGTGAGACGTTGTTCCCTCGCGCTTCGTGCCCTTGTGTGCCGCGTCCTGTTCACATGATTTCAGACTGAACCACCCCGCCCACATGCTAGCAATTGCGGGGGCGGCTCTCCGGTTGCCCCGCGCGGGCGGCATTGGTCGGCCCGCTCCCGGCCCCTCGCTCGACCTCGATTCCGCGCCTCTGTGTCGAACCCTGAACGTCCGGCCGCCTACTCCCGCGCTGTTCAGGCGGAGGACCGGGCAGGCCGCCGGGGTGTCCGGCGCCCGGCCCGGGCGAAGCCGACGGCAGCCAGGACGGCTCCGGCGGCTTCGGCCACCGCACTCACCGTTTTCTCAAAAAACCAGACGGGATCGTACATAGCCGGGAAGGGACCAAAGGCAGGAATGTCCACGTAGCGGTACAGGACCACGGCTATGAAGGCACTGAGCGAAACGACGAACGCGACGGCGTAGGCGGCCCGGCTGCCGCGCAGCAGGACGAACAGCCCGGCCAGGACGGCCGCGGCCGATTCCAGCAGGAAGAGGTTGCCCTGGCCGATCCCCGCGGAGTTTCCCGCCTGGTAGCCCGGGGCCAGATGGATGTGGACGCCGGCGTCGATGAACAAGGCACCGGCCGTGAGGATACGCAACGTCATGCCGGTTCGGTGGACGCCCACAGACTGCCCGGGGTGGCTTTGGGCGCTCATTTGACGATCAACACCCCGTGCATGCCCGGATGGAAAGTGCAGTGATAGGGGTAGGACCCGGGCTTCGTCGGAGCGGTGAAGGTGGCGGTGCCGCCGCCGCCTTTGACCTCCGTATCGAACGCTGTGCCCTCGTCGGCCGTGACAGTGTGCGCAGCGGTATCCATATTGGTGATGGCGACCGTCGCGCCGGGCGCCACGGTGAGCGGGTCGCCGAAGGCGAAGTCCTTGATCGTGATGGTGCCGGTGGCGGTGGCCGCCGTCGGACTGGCTCCGGAGCTGGAACCGGAAGCGGGCGCCGACGTCGTTGCCGGCATGCCGCCTCCGCCCGCGCACCCGCCGGTTCCGACCAGGATCAGAACCACCCACAGCGACGACAGCTTCCGGCCAGCCTTCATGGCGCACCACCCCGAATGGAAATGAGCGAATCTACGTATGGAATTCATTGTGCGCCTGCCGGGCCTGAATGGAACCTGCCCCGATGAATTGTTGCCGAATGGACCCGGGCCACCGCCGCCGGAGTGCCCGGGCCGCCACCGCCCGCGGCGTGCTGCTCCGCGGCATGCTGCCCGGGGTCCGGCCGGCGGGATAGCGTAGGGACTGCATGCATTCCAACCGCCGCAGGAGGCACGATCGCGTGAAGCGTAAGAAGTCCGGGCCGGTTTCGTTGACGGTGCTCATTGCCTTTGCCGTGAACATCCTTGTTGCGGCAGCCAAGACCGCGGCCGCGCTCATCTCCGGTTCAGCGTCCATGACCGCCGAGGCAGCCCACTCCTGGGCCGACACCGGCAACCAGGTCTTCCTGCTCATCGCAGAGCGGAAGGCCGCAAGGAAGAGGGACAGGTCTCACCCCATGGGCTACGGCCGCGAGGCCTACGTGTGGTCCATGATCGCCGCTTTCGGCCTGTTTACCGCCGGGGCCGTCGTATCGGTGATGCACGGCATCCAGCAGCTCTTCACACCGGAGCCGGCCGGCGACTACGCGATCGCCTACGCGGTCCTGGCGGTCGCCTTTGTCCTCGAGGGCGTGTCCTTCACCCAGGCGTTCCGGCAGAGCCGGAAGGCCGCGCGCGAGCTGGACCGGAATACCCTGGAACAGGTCCTGAAGAGCTCCGATCCCACCCTGCGTGCCGTCTTTGCCGAGGACTCGGCCGCGCTGGTCGGCCTGCTCATCGCCTTCGCCGGGATGTTCCTGCACCAGGTCACCGGGTCTGCGGTGCCGGATGCCGTGGGGTCCATTCTGGTGGGCATCCTGCTGGCGGCAGTCGCCGTCGTGCTCATCGACCGCAACCGGCGCTTCCTCGTGGGCCAGGCAGTGACCAGCGATATTGAGGACAGCATGGCCCGGCGGCTCCTTGCACACCCGGAGATCGAGCGCATCACCTACCTGCACCTCGAGTTCGTTGGCCCGCGCAAGCTCTACGTTGTGGCGGCAGTGGACATGCAGGGGGACCAGCGGGAACACGATGTTGCCGTGGCCCTGCGCCGGGTTGAACGCGAACTCGAGGACCACGAAACAGTCGAGGAAGCGGTTCTGACACTCGCTACCGCGGACGAACCGTCGCTGGTCTTTCCCGCCGGTTAAGGATAGGGCTGCGCTAGAAATCTGCCGCCGATGCTGCCGCGCCGGCCGGTGGCTGCAGACGCGACCCCGAGGTCAGCAGTGCCTCAAGCACAGGGGACGGGCTGGGACTGGCCAAGAGGAAGCCCTGTCCCATGTCGCAGCCGAGCGAGCGCAGGAGACCGAGCTGCCCGGTGTCTTCGATGCCTTCGGCGATGACGGCCAGGTTCAGCTTCCGGGCCACTTCCAGAATGCCCTCAAGCATCGCCGCCGCCGGAGCGTCCCCGGGCAGTCCGGAGAGGAATGAACGGTCGATCTTGAGGATGTCCGCCGGCAGGACCGCCAGAGTGCTCAGCGACGAGAACCCGGTTCCGAAGTCGTCGATGGCGATGCGCACGCCGAAGCTCTTGAGCCGGTTGAGGGCGCCCACCCCGCCATCGGCGCTCGTGGCCAGGGCGGATTCGGTGACCTCGAGGATGACCTTGTCGGCCTGGGCGGCGGGCTGGGACAGGATCCGCTCGAGGGCCGCGAGGTTCCTGTCGCTGGACAACTGCAGCGTGGAGAGGTTCACCGAGACCCAGATGTCTGCGGGAGTGCCCGGGGAGCGGCGCCAGCCGGCGACATGCCGGGTGGCCGTGTCGAGCACCCAGGAGCCGATGGGGCCGATCTCGCCGGTTTCCTCCGCCAGGGGGATAAAGTCCGCAGGGGACAGCCGGCCGAGGGTCGGGTGTTCCCAGCGGACCAGGGCCTCCACGCCGACAATCCCGCCGGTCCGGAGATCAACCACCGGCTGGTAATCGAGGCGCAGCTGCCCGGCCTGCACGGCAGTGGCGAGATCGGCCCGGAGGGCGGCGCGGTAGGTCATTTCGTCGTAGCCCCGTGCATCGAAGAGCTGGTAGCGGCCCTTGCCACCATGCTTGGCCATGTACATGGCGAAGTCTGCCTGCCGCATCAGCTCGGCCGGATCCGCTGTTGCGGCGGTACGCTGCGCGGCTCCCATGCTGACCGTTACCTTGAGCCTGACCTCGTCGATCGAGAACGGCTCCCGCAGGGCATCCTGGATCCGTCCGGCGACGTCGTCCGTGGCCGTGCCGGCGTCGTCCAGGACGACGATCGCGAATTCATCGCCGCCCAGCCGGGCGACGAGGTCATGACCGCGGACGCAGCTCCGCAAGCGGTGGGCGAGCTGAATGAGCAGCGCGTCGCCGCCTTCATGGCCGAGTGAGTCGTTGACATCCTTGAAGTCGTCGACGTCGATGATCAACAGGCCCTCGTGCCGGCCCCCATGCCCGGTGCGTGCATTGTCCGTGTGAACGTTCCGGGCGTCCGCATTCTTGGAGTCCGCATTGTTGATGTCCGGGCCAAACGCGGCAGCGAGGCGTTCGGTGACGACCGCCCGGTTGGCCAGCCCCGTGAGGGGATCATGCGTGGCCCGGAAAGTCAGTTCCAAGTGGCTGTCGTGCACCGTGGCGGCCATGGAATTGAAGGCCTCCGCCAACTGGCCCAGCTCGTCATTGCGGACAACGGTGATCCTGTGGCTGTAGTCGCCGCCCTGCAGCTTCAGGACCCCCTGGTACAACCCCTCGATGGGGCGCATCAGGTATTTGGTCATCCGGCGTCGGAAGTAGAACACGCCGACAGCGGCCAGCGCAAAGAGAGCCGTCCGGCCGGCCACCACCATCTGCTGGAGCTGGGCGCCATAGGCGACGCCGTCGTCGAGCGCGTCCAGGGAGGCGCGACGGATGTCGGCCAGCAGCGCGCGCGCCGTGGTCCCGGAGGCGGCGAATGCCGGGACCTCAGCCACGTGGTTGCCGTGCAGGACGGACACCTGGCTGCCCCAGAGACCGTGCGCCGACAGTCCCTCCTGCCACGAAGCGCGAGCCTCGCGGAGTGTGGACCGCATGCCGTGTTCGTCCGGCAGCATCACCGAGGCCGCATCGAACCGGGCGGAGATATCCTCTTGCTGCTGCAGGAAGGCCGAGCTATCTACGGGCGCCGAGGACAACAGTTGCAGACCGGCTTGTTCGTGGGCGTCAAGATCGGTCCGCAACTCGGCGATCGCTTCGGACTCGACGCGGTGCTGGGCGGCGGCCCGCTGGATCTGATCCGTGACAACACGCACGCCCACCACGGTTGCCGCGGCCCCGGCGAGCAGGGCCAGCAGCATCAGCATGAACGCCCGGGACCATTCGCGCTTCAGGCTCCCGGTGCGGGCGGGCCGACGGCGGCGCCTTCGACGGCCGGTGCGTCCCGCGGCGGCCACGGCAGCGCCGCCGGAAGGCCCCGGCGTGGTGGCAGCGGCGTTCGCCGGCGACGCAACAGTTGGGTCCGCCAACTTGCTGTTGGAGTCACTCATGGGGTCAGCCTCCGGCCACGTGCCGGCACTCGCCGCATCGTCAATCAGGAGCGTAGCCGAAGGCGCCCCGACGGGTCATGTCCGGCGGCTTCCTGACACTATTGTGAAGCGTGTGACAGAAGTGCAGTGGGAGGACGACCGTCACGGTCACGCGCTGTCTCGCCGGGGGTTAGCTGAGGCAGTCCGCGCAGTACGCGTGCCCGTCCTTCTCCTTGGCGAGCTGGGACCGGTGCCGGACGAGGAAACAGGAATAGCAGGTGAACTCATCCTCTTTCTGCGGGATGACCGTGACGGTCAGCTCCTCGCCGGACAAGTCCGCACCCGGGAGCTCTACGCCCTCGGAGGTATCGGCCTCGTCGAGCTCGCGGACGACGCTCCGCGCATCGGGCGCGTTCGCCGAACGGAGAGCCTCGAGGGAAGCGTTACGAGATTCCGCAACGTCGGAGCGTACTTCGTCATAATCGGTTGCCACCTGGTGGTACTCATTTCCGTTGCTGGGTGTGTGATCGGGAGCCTCTGACGGATCTCCGGGATTGAACGGTACAGCATTACACCGGGTGAATGCTGGGGACAGGGGGAGTCGCGGCAGTGACGCTCGTGACACCCGGCGGAAGCAGCCTGCCCCGCGGCCCTTCCACTTCGTTCGCTACTGGTCACACTGGCGTCATGTGCCGTTCATTTGCGTGCCCTAGCCTGAATCCTTAGGGACCATCCAGCACGGGCACCATCCGCTTCATCCGCCGGGAGGGATTTACCATGGCCGACATCGCTGCAGTGCTGGGACGGCTCACGCCGGACGAACTCGACGAATTGCGGTCCCTCGGTCCCAACGGGCACCTGACCCGACGCCTTACCGATGCCCTCGATCGCGCGGCAGGCGGTCCCGGGGCCGGGCGCGGCTACTACGTCCCCAACGGGAGCGTCAGTTCCACCGGAGGCCCGCACGTGATTCTGCGCAGCGACGTGTCAGGTTGGCTGTTCGGGCCGGCCCGGCCGGCCTAGCGGGCGACGGCTCGTATCGCGCGCGTGCCCAGGCGTGCGCCGGGACACGCAGGATTCTCCACCCAGACCTGCCCGCGAAGGTCCATACTTCTCTCAAAGAGAGGGGTCCTGGATTGCGGATTCTGATGGTTGAGGATGAGCGCGCACTTGCGGAAACGGTCCGCCGCGGGCTGAAGAACGAAGGGTTCGTCGTCGACGTCGCCCACGACGGCGTCTCCGGACTCCTGGCAGCGCTCGAGAATCCGTACGATGCGATCCTCCTGGACCTCATGCTGCCGCGGATGAACGGCTATGACGTCCTCAAAGAACTGCGGCAGCGTAAAGTCTGGGCTCCCGTCCTGATGCTCACGGCCAAGGATGGCGAATACGACCAGACCGATGCCTTTGACCTGGGAGCGGACGACTATCTCACGAAGCCATTCAGCTTCCTGGTGCTCGTGGCCCGGATCAGGGCGCTGATCCGCCGCGGAGCACCGGCCCGGCCCGTCGTCATGACGGTGGGCACGCTGACGCTTGATCCCGTTAACCGCAGCGTCCGCCGAGGGGAAACCGTCATCAGCCTCACGGCCAGGGAGTACGGGCTCCTCCAGTACCTGATGCGACGGCACGGCCAGATCGTCTCCAAGGTGGAGATCCTGCAAAACGTCTGGGACCCGGCGTTCGAGGGCGCGGACAACGTTGTGGAGGTCTACGTCAGCTACCTCCGGCGCAAGATCGATGCCCCCTTCGATCTCCACACACTGGCCACCGTGCGCGGCATGGGCTATCTGCTCAAAGCCGACCCGACCCCTGAGTCGTCTCCTGCCGTCCGGAGTCGCGGAGACTGAGGGCTGACTCCCCGGCAGGTTCCGGGCTGGGAAGGGCAATCTCAAAACGGCAGAGCCCCGGCGGTGCGTCGGCGGGACGGATGGTCCCGTGATGGGCGGCCACAATCTCCGCCGCGATGGCCAATCCCAGCCCGCTGCCCCCGCCGTCCCGGGAGCGGCTGCCGTCGAGCCGGACAAAGCGTTCGAAGATCCGGTCCCGGTCAGCCTCGGGAATGGGGTCGCCGTCGTTCTCTACCGTGATGACCGCCCGGTCTCCGGTGGTGTGCAGGTCCACGGCGATCCGGGACAGGGCATGGCGATCGGCGTTGTCCAAGACGTTCCGCAGCACCTGGGCCAGCCGGCGGCCGTCGCCGCGGATCCGTGCCGGGACGAGGTCCACTGAAACCTGGTGGCGGCTGGTCGACCGCAGCCGGCGGATCTCCTGGTCCACGACGTCGTCAAGGTCCACGTCCTTTTGTTCCACTTTCAGGCCGCCGTCACTTGCTTTAGCCAACGTCAGCAGGTCCTCCACGAGGAAGCTCATGCGGTTCGTCTCTTCGGCGAGGACATCTTTCATGTGCAGCCACATGGCCCCGGTGGGGTCTGCCGCCGCGATCTCGATTCCCGCTTTGAGCGTGGCCAACGGGCTGCGCAGTTCGTGGCTGGCGTCCGAGACAAACCGGCGCTGTTCAGTGTCCGAAGCTTCCAGCCGGTCCAGCATCGTGTTCATGGTCAATGCCAGGGCCCGGACTTCATCGTTGGTCGGCGGCACATCGACGCGCCCGTCCAGCCGCCCTGCATTGATACGCGCCACCTGGCCCCGGATCCGTTCCACCTGGCGAAGGGAGCGACCCACCAGCAGCCACACGGATGCTGCCACGGTGAGCAGCAGCACCGGCGTGGCCCCCAGCATGAACCACGCCACCGTCGAGATCGTGTCCGCCTGAATCTGCGACGCCTGGGCCACGACCACCGCGTACTTCTTGGAACCGGAACCAGCGCCGACGGTGACGATATGGTAGTTGTCGTTGTCGTCAATGCGGGGCAGGCCGGAGACGTCCTGGATCATGATCTGGCCCGGGCCGGGCCGCTGGGCAGACAGCGGGATACTGGCGACCACGGGATCCGAGGCGGCCACGACGATCCCGGCAGCGTCAAGCAACTGGACGAACTGGCCCGCATGTGAGGTACCCACGATGTAGGTCCTGGCGTCCTCGATGTCTTGATCCGCCATTTCGGCGATCACGTCCAGCGCCTTCTGCCGTGCTGTGGCTTCGGTGGCCCTGCTCAGGGATGTGTGTAGCAACACCAGTAGGACGAGGCCCCCGAGCAAAAGTGCCAAGGCCACAACGCCGACGGCGGCGGCCGTCGATCGCTTTCGTACGCCCCAGCGCGTCGCGCCCCAACGGCTCGCGTCCGGTCCGGGGGTGCCGCGCGCGGCCTGCTTGCTCGGTGCCATGGTCCAAGAATGCGGCACCGTGCGGCTCCGGACAACCAGGGGACAAGCGATCCGGCCACATTGCCGGGCAGGGCGCCGCTCTCAGCCTCTTCTCAGCAGCATGGGGGACAGTAAGAACAGGACCCGGGGCGCCAGCCGCCTCCATAGATTCCGGCCGCATGCTCTCCTCAACCAGCGTGCGGCCGGCCAGGCTCCTTTTACGAACAGCGCCGCCGCCGGCGGCCCGCCGGACCGGTCGCACCCGCGAAGCGATGTGTGGCGGGCGCGGACCTCACGACCTGGCAGCCACGCGGAGCCAGACAAATTGCCGCGGGTCCAGGACGATTCCGGTGTCGATGCGCACCTTGGCGCCGGTCAGGACGTCGACGGCGTCCCCCGTGAAGCCGGACAGCGTCACCGATGACACCTCCTGCGGCCCGTCGCTGAAGTTGGCCAGCACCAGAATCAGTGTTTCGGCTCCGGGGCGCTGGTACCCCAGGACGCCCGGATTGTTCGTGGCGAACCCGATCAGCCGGGTGCCGGCGAGTTCCGGCGTCGCGGACCGCGCGGAAACCATCCGGCGCAGCCCCGCGTAGACCGCCCCGGCCGGAGTTTCCGGGTCCGCGCGCAGCGCGTAGTCCGCAGCCGGGTAGTGCGGCCGGTGCACCCACCGGCTGTCCGCTCCATGCCCTGCCTCGAGGTCATACTGGTAGTCATTGAGCTGGCCGACCTCGTCGCCGAGATAGAGCAGCGGGATCCCGCCGGTGCTGAAAGCTACCGAATGGGCCAGCAGAATTCGCTCCACCGCAGCCACTGTTCCGTCCTCAAGCCCGCACAGGGACGCCGTCGTGCCGGAAATCCGGCAGTCGCCGGTGCGGGGGTTGTCCTGGAACGGCACACCGCGGGCGAAGCTTCCGGGAAAGCGGTTGACGTAGAAGGCATTGAGGAAGCGCCGGTGGTCGAAGCCGTTGATGCCGAGTTCAGCTGCGTCTTCATCCGCGAACGTCCAGCCGATGTCGTCGTGGCTGCGGACATAGTTCACCCAGGACGTGCCGGCCGGGAGGTTGTGCCGCCGGTCCAGGGCCTGCGAAAGCAGCGACACGTCGCGGGTGGCCAGCGACTCCCAGATCAGCGCCATCTGGAGGGGATTGTAGGAGAGTTGGCACTCGGCGGGGTCGATGTACCGTGCCACCTCATCGGGGTGGACGATCGCCTCGGATTTGAACAGCAATGACGGCGCGGCCAGCCGGCACACGGCATTGAACGCCTGAAGCAGCGTGTGGGCTTCCGGCAGGTTCTCGCAGGGCGTGCCGAGCTGCTTCCAAATGAAGGCGACGGCGTCCATCCGGAGAATATCCACGCCCTGGTTGGCCAGGAAGAGCATCTCACCGGCCATGGCCCGGAAGACGGCCGGGTTGGCGTAGTTCAGATCCCATTGGAACGTGTGGAAAGTGGCCCAGACCCAGCGCCCGTCCGGCATTTCAATGAAAGATCCGGGGTGGTCGTCCGGGAAGATTTCGCGGACGTTCTGCTCAAACGCGTCCGGCATTGTCCGGTCCGGGTAGATCCAGTAGAAGTCGCTGTACCCCGCCTCACCTTCGGCCGCTTTCCGGGCCCATTCGTGTTCGTCGGAGGTGTGGTTGAAGATGAAATCGACCACCAGGCTGATGCCGTTGGCCCGCAGCTCGGCGGCGAGGTCGCGCAGCTGCTGCATGGTGCCCAGCTTGGGGTTGACCTGCCGGTAACTGGAGACGGCGTAGCCGCCGTCGGAATGCGGTTCGGGTGCCAGGAACAGCGGCATGAGGTGCAGATAGGTGAGGCCGAGTTCCTTGAAGTAGGGGATCCGGGCGCGGACGCCCTCCAGGTCCTCGGCGTACCGGTCGACATAGCAGACGCCGCCGAGCATGGTGTTGGCCTGGAACCAGCCGCTGTTGTGCTCTCGTTCAGCGTCGAGGGCCTTGAGATCGGCCGGCCTCCCGGCCCACGACCGGGCGGACTGCAGCACGAGCTCCGTGAGCTGGTCCAGCCAATCGGGCCGTGCGCCGTAAAGATCCTGGAAGAGCCGGAGCAGTACCGGGAAATGGCGGTCGAAGCGTTCTTCGAAGACGGCCCGGTCCGGGTCCTCCCAGGCGACTCCCGGGTCCGAGGCCAGGACGCTGAGCACATGCTGGCGCGCCTCGTGATCCAAAACGGCCGGTTCAACCATGGAGGGTCTCCTTCGACGAACTGCGGCCCTCGGCGGCGCCACGACATGTCACATCCTTGCAGACGGACGGACCCGTGCCCAAGCACAAGGGCCGTGTTTCGGCACGCTCGTGCGACCCCTCCGGAGGTGGCCGCCACGGGCTGGGTCTATAGGCTGGCCAGATGACCGAGCCCGCCGCCCTCCTGCCGACGTTGCTGTGCGTCGGGCTCCTGATGGTGGTCACTGTCGGGCTGCTGGCGGCTGCCCGGATCCCGCACAGCGCCGCGCCCGCGCTGGCCATCCTCCGTGGAGCCGCTCAGCTGGCCGTCATCAGCCTGATACTCGGTGGAATCATCACCAGTCCCGTGTGGGTCGGCGCTGCGCTTCTCGTGATGTTTACGGTGGCAGCGGTGACGGCCGCACGGCGCCTCGGCTGGTCCTGGAGCCGGCTGGGCGTCGTCGGCGGCGCGATGGCCGCCGGCATCCTGGTGACCCTGGCAATCGATTTCGGCACGGGCGCGATCGCCTTCACTCCCCGGTATGCCCTGGCCATCGGAGGGATCGTGATCGGCAACGCGATGACGATTGCCACACTGGCGGGCCGGCATTTCGCCGAGGCAGTGAACGAGCGCTGGGATGAAGTCGAAGCCTGGCTGGCGTTGGGCGCGACGCGGCGCCAATCGACGCTGGAACTGGCCCGGCGTGCGGTCTATTCGGCACTCATCCCATCGACCGACCAGACGAAGACGACCGGCCTGGTCACCCTCCCGGGGGCTTTCGTCGGCGCGATCTTCGGGGGACTGTCACCCTTGGAAGCGGGCCGCTTCCAGATCGTCGTGCTCGCCTCGATCATGGCCGCAGGGTCCATTACCGCCGTCGCCCTCATCCGTGTCCTTGCGCCGGTGAGGGTGCGGCCCGCCCGGCCCCGCTGAAGCATGCCCCGCTGAAGCCCGCGCAGGGGCGTTGTGGTTAGGCCGGCACCCGGATGACCAGCGGGTCCATGGCCTGGCCGTCGGCGTACTGGCCGTCGAACAGTTCCGAGCCCGACTGGGAGATAGCGACGTCGACGCGCTCCCAGACCAGAAATCCCTCCATGTTGCGGGGCGCAGCGGTGCGCAGGGTACCGACATCGGTGCGCTCCTGCCCGCCGCCGTCGCCGGTGCTGATGGACAGGACCCCGTGCCCGGCCGCGAATTCGACCCAGGGATCCAGCAGCCGGACAAACATCATCCCGTGGTGGCCGGCGACGCGGACGTCGCCGCGGAACCGCAGCACACCCGTGCCGCTGGCGGGATCGTACTCGGCGCCGTCCGGGGCGAAACAGAACTCTCCGGACGCGGTCACGGTGGCGCCGTCCGCCGCGGAAACGGCTCCGTCAGGGAGCCCCGAAATGTAATCAATAAAGCTGCGCTTGATGCCCCAGGTCAGACCCGGCAAGGGCAGCGAAGCGGGGGAAGCGGACGCTGGTATCACGTAGGTTCTCCTGGGCTGTCGGGCGGATCTACGTCCGAGCCTAGCCGTGGATCCGCGCCCGGCCGAACTGTTGCACCGCCAACGGGCCCGGATTCGTCGCATTTCTCTGACGGCGTAGCCACCTCAGGACTACTCCCCGGGCCGCGGTGGTTGACTTGGATGAGTACCGGTGAGCAGGAGGTGCACAATGGCCGCAGCCGTGAGCAGGGTGCCCGGACCTGAAGCGTCCGGACCCGGGGCGTTCGGATCCGAGATGTCCGCGGACCCGCTGGATTCCTATTCCGCCACGGTCATCCGCGTCGCCGCGGCCGTCACGCCCCTTGTTGCAGCGCTCGAAATGACCGGCACCGGGCGCGCCGGCAGGCGCACGGGCGGCGCCGGTTCCGCCGTCCTGTTCACCTCGGACGGGTACCTTCTCACCAACGCCCATGTGGTGGGCGGCGCCGCATCCGGACACGCAGTCTTTGCCGACGGCACGAGCACCGCCGTCGAGGTGGTGGGTGCCGACCCGCTATCCGATCTCGCCGTGGTCCACGGCCGGGCGCCCACGGCGGCGCCGGCCGACATGGGCGACGCCGAATCGCTCCGGGTCGGGCAACTCGTGATCGCCGTGGGCAATCCGCTCGGACTTTCGGGGTCGGTCACGGCCGGGGTGGTCAGCGGGCTTGGCCGGTCTATCCCCGTCTGGTCCGGACGGAACCGGCGCGTAATCGAGGACGTCATCCAGACCGATGCAGCCCTCAACCCCGGCAGCTCCGGAGGGGCGCTGGCCGACGCCCGCGGGCGGATCGTCGGAATCAACACGGCCGTCGCCGGAGTAGGCCTGGGCCTGGCTGTTCCCATCAACGCCACGTCCCGTCGGATCATCGCGTCGCTGCTCAAGGACGGCCGTGTCCGCCGGGCCTATCTTGGCCTGGTGAACACGCCGGTCCAGCTGCAGCCAAGCGCCGTCGTCCGGACAGGCCGCAGACAGGGTCTGCTCGTGGTGGAAGTCCTTCCCGGCTCGCCCGCCGAACGCGCCGGACTCCGCGCCGGCGACATCCTCCTGAAGGTCGGGCAGGTGTCTGTGTCCAACGCTGAGAGCCTACAGAAACTGCTCTTTGCCGAGGCAATCGGCGAGCCGCTGGATCTTGCGGTGCTTCGCGACGGCACTGAGCTGCGTGTGGTTGCCGTACCCGCCGAGATGACCGAGAACCAATAGGGAATAATCCTGCCCTGATCGGGTGGCATTTCACGACAGAATGAGCCGGCTCGAGCCGAAATTCTGCCCCACTGAGGCGTCCCGCGAACTACTTGTCTGCGTTCGACGGAGGCCCGCGGAATTACTTGTTTTGCGCCGGAAACACCTGCCTGCCATCGCGCGGCCTTACTTGGCGGTACTGATGCCTGTACGCGTCTTTCTTCGGCCGAAAGATCGGGTAGCGGCATGCCTTGTTGCGCCCAGCCAGGCGTGTCACGGTGACATTGGAAAGCCGGAGGGAACAGAGTCTCAGTACGGCCTGGTCTCGATGTTGATCCGGCTCTTCGCAGACGATTGAGTTCGTTTTACCTGGGGAAATCGGAGAGCATCGTGGAAAG
The DNA here is from genome assembly GCF_039531445.1 of Arthrobacter humicola. Classification (NCBI taxonomy): domain Bacteria; kingdom Bacillati; phylum Actinomycetota; class Actinomycetes; order Micrococcales; family Micrococcaceae; genus Arthrobacter; species Arthrobacter humicola. The sequence goes on along the minus strand of NZ_BAAAQB010000041.1, from coordinate 392,088 downwards.
CCTAACGGGACCAACACCCTCCATTTCGGTCCGATTGTTCGGATCATTCGAAGTACGCCGTGACGGCGTAGCCCTCACGGCCGCCGACATGGGGGGCTGCAAACCCCGCCACATACTGGAAATCCTCCTCCTGAACCTCGGAACGCCCGTGTCTAAAACCCGCCTGATCGATCTTCTCTGGGGCGCGGCAGCCAGCGACGGTTCCGTGGCCACACTGGAGAGCTACATCAGCGGCATACGGCGTGCCATCCAGCCCGGCCAGACCAAGACCGGTCCGCTCCGCACCGCCAACAGCGGCTACGTCCTGGATCCCACACTGGTGGATCTGGACCTGTTCCGGTTCCGTGGACTGGTCCGCGACGCCGGAGAGCTGCCTCCTGACGAGGCGTATCCGCTGCTGCTCGAGGCCCTCGACATTTGTGCCGAGCCCCTGCTGGGGTTCGAACTTGCCTCCGATTGGGCAGAGGAGGCGCGCAGCCGCCATGCGGCAGAAAAAGTCGCGCTGCAAATCTTTGCCGCAGAAACGGCCGCCTCGCTGGACAAGCCGGACGACGCCGTCAACCTGGTCCAGGCGGCCATCCGTGCCGAGCCGCTCAACGAACGGGCCTGGACGGTGCTGGTGACGTCCTATGAGCAGGCCGGCCTGCCCGCCGAAGGACTCGCGGCGTACGACCGCTGCCGCCGCCTCTTCGACCGCGACCTCGGCTGCGCGCCGGGCCCTGCGTTGCAGGAGGCTCATCTGAGGCTCCTGCGGCAGCGCGCCGAAAGCAACTCCGAGCTCTCGGAGGTACTGGCGGCCCTGCTTTTTCTGGGCGAGCGGCTGAACGGGCCCAAGGGCCGGCAACTGCCGCCGGCGGAGTCGCGGCGCATGCATGAGAACGCCGGACGGGTGCTCGATTCCTTTCTCCAGCGCGTCCGGGCCGCGGTCTAACTCCTTGACGAGGGACGCCCCGGGGCGCCCGGACGCGCCATATTTTGCGCACCCGCGGCCGCCGCAACCGGGGCGGGGCGTTAGCTTGGTCACGTGGCCGTGATTCTCGAGAAATCCGGCCGTGCCGGGCGTCATACTGGGAAGGTCCCTGGCGGGCAGTCCGACCGCCGGGTGTGAGGAGGGCCCATGGAAACCTTGAAGAACGTCGTCACGAACGAGTACTTCCCCGCTGCGGCAGTGCTGTCCGGGGTCATCCTGTTCTGGGTCCTTGGCCTTTTCGGCGGACTGTCCCTCCTAAGTACCCGCCAGTCTCCGGTGACCACCCTGACCTGGCTGCTGTTCGTCTACGCCGCAGCGGTACTGTCGCCCCTCGCGGGGCTCGTCGCCGCCGTCGATCTCGTCCGCCGTTGGCTGCGGAACCGGCAGGCACGCGAGGCGGAATCCGCCTAGCCGGCACTCCCCGGCAACACGGCCCCGACCGTACAGCGGTAGCGCGGCCGGGGCCGCTCCCTACTCGAAGCGGGAAGCGTCGCCCATGCCGCGGCGGACGACTTCGGCGACACCACTTGAGAAGTCGATGACCGTGGTCGGCTCGGCCCCGCAGTCGCCGGAATCGATCACGGCGTCTACGACGTGATCCAGCCGCTCCTTAATCTCCCACCCCTGCGTCAGCGGCTCGTCCTCATCCGGGAGCAGCAGCGTGCTGGACAGCAGCGGCTCGCCGAGCTCGGCCAGCAGTGCCTGGACCACGGGGTGGTCGGGGATGCGCACGCCGACCGTCTTCTTCTTCGGGTGCAACAGGCGTTTGGGGACCTCCCGGGTGGCGGGGAGGATGAACGTGTAGCTGCCTGGCGTGACGGCCTTGATACTGCGGAAGACGTCGTTGTCGATCTGGACAAACTGGCCCAACTGCGCGAAGTCCTTGCAGACCAAGGTGAAGTGGTGTTTGTTGTCGAGGTGGCGGATGTTCCTGATCCGGTCCAGGGCCTCCCGGTTACCCAGTTGGGCGCCCAGGGCATAGCAGGAATCGGTGGGATAGGCGATCAGGCCGCCGGAGCGCAGGATTTCCACCGCCTGGCTGATGGAGCGCGCCTGGGGGTTGTCGGGGTGCACATCGAAGTATCTCGCCATGGGTCGAGCTTACGCCCGACGGCGGCGCGGGTGCTGACGCAACGGTCCGATACGCGCGTCCGGCCGCCCCCGCCGTCGTGCAGTTTCGGTTTTCCGCACCGATTTCGGGCGCCCGCTGCGTGGATCCGCGTAGCGGCTGCCCCTTGTCGTAGCGGAAACCGGTGCTACGCCTGCGGGAGGCTTTCCGCCGGCCGGGGCAGCGCTTCGGTGGGTCTGCCGTCGTGCTTACCGGGGCGGGTGGAGTTTGTCCGTAGACAGGGCTGTCTGATAAGTTCTCATCGTCCCCTAGACAGTTCTGTCTACCAGCGGGACCGGAATCAGCTTCGAAGGACCCGGCGCGAGTGATGTCTGGTCTCCGGCACGACCTGAAAGTAGAAGACAATTTCCATGACGCCCCCGCGCACGCTCGTCCTTGTTGCCCACCCTGACCTTGAAAGCTCGCGGATCACCGCGCACCTCACCAGAGCCATCATGGACATGGACCACGTGACCGTCCATGATCTTTCTGCCACATACCCGGACCGCCGGATCGATGCTGTCCGCGAGCAGGACCTGCTGCGCGGGCACGACACCATCGTCTGGCAATTCCCGTGGCACTGGTACTCCGTGCCCGGGGTTCTGAAGGAGTGGATGGATCAGGTGCTCACGTACGGCTTCGCCTACGGGGCAGGAGGCGACGCCCTCCGCGGAAAGCGGCTCCAGCTGGTGCTTTCGACCGGCGGCCCGGAAGCGTCCTATGCTCCGGCAGGGCACAACCGCTTCACGATGGATGAGCTCCTGCGCCCTCTTGACGCCACTGCGCACCTCTGCGGCCTGGACATGGCCCAGCCGCTCATCCTGCACTCAGCGCCCCGCGTGGATGCCGGTGAGCTTCAGCGGCACGCTGACCGGTACCGCGAACTACTGGCTCCAGCGGCGGCAGCCACCGGGCGCTGACCAGCCACAGGCCCAAGCCATACAGCGGCGAGGTGCGGGCCGCCCCTCAGGCGGCCAGGGCGGCGAGCATGAGCGCAAGCGCCCCGGCGGCCACGATTTCCACGGCCGTGTCGGCGATGACCCGGCACCGGGGCCAACGAGCACCCCGCAGCGCGCCGCCGCGGCTGCACAGGGCTGCGGCCACGGACGTGCCACCGGTTCGCGGCCAGAGCTGGAGGAGCAGCCGAAGGGTCCACGCCACGGTGGCGAGCCCAAAGAATACGGCCAAGCCAAAAGCCGCAGCCGGCACCAGGGATAGCTGATCGCCCCACCCGGGGAGCCGTGCCGTCAGCGGCCCGGCCGCCGCAGCTCCGTGGTGTGCCGGGGCCACGGGAAGCAGGCGCGCTTCGGACTGAGGGACGGCCCCGAGGTCGCCGGCGGCCAGCATGAAGGCCATCGCGGCCATGGCCGCAGCATCGTAGAGGGGCTTCGCCCGGCCAGCAACTGGCCGGTCACCAACGTGCTTGCCGGCAACGGCCCGGCCACGGACCGGCGGGCCGTCCCGTGGGCGCGTCCGGTACGAGACGGCCTGCACTACGAACCACCAGGAGCCCAGAACAAATAGGAGAACCTGCGGCAGGAGGGGCCACTGCCCGCGCGGCAGGAACATCAGCGCCATCGCCGCCATCATGAGGGAATGCAGCGCCAACCCGACCCGGCCTGCCGCTCCGGAAGCGGCCACGGCCCGGCAGGCCGAGTACAGCGTTGCCGCCAGGAGAAGTACCGCCGTTGTCCAGCGCACGGCCTCGTCCGCAGTCACGGCAGCACGGTCATGGCAGCACGGTCACGACTGCTCGTCGTGATGAATCCGTTCGCCAAGATGCCGCAATGGCTCCCCGCTGCCGTTCCACTGCAGGGCGATGAACTCCGCGGCAATGGACACGGCCGTTTCCTCGGGCGTGCGGGCGCCCAGATCAAGGCCCACCGGGCTGTGGAGCCTGGATAGCTCGTCGTCGCCCAGCCCCGCCTCCCGCAGCCGTGCCAACCTGTCCTCATGAGTGCGGCGGGAGCCCATGGCGCCGATAAACGCCACGGGGCTGCCGCGCAGGGCCACCTCAAGGACGGGGATGTCGAACTTCGGGTCGTGGGTGAGGACGCACAGCACGGTCCTGGCATCCAGCAGGCCTTGGGCGAACTGGTCGCTCAGATAGCGGTGCGGCCACGCATTGACCACCTCGGCGGCGTCGGGGAATCTCGCCGGCGTGGCAAAGACCGGCCGGGCATCGCACACCGTCACCCGGTAGCCCAGGAAGGCGCCCAGGCGGGCAAGCGCGGCGGCGAAGTCGATCGCGCCAAAGACGATCATGCGTGGCGGTGGAGCATAGCTGGCGAAGAAGACACGCATACCGGTGTCCAGCCGTTCGCCGTCGACTCCGTAGTTCAGGATGCCTGTGCGCCCGGCGGCGAGGAGGCCTTGGGTGTCGTCGCCCACGGCGTGGTTGGTCCGCTCCGAACCCAGATCACCTTCACACCCTCCCGGCCGGACGATCAGGTGCCGTCCCACCCGCGTGGCATCGGGGTGTTCGATGACCGTGGCGACCCCTACCCGGCGCCCGGCGGCGATGTCCTGTGCCACTTCGTCGAGTTCGGGGAATCGGAGCCGGGAAACCGGTTCGACGAAGATGTCGATGATCCCGCCGCAGGTCAGGCCCACCGCGTAGGCATCGTCGTCGCTGATCCCGTAGCGCACCAGGGCAGGCTCGCCGTCGTCCTTCACCTGGCTGGCCAGCTCGTAGACGGCCCCCTCGACGCAGCCGCCGGAGACGGAGCCCACGGCGTCGCCGCCGGCCGTTACCAGCATCGCCGCCCCCGGGAGCCTGGGTGCTGACTTGAACGTGCTCACGACGGTGGCCAGGCCCGAGGTGGCGCCGCTCAGCCAGTCGGGCAACATGGCCGCCAGGACATCGCGCATCGGCCCTCCTCAGAGCCTGCCGCACAGGCGGAGCATCCGGAACGCAGACCGCCGCCCGGCCCAGTACGCAATGCACGCCACCACGGCGACGACGCCGAGGACTTTCACCGGGCTGGAAAGCTGATCGGCCGCGATTCCCTTGGCCAGGCTCAACGCATCCAGGCTGCCGGCCGGCGCGGCACCGGTGGGGGCGCCTGCCATGGTCGGCGCCGCCGCAGTTGGAGCACCCGCCGTCGTGCCTGCAAGGGGAGCAGAAACCGCAGCCGACGCCGGGACCGGCTCGGGCACGGCCTGTGCTGCGGGCGCCGGGGCAGACGACGCCTCCGGGCCCTGTTCCGGGACAGGGGGCGCCCCCTCGGCCAGCATCGTCTGCAGGTTGTTCGCGAAGAGGGCCATCATCTGCTCCGTGACGCTGCCGATGACGCCCTTGCCCATGGCGGCGGCCTTGCCGGACAGCGTCAGGTCCGCGCTGACGGCCCCCCGTGTGGCGTCCCCTTCTTGTGTGAGCGTCAGGGTCACGGTCGCCTCGGCGGTGCCCTGTCCGCGGGTCTCCTGTGCCTTGCCGCCGAGCACGGCACGGTGGTCGGCCGCGTTGCGTTCGATGACGTTCAGCAGGCCTTTGTACTGCATTGAGACGGGGCCGAGCTTCACGCTCATGCCCACCTGGTAGGCGTCGTCGGAGAGCTTGTTCAGGATTCTGGCCCCGGGAAGGCACCCGGCCACCCGTTCAAAGTCCATCAGCGTGTCCCACACCGTGTCGATCGGGGCGACCACCGAGAAAGTGCTGTCTATCTGCATGAGTTCCCTCTTCCCTTGAGTGATGCCTGGCCGTCGCCGCGGATTGCGGCCGCCACTTCTGCCAGCGCCGTGTAGCTGTGTCCGCTGACGAATTCGTCGCAGTACGGCAGGGCCGCGGCCATTCCGCCCACCAGCGGCTGGTACTGCGGCGCTGCCTTGCGTGGATTGACCCAGATGATCCGGTACGCCAGGCGCCGCAGCCGCGCCATCTGGGCCGCGACCTGTTCGGGGTCCTCCTGCGCCCAGCCGTCCGAGAAGATCACCACCACCGCGCCGCGGGCCAGGCCGCGGCGGCCGTGCTCGTCGACGAAGTGCCGGATGCTGTCGGCGATCCGCGTTCCGCCGGCCCAGTCCGGGGCGGCCGTGGCGGCCCGGGCCAGGGCCTCGTCGGGATCGCGGAGCGCCAGTTGCCGGGTCAGGCGTGTCAGCCGGGTGGAAAACACGAAGGCCTCGGCGCCGGCACCTGCCACGGCTCCCTGCAGCAGCGAGACGAAAATCCGCGCATACGGTTCCATGGATCCGGAGACGTCGCACAGCATCACCAGCTTGCGGCGCTGCGGGCGGCGCCGGGCATACAACAAGCGGGTGGTGTCAGTGCCTGAGCGCCGGGCCGCACGGACCGTGGCGCGGACGTCCAGCCGGGCGCTGCTGTGGGCGGACTTCCGGGCGCGGCGGCTCAGGCGCGTCGGGGTGGCGAGCAGCAGCCGGGACGCCAGCCGCCTGATCTCCACGACTTCCTCCTCCGTCAGCTGAGCGAAGGACGCTTCGTGCAGCCGCTCCTCGGGGGAGGCCATAGCCAGCACGGCATCCCGCTCCGGGGCGTTGCCGTCTTGGCCGGCGTCCGGTCCCGCGGAGGCAATCGCCGGCGCCGGGCGCGGGGGAGCAGGCGCGTAGCCGGGCGCACGGCCCTCGGCCGGAGACGGGCGGGTGCGGGTCTCCTCAGGGGCCCCGGCCGGGGCCGCGGCCGGAGCCACGGCGCGGGCGGGATGCCCGGAGGGGTCAAAGCCGCCGCGGAACACCGCGGAAAAGACGGCGTCGAAGACCGGCAGCTGCTCGCGGGCTGACACCAGCACCACCCGGGACGCCCAATACAGCTTTTCTGCGTCGCCGGGAGGGATCAGGCGGAGTGCCTCGGCCAGCCGGACTGCCCGGTCCGGTGAGCACGCGAGCCCGGCCCGGCGCAGGGCGGTGACGAAGGCCGCCGACAGGGCCGCCGCTTCTACCGTGGGGGGCGCAGCGCGCATGTCCTGCGGGGTCCCGGCCGCCAAGGCGCTCACCCGCCCGTGCCGGCCACGAGCCAGTCGGCCCCCCGGGCACCGACCAGTTCGAGGTCATCACGGTTCTTGACGATGGAGCCGAGGGTCTGTTCCGCCGTCGTGGCGTCGATGCGATCAATGCCGAGCACTGCCAGGGCCGAGACCCAGTCAATCGCCTCGGAAATGCCGGGCGGCTTGGCCAGGTCCAGGGTGCGCAGCCGGGTAATGACGGCGGCTGCCTGGAGGGCCAGGGGGCCGCTGCTGGCCGGCACCCTGCGGCGGACGATCTCCGCGATCCGCTCCGGTCCGGGGTAGTCGATCCAGTGGTAGAGGCAGCGCCGGGTCAGGGCGTCGTGAAGGTCCCGCGTACGGTTGGACGTGAGGATCACGATCGGCGGATGGGTGGCCCGAATAGTGCCCAGCTCCGGGATGGTGACGGCGGCCTCGGCGAGCAGTTCGAACGTGAAGGCTTCGAACTCGGCGTCGGCGCGGTCGATTTCGTCCAGCAACAGTACGGCCGGGCGCGGACCGGGGTGTTCGATCGCCTGCAGGAGCGGGCGCCGCAGCAGGTACTCCGGGGCGAAGAGGTCTGTTTCGGTGACGGAGGCGTCCCGGACCTCGGCCAGCCGGATGCCAAGCAGCTGGCGCTGGTGGTTCCACTCATAGAGGGCCTCACCGGCGTCGATCCCCTCGTAGCACTGCAGCCGGTACAGCGGGGTGTCGAGGAGCTCGGCGAGCGCTTTTGCCGCCTCCGTCTTCCCGACTCCGGCCTCGCCTTCCAGCAGGATGGGCTGCGGCAGGCGGACAGCCAGGAACAGGGCGGTCGCCAGCCCGACGTCGGCCAGGTAGTTGTTGCGGTCCAGGGCTGCCATCAGTGACGGGACATCCGGGACCCGGCGTTGCACGTCTTCCTCCGCGCCGGCCCGCGCCGCCGCCGTCATACAGCCTCCCGCATCCGGCCAAGGAGCCGCCTGTAGTCTTCCTCGGTGTCCACATCCAAAGGAATAGGGCCGGGCGTGCGGACCTCGACGACGTCGTCCGCCCGCTGTTCGAGGAGCTTCCAGACCGCTTTGTCCCCGTGGAGTGCGGCCAGGGCCGGAACGAGGCGACGGGCAAATGCCATCGGGTGGCCCACGCCGTCGTCATAGCGGCAGACCGCGATCCCGGCAGGGACGGGAGAGCGGGCAGGGATGGCCGAGGCGGCGGGGCCGGCAGGGCCGCCGGTGGCGGCAACCGGAGCGGCGCCGGAACCCGCCTGCCGGAGGGCGCCGAGTACGGCCCGGACACTGGCGGCCCGGACGCCGGGCTGGTCACCGAGCAGCAGGACCACGGCATCGGTCTCCGGGTCCACGGCGGCGAGGGCGGTGGCGATCGAGGACGCGCACCCTTCGCCGAAGTCCGGGTTGAGCACCACCTCGCAGCCGCTCGTGTCCACGGTGCGCTGCACCTCTTCCGCCGCGCCACCCAGCGCCAGGACCGTCTGGCTGAAAGTGCAGGCCCGGGCGGTCGCCAGGACGGCATCGAGCAGGACGCCCGTACCGTAGGGAAGGAGCTGCTTGGGCCGGCCGAGCCGCCGGGAGGCTCCCGCGGCCAGGATGATGCCGGCGGTCCTGGGCTCGAGGCTTGCCGCCGCCCTCAGCGGCTCAGGTTGCAGCGGCTCAGGTTGCGGGGGCATGTCAGGTTGCGAGGGCATAGCGCTCCGGATCTTTGCGGAAGGCCGCCCGGCAGCCGGGGGAGCAGAAGTACACGGTGACCCCGTTGTAGTCCAGGTGAAGGGACGATTCGACGGCCGGGACGGACATGCCGCAGACCGGATCAACGGCGCTCGCAGGCCCCGGCTCGGTGGGCGCCGGCTCGGTGGGCGCCGCCGGGACCCCGGGCTGCGTCGCGGCGTCAGCCATGGGCGCCGCGGCATGCCGGGCCTTGGACCGCTCCCCGACCAGCTGGGCAAGAATGGACAGCGCGATCTCCCCGGGCGTCCGGGCGCCGAGCTGCAGCCCGGCGGGTGTGAACACCCGGGCACGCAGGGCGTCGTCGACGTCGAGGGATTCCAGCACCGCGGCGCCGCGGGTCCCGCTGGCCACCAGGGCTACGTAGGGGACTCCGGCGCGCAGGGCGGTCTCCAGGGCACCCTCCTCCGCCTTTCCGTGCGAGGCGACAATCAATGCCGCGTCATCCCCGCGGGGTTCCGCCGATTCGCCGTCCGTGAGTTCGACGTCGAGGCCGACGCCGGAGCCGAGCGAAGCGAGGGCCTGCGCCACCGGCGCCGTGCCCACCACCAGGACCCGGGGCGCCGGAATCCGCGGCTGGAGGAAGATCTCGATCGCGCCGCCGCTGAGGCACGGATTGGAGACCTCGACGGCGCCCTCCTCCGCCGTGCGCGACGGCTCGCCGGGCAGCACCCGCAACAGGAGCGGTTCCTGGGAGGCCAGAACCTGCAGGCTGTACTCGCGCACCGACGCCTCGACGCAGTTCCCGCCCACGAAACCCAGGATTTCGCCCGTGGGCAGCACGAGGGCCGTGTCCCCGGCATGGGCACTCGTGGGGTGCTGGGCGCGGACCACCAGGGCGTGGACGAAGGGCTCGCGTCGGCCGGCGAGTTCTTCCGCCCTGGCGGCCAGGGACTCTGCGGTGGCGGGCATCAGATCGGCGGCCTTGCCCGGCCCTGCATGGCAGCCCAGACGCGGGCCGGCGTGCAGGGCATGTCCATGTGGGTGACGCCGTAGGGCGCGAGCGCGTCCACGACGGCGTTGACGATCGCCGGCGGCGAGCCGACGGTGGCAGACTCGCCGATGCCCTTCGCACCGATCGGGTGATGCGGTGAGGGGGTGACGGTGAAACCGGTCTCCCAGTCCGGCACTTCCATCGCCGTGGGGATCAGGTAGTCCATGAACGACCCGCCCAGGCAGTTGCCGTCGGCGTCGAACTCGATGATCTCCATGAGGGCCATGCCCACGCCGTCGGTCAGTCCGCCGTGGACCTGGCCTTCGATGATCATCGGGTTGATGCGGGTGCCGCAGTCATCAACCGCGATGAAGCGCCGCACCTTGACGTGCCCGGTGCCGGAGTCGACGTCGACGACGCAGATGTAGGCCCCGAACGGGAAGGTGAGGTTGGGCGGGTCGTAGGTGACTTCGGCGTCGAGGTTGCCGTCCACGCCCTCGGGCAGGGCCACGGTGCCGTGGGCGCCCATGGCGATCTCGGCGATGGTCTTGCCGACGCTGGGGTCGCCCTTGACGAACCAGCGGCCCTTCTCCCATTCGAGGTCCTCGGGACGGGTCTCCAGCATGGCCCCGGCGATCAGCTTGGCCTTCTCGCGCACCTTCCGGGCCACCAGGGCGACGGCGCCGCCGCTGACCGGCGTCGAACGGCTGCCGTAGGTGCCGAGGCCGAACGGGGTCTGGTCGGTGTCCCCGTGCACGACGTCGATGTCCTCCGGCGGGATCCCGAGTTCCTCGGCCACGATCTGGGCGAAGGTGGTCTCGTGGCCCTGGCCCTGGCTTTGCACCGAGAGCCTGACCACGGCCTTGCCGGTGGGGTGGACGCGGAGTTCGGCGCCGTCGGCCATGCCGAGGCCCACGATGTCGAAGTGCTTGCGGGGGCCGGCTCCCACGACTTCGGTGAAGAAGGAGACGCCGATGCCCATGAGTTCCCCGCGCTCGCGCTTTGCGGCCTGCTCGCGCCGGAGGTCCTCGTACCCGGCGAGCTGCATCGAGAGCCGCATGGCGGCCTCGTAGTTGCCCGAGTCGTACACCCAGCCGGTCTTGTTGGCATAGGGGAACTGCTCCGGCTTGATGAAGTTCTTCAGCCGCAGCTCCGCCGGATCCATCTCCAGCTTGCGGGCCAGGATGTCCACCATCCGCTCTACCAGGTACACGGCCTCGGTGACGCGGAACGAACAGGCGTATGCGACTCCGCCGGGCGCCTTATTGGTGTAGACGCCGGTGACGGAGCAGTGGGCGGCCTGCAGGTCGTAGCTGCCGGTGAAGATGGAGAAGAAGCCGGCCGGGGTCTTGGTGGGCTGGGCGGTGGCGTTGAACGCGCCGTGGTCGGCCAGCACGTGGGTGCGCAGGCCAAGGATCTTGCCGTCCTTGGTCGCGGCGATCTCGCCCTGCATGATGTAGTCCCGCGCGAACGAGGTCGACATCAGGTTCTCGGAGCGGTCCTCCACCCATTTGACCGGGTGGCCGGTGACGATGGAGCCGACGACGGCGAGGATGTAGCCGGGATAGATCCCGACCTTGTTGCCGAAGCCGCCGCCGATATCGGGGGAGACGATCCGGATCTTGTGTTCGGGGATGCCGGCGACGATCGCGAACAGGGTGCGGTGCGCGTGCGGGGCCTGGGTGGTCTCGTAGAGCGTCAGCTTGCCGCTGACGGCGTCGAAATCGGCGACGGCGCCGCATGTCTCCATCGGTGCGGGGTGGACCCGCGGGTACACCAGCTCCTGGCTCACCACGACGTCGGCGCTGGCGAACACCGCGTCGGTTTCGGCTTTGTCGCCCATCTCCCAGTCGAAGATCCGGTTGTCCGTCCGGCCCTCGATTTCGTCGCGGATCACCGGCGCGTCCGGGTCCAGCGCCTTGCGGGCGTCCACCAGCGGGGGAAGGACGTCGTACTCGACCTCGATCAGTTCGAGCGCGTCCCGGGCGGCGTACCGGTCCTCGGCCACGACGAACGCGACCTCCTGCCCCTGGAACCGGACTTTGTCGGTGACCAGGACAGCCTGGACATCCGCGGAGAGCGTCGGCGCCCACGCGAGGTTCAGGCCCAGGAGGTCCTTGCCCGTGATGACGGCCACCACCTTCGGATGCGCCAGGGCATTGGTGGTGTCGATGGACACGAGCCGGGCGTGCGCCACCGGGGCCCGCAGGATGGCGCCGTGCAGCATTCCCGGCAGCACGATGTCGTCAACGTAGTGGCCTTTGCCGCGCACAAAGCGCGGGTCTTCCTTGCGTTGGATGCGCCCGTAGCCGATCGGACGGTCTTCGTCGCCGGCGGCCGGGTTTGACGGCCGGTCATGGATGACGGTCATGCCTTCACCTCTGTGGCTGTGTTTGCTGTGTCTGCCGCGACATCCGGGACGGCGGTGTCTGTGCCGTCCAGGACTTCCTCGGCCGTCGGTGCATCCTCCGGGCCTGGCCCCGCCGGATGGGCGGCGGCCCATTGGACCGAGCGCACGATCGTCGCGTAGCCCGTACACCGGCAGATCTGCCCGGAAATGGCCTGCCGGATCTCAGTGTCGTCAGGGTGCGGATTCTTATCAAGGAGTGCCCGGGCCGTCAGCATCATCCCCGGGGTGCAGAAGCCGCACTGCAGCCCGTGCTCCTCCATGAAGCCTTGCTGCACGGGGTCCAGGGTGCCGCTGGCGGCCAGCCCCTCGACGGTGCGGATGTCGTGGCCCGCGGCCATGGCGGCCAGGACGGTGCAGGACTTCACGGGCTGCCCGTCCATCAGGACCACGCAGGTCCCGCAGTTGCTGGTGTCGCAGCCCCAATGCGTACCGGTGAGGCCCAGGACCTCGCGGATGTAGTGGACCAGCAGCACGCGGGGCTCAATCTCGCTCGTGACGTCGCTGCCGTTAACGGTCATGCTGATCTGCATCGGCTTCAGCCTTCCTGCATCTGGGCGGCGCGGGCACAGGCCAGCCGCAGTACCCGCCGGGTGAGCTCATCGGCGAGATGCCGTTTGTAATCGACCGGGCCGCGCTGGTCCGCTACGGGATCGCACGCTGCGGCAGCAAGCCGGCCGGCCTCGGCGAACAAGTCCTCGGTGGGACGCTTGCCGCGGAGCACGGCCGCGGCCTCGTCCACCGTGTGGTCAAGGCCCAGCGCAGTGAGTCCGACGGCGGCATCCTCGACGGTCCCGTCCGCGGCGAGGACGACGGCCGCGCCGGCGGCGCCGACGGCCCAGTCGCCCACCCGGCGCTCGACCTTGTCGTAGGCGCTGCCCGAGCGGGGGCGGATGGGGAACCTGAGTTCGCAGAGCAGCTCATCCTGCCCGACCGCTGTCTGGTACGGTCCGCGGTGGAAGTCCGGCATGGACAGGACGCGCTCGCCACCTGGCCCGCGGATCACGGCCTCGGCGCCCAGGACGTCACATACGGTGGAGAGGTCCTCGGCAGGGTCGGCCTGGCAGAGCGAACCGCCGATGGTGCCACGGTTGCGCACGACGGGGTCGGCAATGACCAATTCAGCGTCCCGGACAATGGCGAACAGTGCCGCGACCTCGTCCGATTCCAGCAAGGTGGTGTGGCGGGTCATGGCGCCGACCCTCAGGGTGTTGCCGTCACGGAGGATGAAGTCCAGCTCGTAGAGGTCATTGATGTCGATCAGCCATTCGGGCCGGGAAAGGCGAAGCTTCATCATCGGCAGGAGGCTATGGCCGCCGGCCACTACCCGGGATTCGGGACCGTAGCGGGCGAGAAGTTCCAGGGCGTTGTCCACGGTGGTGGCGCGCACGTAGTCAAATGGAGCCGGAATCTGCATAGTCCCTACCTCACTCCGAACCGCCGGCGGCGTGGGTCAGTGATTGCCTTGCGCCGGATTGAGGTCAGTCTTGCCCCGGCCTAAGTGGGATGTCAATATCGTCATAAGCGAAAGGTTATGAAGCCGTGGCGATGACATTGGGACAGTTGCGCACGTTCGCCCTTGTGGCCAAGCTGGGCTCTCTGCACGCGGCCGCGGCCCACCTCGGGGTCAGCGATCCGGCCGTGTCGGCGGCGCTCGCCGCGCTCAGGCAGGACCTTGACGACCCTCTGTTCATTCGCGCCCATGGCGGTATTGCGCTGACACCCGGCGGCCGGGCGCTCGCTGAATACGCCCAGGACATCGTCGGGCTGGCTGACAAGGCCCGATGGGAAGTCGCGCATGCTCAGACCGAGACCGGACGCCTGAAGATCGTGGCCACGGCGCCGTTCGCGGAGCACGCTGCCGGCCGCCTCCTGGACCTGTTCACCCGGCGGGTTCCGGGAGCCTCCGTCGATGTGGTCGTGGAGCAGGCGGAAGATGTGGCATCGCTGATGCTGGAACGCGTCTACGACATCGCCCTGGGAATCAGGCCCCCTGTCCGCAACGGGGCTGCCCACAACAGCGCTGACTCCAAGGACGCCGCCGACGTCGGGCTCGATTCCGTGCCGTTCCTGCGGTACCAGCGGGTCTTCGTGGTGGCCGCAGGGCATCCCCTCGCGTCGCTGCACGGACCCGTACGGCTGAGTGAATTCCTAGGCCGGCCGTGGTTTGCCGGCCCCGCCGGCATCCAAGAGACGAGCGAAGAAGGCCGCTGGCTGGCTGCCCAGGGAGTGGTGCCGGAGATCGTCTGCCTCAGCAGCGAAACGGAGGCCCTTGCCGCCGTGCGGGCGGGTGAAGGAACGATGCTGGCGCTCGGCCACATTGTCCGGGCCGAAATCCGCAGCGGCTCCCTGGTCCGTGTGCCGGTCGCCGGAACGCCGATCTCCGGCCTCTGGTGGGCCAGCACCCTGGACCGGGGCCGGGCCACCACCATGGCACGGACCCTGCAGCGGTTTGCCGGCACTGCCGATGCCACGGCAGCCATGGTGGCTCCCGGTGGCTCGCGCGGGCTGGAACGCCGGGGCCCCAAGTTCCACGTCGCGTTGTGGAGTTGAGGCAGCTGGCGGGGGCGCCGGGCTGTGGTGCCGGTCGCTGTGTCGCGTTGCGCAACGCCGGGGCGGGTGCTAACCCTTGAGGGTCAGACGATCCGTTCACCCGCGAGAAGGAGTAGCAATGACGTTGTCCCGAGACGAAGACAGCTCGCTGCGGCATTGGAGCAGCCGGCTCATCCAGGCCCTGCAGATCCTCGACCTTGAGGTCGACCACGAGAAGATCGTCGAGGTCGCGGAAGAATCCGTCAAAGCCGTCGGGCCGCACGCGGATGCCATCAGCGCATTCATGGTGGGCTATGCGGCCGGCACCGCGTCCACCAAAGGCCGGAAGGGCACGCAGGAAGCTGTGCACGCGGCGTCGAACAAAGTCATTGAGCTCTGCGAGCACGGCGAATCCGGCGGTCCGGACGAGGAAGGCTGGGTCAAGCGAGCACAGTAGCAGCGGTCCGGCGCTCGCGCCGGCGCTGGCAGCGGGCAGGCCGCAGGAAGTAGGCAGCTCGCCGGCTACAGGTTCAGGCGTCAGCGGACAGGCCGCGTTCCCTCAAGGGGACGCGGCCTGTGCTGTGTTCGGATCCGGTCAGTGGGACATGCTCATTGCTGCGGAGGACATGCTCATTGCCGGGGCGCAGGGGTGGGCATGGTGGTGTTATGTCCAGTGGCCGGGGCCGCGGCTGGGCATGTCCCGCGGCGGCGGCGTGGTACTTCGTGGGACATGCTCAGTGCTGCGGCGCAGGGGTGGGCATGGTGGTGTTATGTCCAGTGGCCGGGGCCGCGGCTGGGCATGTCCCGGTCCCGCGCCCCGGCCTGCGGAAGCGTGCGCCTACGGCCGGGCTGCCCCGGCGGAGACGGGTGGCGCGCTGTCCGGGGCCTGGTCCAGGCTTGGTTCGAGCCGGACGATGACCGCCTTGGAGATCGGCGTGTTGCTGCCCTCGGCCGTGTGGTTCAGCGGCACCAGCACATTGGCCTCGGGGTAGTAGGCGGCCGCACAGCCGCGGGCCGTGGGGTAGGACACGACGCGGAACTTGCGGACCACGCGTTCTTCGCCGTCCTCGTACACGCCGCGGATGTCCACGTACTGCCCGTCCGCCAGGCCGAGCTCGGCGAGGTCGTCCGGGTTCACGAACACCACATGGCGCCCCTTCTTGATGCCCCGGTAGCGGTCGTTGTGCGAGTAGATGGTGGTGTTGAACTGGTCATGGGAGCGCATGCTCTGCAGGATCAGGGTGCCTGCCGGCCGCTGGACATGCTCAAGGTCGTTGACGGTCAGCACGGCTTTGCCGGTCGGCGTGGGGAACGTGCGCGAGTCGCGGGGGCCGTTGGCGAGAACAAACCCGCCATCCTGCCGGATCCGCTGGTTGTAGTCCTCGCAGCCGCCCACTACCCGCGAAATGTGATCGCGGATGAGGTCGTAGTTCTTTTCAAAGCCGTCCCAGTCGGCCTTGATCTTGGTGCCGACGAGGAGTTTGCCCAGCCGGCTCAGGATGGCCGGCTCGGACAGCAGCTGATGGGACACCGGCTCGACGCTGCCCCAGGACGGGTGGACGGCGCAGACGGTGTCCTCCACGGACACGAACTGGGGCCCGGATTCCTGGATGTCAATCTCGGTCCGGCCCATCGTGGGGAGGATCAGCGCCTCGCGGCCGGTCACTGCGTGGGACCGGTTCAGCTTGGTCGAGATCTGGACCGTCATCTCCGTGTTTTCCATCGCAGCTTCGGCCGCATTCGTGTCCGAGATCGCCGCCACCAGGTTGCCGCCCAAGGCGACGAAGACCTTGATCTCGCCGTCGCGCATCTGGTTGATTGTCTCGACGGCGTCCGTGCCGTGTTCGCGCGGCGGCTCGAAGTCGAACTCCTTGCCGAGGGCTTCCATGAAGGACTGCGGCATCTGCTCCCAGATCCCCATGGTGCGGTCGCCCTGGACATTGCTGTGTCCGCGGATGGGGGACGCACCGGCGCCGGGCTTGCCGATATTGCCGCGGAGCAGCAGGAGGTTGATGATCTCCTTGATGGTGGCCACGCCCTTTTTCTGCTGCGTGATGCCCATGGCCCAGGTGATGATGACTTTCTCGGCCTTGAGGTAGCGGGCCGCCAGCTCATCGATGTCCTCGCTCCGCAGGCCGGTGGCCTCCAGCACAGCGCTCTCATCCAGCCGGGCCAAGTGCTCCTTGAGCTCCTCGAGTCCCTCGCAGTGTTCGGCCAGGAAGGCGTGGTCCAGGACAGTCCCGGGCTTCCTGGCCTCGGCGTCGAGCACGCGCTTGGACACGGCCTGCAGCAGCGCCATGTCCCCGCCGATCCGGATCTGCAGGAACTGGTCCGCGATCTGGACGCCGTGGCCGATTACCCCGTTGACCTGCTGCGGGTTCTTGTACCGTCGCAGCCCGGCCTCGGGCAGGGGATTGACGGCCACGATCTCGCCGCCGTTGTGCTTGCAGTTCTCAAGCTCAGTCATCATCCGGGGGTGGTTGGTCCCGGGGTTCTGGCCCATGATGATGATCAGGTCCGCGTTGGCGTAGTCGTCGAAGCTGACGGTCGCCTTGCCGATGCCGATGGTCTGGCCCATGGCCCAGCCCGAGGATTCGTGGCACATATTGGAGCAGTCCGGCAGGTTGTTGGTGCCGTAGCCGCGGACCAGCAGCTGGTACAGGAAGGCCGCCTCGTTCGACGTGCGGCCGCTCGTGTAGAACGCCGCGCGGTCGGGGGAGTCCAGCCCCTTGAGCTTGTCGGCGACAATCCGGAGCGCTTCGTCCCAGCTGACCGGCTTGTAATGGTCCTCCCCGGCGGGCTTGTAGACCGGCTCAGTGAGCCTGCCCTGCATGCCGAGCCAGTACTCGGACCGGCTGCGCAGCTCGCTGACCGGGTGCTCCGCCCAGAAACTGGAGGGAATCGTGATTGGGGTCGCCTCCCACGTGACGGCCTTGGCCCCGTTCTCACAGAACTCGAACGCCTTGCGGTGGTGCGGGTCCGGCCACGCACAGCTCGGGCAGTCGAAGCCGTCCTTCTGGTTCATGGCCATAACGGTCTTCCGCGTCCGGTTGAGCCCCATCTGCTCGATGGCCGGCTTCATGGAGTGGTACACGCCCGGGACGCCGGCGGCCCAGCTTTTCGGCCCGTTCTCGACAACGAGCTCTTTCTCGGACGGTTCCTCCACCTGAGGAGTCTTGCGAGTCACGTGAACTTCCCTTCTGCAACCGCCGCCCGGATGGGACGGCGAGCCGATGTGCCTTTATGCACCCTACCGTCAGGCCTATCAGCTTGCCCGGAGGGCCGCAAGCGATCCGCCGTCGACGGCGGTGCCGCAGTTCCGTAGCATGTGCGGTAGGCGCATCCGGCACCGACGGGAACAAAGGAGTAGCCGTGAAACTGATGACGGTGGTGTGGACGGCGGCAGCGACAGCCGCGACAGCGGCGGCCGGCGGCGTCGCGACAGATCCGGCCAGCCCGTGGTACCGGCAGCTGCGCAAACCGGACTGGCAGCCGCCCGCCGTCGCCTTTCCAGTGGTGTGGACCGCACTCTACGCTGACCTCGCCGTGAGTTCCGCCGTCGCCCTGGACAGCCACGACACCACGGACGCCGCCGGCGTTAAGGCCAGGCGGCAGGAGATCGCCGCCTACCGGGGCGCCTTGGCCGCCAACCTCGTCCTCAATGCGACGTGGAGCTGGCTCTTCTGGCGTGCCCGCCGGCCGTGGCTCGCGGCGGCGGAGTGCGCCGTCCTGACGGTAAGCAGCGCCGATCTCGTCCGCCGGACCTACCACGTGAACCGCGGTGCCGGAGTGTCCCTGGCCCCCTACGCCCTCTGGTGCGGATTCGCCACCGTCTTGTCAACGGCAATCGCGCGGCTCAATCCCGGCGGGCGCAGCCGGGAGCAGTAATCCGTCGGCTCAGCGGCCGGCCATGAGCGCGTCCCGGATTTCGCGGCGCAGGACCTTGCCGATCAGCGAGCGCGGCAGTTCATCCACCATGGCAACCCGGCGCGGCACCTTGTAGGCGGCCAGATTCTCGCGTGCGAAAGCCAGGAGCGCCTCCGGATCGACGCCGGGTCCTGCGGCGGGGACGACGGCGGCGACCACGTCTTCGCCGCCGCCGGGGCGCGGCAGGCCCACCACGCACACTTCCAGGATGCCGGGGTATTCGGCGAGGACGTCCTCCACTTCCGGGGGGGGGGGAGACATTGAAGCCTCCAGTGATGATCAGCTCCTTGATCCGGTCCCGGACCGTCACGAACCCGTCCTTGTCCGCCGAGACAATGTCCCCCGTGCGGAACCAGCCGCCTTCCAGGAGTGATTCCTCGGTCTCCTGCGGGCGGTTCCAGTAGCCGGCAAAAACCTGCGGGCCCCGGACCAGGAGCTCGCCTTCCTCACCGGGGGCGCGGTCCAGCAGGACGTTCCGCGGGTCCACCACCCGGATGTCGGTCAGGGGAAACGGGACCCCCACTGTTCCCGGTTTCCGGCTGGGACCGAAGGGGTTGCCCAGCGCGATGGGCGAGGTTTCCGTCAACCCGTAGCCCTCAATCAGGTAGCCGCCGGTTGCCCTCTCCCACGTCTCCACTGTCGCCGTGGGCAGGTTCATCGCCCCCGAGATGGAAAACCGGATGCTGTCCAGCGCAATGCCGCGCTCGGCCGCGGCGGCGGCGATGCGGTCGTAGATCGGCGGCACCGCCGGCAGGAACGTGGCCGGCGATTTCTTGTAGGCCTTCAGCACAAGGTCAACGTCGAACTTGGGGAACAGCACCAGCCTCGCGCCGATGCTCAGGGCAAACGTCATGCACAGCGTGAGCCCGTAGGCGTGGAACATCGGCAGCACCGCGTAGACGGTCTCCCGGCCGTCCTTGAGCCCGGGCACCCACGCGCGGCCCTGCGCGGCATTGGCCTGCAGATTGGCATGGGTGAGCATGGCGCCCTTGGGCTGGCCCGTGGTGCCGCTTGTGTACTGGATGACGGCGAGGTCGCCGGCGGCCGGACGCGGATGCTTCTTCTTCAGCTCGCCGGCGGCCAGGAGCTCCTTCCACGGGAGTACCGTCCGGTGTGCCGGCGCCGCCGCTTGCCAGGGCGTGTGTCTGCCGGCGGCCAGTGAGGCCCGGGCCACGCGGGCAGCGGGTACCGGGAGCCGGAGCGCCATCCGCTGGAGCAGTGGCATCGCCGGAATCAGCTCAACCGAGACAATGGTCTGCAGCCCGACGTCGGCGGGCAGCTGCCGGACCTTCTCCACCGCCTTGTCCCAGACCACGGCGACGGTGGCGCCGTGGTCCTCGAACTGATGACGGAGCTCGCGGTCGGTATACAAGGGATTGTGTTCGACGACGACGGCGCCCAGCCGCAGCGCCGCATGGAACGCGATGATGTGCTGCGGGCAGTTCGGCAGGACCAGCGCCACCCGGTCGCCGGCCCTGACGCCGAGTTTCTTCAGGCCCGCAGCCGCCCTGCTGATGGCGGTCCCGAGTTCGCGGTAGCTGGTGCGTGCCCCGAAGAATTCCAGCGCTGTCTTCCGTCCATAACGCCGAACGGAGGAGTCCATGAGGTCGACCAGGGACCCCGCGGGGAGTTTGAGGTCGATAGGAACACCGGGGCCGTAGTGGCGGGTCCAGGGGCGGTCGGGATGCTCGGGCCCCGCGGATCGTCTGCTCATGGTGTGTCCTTGCCACTGGGCTGCGCCGGGTTGCCGGCCGTCGGGCCCGGCAGGACCCGTCAGGAAATCCTATCGGGGCAGCACCGGTCCGGGAGTACGGGTCCGGGAGTACCGGACCGGAAGTACCGGACTGCGCGACAGCCGCGGCGGCGCGGGCAGTGAGGTGACTTTCGGCCCTTGGCACCCGGCAGGCCCGGGCGGAAGCTGGGGCGTACACCGCGAGCGGCAGGTCCGCGCATCTTTGTAGGTTCGTGCATTTTTGTAGGTCTGCGCAGTGAACAGGTCTGCACAGTGCACAGGTCTGCGCGGTCCACAGAGCCACGGGTAGAGGTCCACGGGAGCACCATGAAACACCAACAGCCGAGCCTGAAGTTCCTTGGTGCCACCGACACCGTCACCGGGTCCCGCTACCTGATCGACGCCGGCGGCCGGCGCGTACTGGTGGACTGCGGGCTCTTCCAGGGCTACAAGCGCAGCCGCGAGCGCAACCGGGCGCCCTTCCCGGTGCCGCCGCAGTCCATCGACGCCGTGGTGCTGACTCATGCGCACCTGGACCACACCGGCTACGTCCCGGCCCTGGTCCGGGACGGATTCGGCGGCCCGGTCTACGCCACGGACGGCACCACCGATCTATGCAAACTCATCCTCCCGGACAGCGGCCACCTGCAGGAGGAAGAGGCCAGGTATGCCTCACAGCGGGGATCGACCGCGCACGATCCCGCGATCCCGCTCTACACGGCCGCCGACGCCGTAGCGTCCCTCAACAGATTCAAAATCCGGGATTTTGACGATCCCCTTGACCTCGGCGGTGGCATGGAGCTGACGTTCGTGCCGGCCGGACACATCCTCGGCGCCGCCCAGGTCCACGTCCGGCTAGGCTCCCAATCCGTGCACTTCACCGGAGACCTGGGCCGCGCCGATGACCCCTTCATGTACCCGCCGCGCCCGCTCGGCGAAACGGGGATCCTGGTGACCGAATCAACCTACGGCAACCGGAAACACTCCACGGAGGATCCGGAGAAGCAACTGGGGGAGATCATCAACCGCGTTGCGAAGCGCGGCGGCGTCATCATGTTCGCCGCGTTCGCCGTCGGCCGGGCTGAAACGCTCATGCTGTACCTGTCCCGGCTCCTGCGCAAGGGCGCGATTCCGCGCATCCCGGTGTACCTGAACAGCCCCATGGCCATCGACGCCTCCGAAATGTACCAGCGCCACCCCGAGGAACACCGGCTCAAGCGCGAGGAATACGTGGACATGTACAAGCTGGCCAAGGTCACCCGCACCGTGGACGAGTCCAAGCTCCTGAACCTGCGCGGCGGCCCCATGATCATCATCTCGGCCAGCGGCATGCTGACCGGCGGCCGGATCCTGCACCACGTCGCGGCGTACGGCCCGGACCCGAAAAACGCCGTCATCCTCAGCGGCTACCAGGCAGGAGGCACGCGGGGGGCCACCCTGGCCGCCGGCGAACGGGAGCTGCGCATCTACGGGGAGGACGTCAAGATCCGGGCCGAAGTGATCCAAATGGAAAGCTTGTCCGCGCACGCCGACGCCGACGGCATCATCGCGTGGATGAAAGCGGCAGCGAAGGAGCCCCGCATGACCTACATCACGCACGGCGACCCCGATGCGTCCGATGCCCTGCGCATCAGGATCAAGCGCGAACTCGGCTGGCGGGCCCGGGTACCCGAGCATCTGGAGTCGATCGACATTGAGGATCCGCGATGAATCCGGTTGCCGTCACGCGCACCTCCGTGCTGAAGGAGATCCATGATCTCGCCCGGCCGCTGAAAAACGACCGGGACCTCAACGGCCTGGTGCGGCGGGCCGCCGACTGCCGTTTCGTCGCCATCGGCGAGGCGTCCCATGGCACCCACGAGTTCTACACCTGGCGCGACACCCTCAGCAGGCGTCTCATCGCCGAGGAGGGGTACAACTGGATCGGGGTGGAAGGAGACTGGCCGGACTGCTGGCGGATCAACCGGTGGGTCCGCGGCCAGGACGGCAAGGAGCAGGGAGTGCACGCCCTGCTGGCCGGTTTCGAACGCTGGCCAACCTGGATGTGGGCCAACGAAGAAATCGCGGCGTTCCTGGACTGGCTGCGCACCTGGAACGCGGGGCGCCCCATGGACAAGCGCGTGGGCTTCTACGGCCTGGACGTCTACTCGCTCTGGGATTCGCTGCGCGAAATCATCGGTTGGCTGCAGGAAAACGTCCCGGACGCCGTGCCCGCCGCCATGCGCGCCTGGCAATGCTTCCTCCCGCACCACGAGGACCCGCACCAGTACGCGTGGAGCACGCGGCTGGTCCCGCAGTCCTGCGAGGCCGACGTCGTGGCCCTCCTGACCGAGGTCAGGAACCGGGTCTTCAGCCCCGGCCCCCACGACGAGGACGCCTTCGACGCCGTCCAGAACGCCGAGGTCGCGGCCAACGCCGAGCACTACTACCGCATCATGGTCCGCGGCGACCGGCAGTCCTGGAACGTCCGCGACCACCATATGGCGGACACCATCGACCGCGTCAGCCGGCACCTCGGGCCGGCGTCGAAGGGCCTGATCTGGGAGCACAACACGCATGTCGGGGATGCGCGGGCCACCGACATGGCAAAGGACGGCCTGGTCAACGTCGGGCAACTGCTACGGGAACGCCACGCGGGCGAGGGCGTGCTCCTGGTCGGTTTCGCCGGGCACCGGGGTTCCGTGATCGCCGCCGATGCATGGGGCCGCCCGGAGCGCATCCTCACGGTGCCGGAAGCACGTCCGGGCAGCCACGAGGACTTCCTGCATCAGGCCCTCGGCGTGCCATCCGTGCTGGAGTTCGGTGACGACAGGACCGGGCCGTGGCTTTCGACGTGGCTCGGACACCGGGCGATCGGCGTCGTGTACCACCCGGAGCGGGAGGCGGGGAACTACGTTCCGACCCGGATGGGGGAACGGTACGACGCTCTCATCTGGCTCGAACACACGGCGGCACTGCGTCCCGTGCACCATGAGGGGCCGCCCCGCGAACCGGAATTGGAAACGGAGCCCACTGGTTTCTAGGCCGTGCAATTAGGCCGCGCAACAGGCCCGCTGGCGGGTCCACCTGCAGATCCACTTGCGGGTCCGCAGCGCGGCGCGGGGCCTTAAGGCCCTAACCCGGCCCATGACGGGCGCGGGAGACTGAAGGTGCCAGCCGGCTGTCGGCACTGCCGCCCGATCATGCACTACAGGCACCACCCAACGCAGATGTTTGGCGGTGCAGCTAACAAGCAGTGCAGGGATCATGTGCTCTATAGACAATGCGGTGTGTGGCTGCCGGTTCAGATCACGCGATGGAGAAGAGCAGGATTCAGAATGAGCAAAGCAATCGTCGTCGGTATCAACGGGTCTGCGGGCAGCGACGCCGCCTTGACGTGGGCCCTTCAGCGGGCGGCCCGGGACAAGCTTCCGGTCATCGCCCTCCACGCGGTCGATGACCGCTGGATGTCCCCTGATTTCCAGTACCACGAGCTCATCCGCGAATCGGGGATGGAACTGCTTGAGAAGGCGAAGGCGAGCGCCAGCGAGCAGTCCCCTGGCGTCGAGGTGGACATCCAGCTCCGCCACGGCAGCGGGGGATCGGTGCTGCGGGATATCTCCAAAGAAGCAGCCATGATCGTCGTGGGCGGCCATGAAAAACATCACCTCGACGGCGGCCCCGTGACGGACCGCGCCCTGCAGGTCGTCGCCGCCTCGGACTGTCCGGTGGCGGTCATCCCCGCAAAGCCTGGCGCCGGGGCCAAGGGCGTCGTGGTCGGCGTGGACGGTTCCGAGGAGTCGCTGCAGGCCGTCGCAGTTGCCGCCGCGGAAGCTGACCTCGGCGGAGACGAGCTCACCGTGGTCCTCGCGTTCAAGACCCCCGCCCGGTGGGTCGAGAAGCAGCTACCGTCCAGCGGCCTCGCCGAGAGCATGGTCGAAGAGAACCGGATCGTGCTCGCCGAGTCGGTGGCCGGGCTCGGCGACAAATACCCCGACCTTGTGGTCCATCAGCGACTCGAGACGGACACCCAGCCGGCGAAGGCCCTCGTGGACACCGCCGCGGACGCCAGGGTGCTGGTGATCGGAAGCCGCGGCCGCGGCGGGCTCTCCCGCACGGTGCTCGGCTCCACGGCGCACGCCGTCCTGCTGAACGTTCCGTGCCCCACCATCGTCACGCGGGTGCACAAGGTCAAGCACGGGGACTGACGCCCGGCAAGTCCTTGCAACCCGATGAGTACCGGCCGGAAAGCCCCCTCTGCGGAGGGGGCTTTCCGCCGCCGCCGACGGATGGGAGGATGTTGCCGTGGACCCCTTCTACAATTTCGTCTCGCACTTTTGGTGGCTCGTCTTTCCCATGAGCGGACTGATGGGCGGGTGGGCCCGGTCCTGGTCCAAAGCCACTGAACGCCGGCACCGGCGCCGGATGGAGCTCTACACAATCAAGAACCAGGCCGCGCAGGCGGAACAGGCCAGCCAGGCCCAGGTCCTGGCCCTCATGAATGCGCACGACGCCGTGAACAGGCGCTGGCTCGACTACGAACTCGACGTCGGGAAGCTGATCGACTACCCGGTCATGACCGATGTCCGGGAGCCGCTCACGGTGGCTTTCCTGCGGGCCAAGCGTGAGGCCGACGGTCTGCGGCCCGCCGCCCCCGGTGAGCTCAGGACTGCGGCCCGTTTGGCGGAGTACCGGGCCGCCGTCACCAGTTTCGAGATCGCCTTCGATGTCGCGGAACGCGAAGCCAAGCGGATCAGGGACAGCAAATTCACCGGCCCGGAACGCCAGCGTCTCGAGACTGCCCGGAAGCTCCTGAGGATCGCCTCGGACGCCGCGGCGACTCCTGCCGAACGGCAGACGGCCTACAGGCGCGCACGCCGTGAACTCGACGGGCTCATCGTGCTGCCGGAGGCCACGCTCGCCGCGCTCGAGGACAAGATTGCCTCAATGCTCGACGCCGGTCCGGCGCCTGAGGCGCGCCGGTCCGTCTAAGCAGCACCGCTGACGGGACAGTGCTCCCGGTCCACCTCTCTGTGACGAGGATCGCCTCGCTGCCCTGAAGTCCGGATTCCTCAGGGAAGGGCGGAATTTAGGGTCTTCCGGCATGTTTTGCGCTGCCGTCTTTCCCACGTACCATCGATAAGGTTTCAAGCTGCGTTCGTGGCCACTGAGCATTCATCCGGATAGGCATGAGATGATTGTTTGTGGCCATGCGGCACCGGGGAAGTGGAACTGCTGACCGTGGACACTGCAGATTGGGCAACAGGTGGAAATCACCGTAATGGTGGCGCTAGTAGTATCGCTGGCGCTGTTCTTCGACTTCACCAACGGATTTCATGACACCGCGAACGCCATGGCTACCCCCATCGCGACCGGTGCCATCAAACCCAGGACTGCAGTCGCCCTGGCGGCGGTGCTGAACCTCGTGGGGGCGTTCCTCTCCACGGAAGTAGCCAAGACCGTTTCCGGCGGCATCATCAAAGAGGGCTCCGACGGGGTCGCGATCACGCCGGACATCATCTTCGCCGGGCTGATGGGCGCCATTCTCTGGAACATGATCACCTGGCTGAAGGGACTGCCGTCCAGTTCCTCGCACGCGCTCTTCGGCGGCCTGATCGGTGCCGCGATCGCCGGCATCGGCATCCACTCGATCAACTTCGAATCGATCCTGCAGAAGGTCATCCTTCCCGCGGTCTTCGCCCCGATCATCGCAGGCGGCGCGGCCTATCTGTGCACGCGGCTGGCTTATGCCTTGACGTCACGCCATGACCCGGAAACCGGCGACAAGCTGACCCAGAAGCGCGGCGGATTCCGGACCGGCCAGATCTTTACGTCCAGCCTCGTGGCACTGGCCCATGGAACCAATGACGCCCAGAAGACCATGGGCATCATCACCCTCGTCCTGATCTCGGCCGGCGCGCAGCCTGCCGGCTCCGGACCGCAGTGGTGGGTTATCACCGCCTGCGCCCTCGCCATCGCGATCGGCACCTACGCCGGCGGCTGGCGGATCATCCGCACCATGGGCTCGGGCCTCACCGAAGTGAAGCCGGCCCAAGGTTTCTCCGCCGAGGCCAGCACCGCCTCAGCCATTCTGGCCTCGTCGCACCTGGGCTTTGCCCTGTCCACCACCCAGGTGGCCTCCGGCTCCGTCATCGGCTCGGGCATGGGACGCCGCGGCACCACCGTCCGGTGGGGAACCGCCGGCCGGATTGCCCTCGGCTGGCTCTTCACGCTCCCGGCGGCCGGTATCGTAGGCGCCCTCACGGCTCTGCTCGTGCAGACCGGCGTCGTCGGAGTCATCATCGCGGCCGCCGCCGGCACCGCCGCCGTGGCGTACATGTTCGTGCATTCGCGGAAATCCCAGGTGGGCCACCACAACGCCGTCGAGATCGAAGAAATGGGCCAGGCCGTGCAGTTCCGCAAGAAGAAGTCTGCCGCCAAGGCGATCAAGAACGGGGATGCCCAGCGATGAAGTGGTTGGAACTGTTCAGCGTGGCCGGGGCCACGCTTGTGGCTGCGGTCACAGTCGTAGTCCTCTATTCCCTCGGCGTCCGGCTCACGGCCATCGCGGGGGATGTCCGGAACGAGCCGGCGTCGTGGACCCGCCCCCTCGCTTACACGTGCTTCGCCCTGTGCGGCGCCGCCGTCCTCTTCGGGCTTTATCTGATCATTCCCTACTTCCACAAGTAGTCCGCCGTCCTCACGCGGGCCGCTGCAGCACCCTCTCTCGGTGGCGCGACCCGGGGATGGGAACCCGGCGCCGCATTGGCTAGGCTGGGGCCATGGTGAGCTTCCAGTACTTCGTGGCGTCCTCACTCGACGGCTTTATCGCCACGGATGACGACAACCTGGCATGGCTGCTTCAGTTTGACGGCTTTGAGGGCGGCCAGGACAGCTACGACGCGTTCCTGGCCGACGTCGGCTGCATCGTCATGGGCGGTGAGACGTACGCGTGGCTCCTGGAGCACGAACCGGGTACCTGGCCCTATCCGGACACGCCCTGCTGGGTCTTCACCCACCACGAGCACTCCGCCCCGAAGGGCGCCAACGTGACGTTCGTCCGCGGGGCCGTCCGCGAGTTCGTGGACGACCTCAAGGATGAGGCCGCCGGCCGGAACATCTGGGTGGTCGGCGGGGGAGTCCTCGCCGCGCAATTCGCGGACGCCGGGCTGCTCGACGAACTGATTCTCTCGGTCATTCCCGTAGTGCTGGGAGGCGGCAAGCAACTGCTGCCCATGACCGGCCCGACGCCGCCGCTGGAGCTCGCCGCGTCCCGGACCATGGGCCGCGGCATCGTGGAGTTGCGCTACCGCTTCCCGGGCAGGAGCTAGCAGGCCCCATCCGGCGCGACGGCCCGGCCCTCCTGCCCATCCCACCGGCGCCCCGGTGAACTCCTACCCTGCGATATCGCGGAGGAGGTTCGTGATCCGGGCCGTGGAGAGCCGGCGGCCGTGCTCGTCCGTGATGACGATCTCGTGGGTCGTGAGGGTCCGGCCGAGGTGAATGGCCGTGCACGTCCCGGTGACGGTTCCAGCGGAGATCGCCCGGTGATGCGTGGCCCCGACCTCGATCCCGAGCGCCTGCCGGTTCGGTCCCGCGTGCAGGCCGGCCGCGAAAGACCCCAAGGTCTCGGCCAGGACCACGTGGGCCCCGCCGTGCAGGATCCCGGCCACCTGGGTGTTCCCCTCCACCGGCATGGTGGCCACGGTCCGCTCCGGACTCATTTCAAGGAAGTGGATCCCCATCTTCACCACGAGGGCGCCGACGCCGTACTGGCCCAGCCAATCGTGCATGTCCTCGGGAACTCCGGCCGCCGCAAGCTCGGCCGCGTAGGGGGCCGGCGTGAAATTGTCCATCATGGGAACTAGGCTGGCACCTGTGAGTGAAACTACCAAACCGGCCCCTTCCCCCGCGACCGAGCCTTCCACAGACGCCGGCGCAGATGCTGTCGCTGCCACGGACGCAGCCACAGCCTCTGTCCTGGTGGCCGAGCCGCCCGTCGCCGAAGCCGCAACGCCCGCCAGGAAGGCGCGACGCGTCGGGACCGAGGTCTCCGCGACCCAGGCACCGGTGGTGCCCCTCACGGATCAGCCCCGGCTTCTGGTCCTCGACGGCCACTCGATGGCCTTCCGCGCTTTCTATGCCCTGCCGGCCGAAAACTTCGCCACTTCCAGCGGCCAGCACACCAATGCCGTCCACGGCTTCACGTCCATGCTGATCAACCTCATCAAGGAACAGAACCCTACGCACGTCGCCGTGGCTTTTGACGTCTCCGACGACACCACGTTCCGCAAGGCCGAGTACGACGGCTACAAGGCCGGGCGCAACGAGACCCCCCGCGAGTTCAGCGGCCAGATCGACCTCATTGAAAAAGTGATGACCGCCTGGGGCATCAAGACCATCAAGATGCCCGGCTTCGAAGCCGACGACATCCTCGCCACCCTCGCCGCCAAGGGCGATGAGGCCGGCTTCGAGGTCCTGCTCGTCTCCGGCGACCGGGACACCTTCCAGCTCATCACCGAGAACGTCTTCGTCCTCTACCCGAAGCAGGGCGTCACCAACATCCCCCGGATGGACGCCGAAGCAATCGAGGCCAAGTACTTCGTCTCGCCGCCGCGCTATTCGGACCTCGCCGCGCTCGTCGGGG
This sequence comes from Arthrobacter humicola, assembly GCF_039531445.1. Lineage (NCBI taxonomy): Bacteria > Bacillati > Actinomycetota > Actinomycetes > Micrococcales > Micrococcaceae > Arthrobacter > Arthrobacter humicola. The sequence goes on along the minus strand of NZ_BAAAQB010000041.1, from coordinate 363,197 downwards.
AAACCGCGGACAACCTTCCCGGCGTCCCCGGCGTCGGGCCCAAGACCGCCGCGAAGTGGATCAACCAGTACGGCGGCCTCGAGGGCATCCTGGAAAACCTCGACTCGATCGGCGGGAAGGTCGGCGACGCCCTCCGCGAGCACGTCGAATCGGTCAAACGGAACCGCCGGCTCAACCGGCTCCTGACCGACCTCGAGCTCCCCGTGTCCCTCCACGACCTTGAGGAACCGCGCCCGGACCATGACGCGATCGAGGAAATTTTCGACCGCCTCGAATTCAAGACGCTCCGCACCCGGCTTTTCGCCCTCTACGGCAACGAGCCCGTCGAAGGCGAACCGGACAGCATCGAGGTTCCCGAGTTCTCGACCCTCACGTCCGCGGCGGAGCTGCGGACCTTCTTCCACGCCGGGACGGGGCTCCGGTCCGCCCTCGCCGTCGAATTCGCGCCCGGCAGGATCGTGGACGACGCTTCAGCCCTTGCCGTGGTCCGCAAGGACGCGGCCGGGTACATCGAGCTCACCGGTCTGGATGCCGAGGCCGACGCCGTGCTGGCCGGCTGGCTCCGGGATCCCGGCGCCCCGAAAGTCATCCACGGGTTCAAGCCGGCGCTCAAGGCCTTCACCTCCCGAGGGCTCGGCCTGGACGGCGTGGTGGACGACACCGCGATCTCCGGCTACCTCATCCAGCCGGACCGGCGCAGTTACGAACTCGCCGAACTCGCCCAGCACCATCTCAAGATGACCGTATCCACCGAGGCTGCCAAGACTGGCCAACTGGAACTCGCCTTCGGCGGCGAGGACGACGGCGCCGCGGCCGGCGCGCTGGTCCAGCAGGCCGCCGTCGTGCACGCCCTGAGCCACCACTTCGAAACGGAACTGAAGACCCGCAAGGCCCAGGAGCTTCTGACGAGCCTTGAACTGCCCGTCAGCCGGGTCCTGGCGCAGATGGAGCTCACCGGGATCGCGGTCTCCATGGAGCGCATGGACGAACAGCTCGCCGACCTCGCCAAGGTGATCGATAACGCCCAGGAACAGGCTTTCGCTGCCATCGGCCACGAGGTCAACCTCGGTTCGCCCAAGCAGCTGCAGACGGTGCTGTTCGAGGAGCTCGGCCTGCCCAAGACGAAGAAGATCAAGTCCGGGTACACCACCGATGCCGCGTCGCTCAAGACGCTACTGGAGAAAACCGGCCATGAATTCCTCGTCCAGCTGATGGCCCACCGCGAGTCCTCGAAGCTGCGTCAAATGGTGGAAAGCCTCAAGAAGTCCGTGGCCGACGACGGCCGGATCCACACCACGTATGCGCAGAATGTGGCCGCCACCGGCCGTATCTCCTCCAACAACCCGAACCTGCAGAACATCCCGGTCCGGAGCGAGGAGGGCCGGCGCGTCCGCAGCATCTTCGTGGTGACCGAGGGCTATGACTGCCTCCTGTCCGCGGACTACTCGCAGATCGAGATGCGGATCATGGCGCACCTTTCCGGCGATCCCGGCCTCATCCAGGCGTACAAGGAGGGTGAGGACCTGCACCGGTACGTCGGTTCGCACATCTTCCACGTGCCGCCGTCCGAGGTCACCAGCGCCATGCGCTCCAAGGTCAAGGCCATGTCCTACGGCCTGGCTTACGGGCTGACGTCCTTCGGGCTTTCCAAGCAGCTGGAAATCTCCGTGGACGAGGCCCGGACGTTGATGAAGGAATACTTCGAACGCTTCGGCGCTGTTCGGGATTATCTCCGCGGCGTGGTGGACCAGGCCCGGATCGACGGCTACACGGCCACGATCGAGGGCCGCCGCCGCTACCTGCCGGACCTGACCAGCACGGACCGGCAGCTGCGGGAAATCGCCGAGCGGGTGGCCTTGAACTCGCCCATCCAGGGGTCCGCGGCGGACATCATCAAACGTGCCATGCTGGGCGTCTCCGGCGCGCTGGCGGACCAGGGCCTGAAATCGCGGATGCTGCTCCAGGTCCATGATGAACTGGTGCTCGAAGTCGCCAAGGGTGAACGCGAGGCGGTTGAGAAGCTCGTGACCGAGCAAATGGGCTCGGCCGCGGATCTCAGCGTTCCGTTGGACGTCCAGATTGGCATCGGGTCCAGCTGGCACGAGGCGGGGCACTAACGGTTCACCGGTTCCGGCAGGGTGTCGTTCCGGCACGTTTTCGTTCCGGCTCTGCCGGGGGCTGCCGGATTTTCAGGATATTCAGGATTCTCAGGGGGAGAAGCACGTGGCAGAGAAATACGAGCTCAGGCGGTTCCGGGCGGTCGGGAAGGACTCGGCAGACTACGCCCAGGGGACTGCGTGGCTGCGCGGAGTCGGGATCGGATTCTACGACGAACCGCGCAAAGACGAGTTTGTGGACAAGATCATGGCCATGTACCGAGTGGATAACCGTGAGATGACCGGCGTGTACCAGCCCGACGGCGTCGCGGCCCACTCGCTGTCCGCCGACGTTCCGGTGGCGACGTTCGCCACCCTGCGCAAGGACCTGAACATCGGCTACGGCCGCCAGCTCGAAGCCCAGCTCGTCACCGCCGTCACGGTGCGCGGGACCCATCGCCGGCAGGGGCTGCTCCGGCGGATGATGACCGAGGACCTCGCAGCGGCCAAGGCGGACGGCGTCGCGCTGGCGGCGCTCACCGCCTCGGAGGCGTCCATCTACGGTCGGTTCGGCTACGGGGTGGCCACTTTTGAGCGCAGCATCAAGGTGGACACCGGGCCCCGTTTCCGCCTCCGCCACGAGCCGGTGGGGTCGGTGGAGATCGCCGACCGGAAGGTCCTGCTTGACCTGGCTCCCGAAGTCTTCGCACGGGTTCAACGCGCCATGCCCGGATCCATCTCGCGGCAGGAGGCCTACCGGCTGCGGTCCTCGGGCACGCTCGGCCGCGACGGCAGCGAAGACGAGGCTATCCGCTGTGCCCTGCACTATGACGCCGCGGGCAGCGTGGACGGGTATGTCTCCTACAAGTTCGCCGGGTGGGACGCCAAGCCATACACCATGGAGATTGTGGACCTCGTGGCGGCGACCGACGCCGCCTATCTGGAACTGTGGCAGTTCCTGGGCAGCATCGACCTCGTGGAACGGATCAGCTGGCAGGACGCGCCGGTTGATGACCCGCTGACCTGGGCCCTCGAGGACCCCCGCTGCGTCGAGTCCTCTGACCAGCGCGACATGCTGTGGCTGCGCATCCTGGACCCGTTGCGGGTCCTGGGCGCCAGGCGCTACTCTGCCGACGGGACCCTGGTCCTCGCCGTCCGGGACAGCCTCGGCTTTGCCGCCGGCACCTTCGCCCTGGCAGTCAGCGGCGGGGTGGCCACGGTGACGCCCGCTCCGGAGGCTGAGCCGGAGTTGTCGCTGGATGTCGCGGACCTCGGGTCCATCTATCTGGGGGCCGTCTGTCCCGTGACGCTGACGGCCGCCGGCCGGATAACCGAGCACGCGCCCGGAGCGGCCCTGACCGCGAGGCTCATGTTCGCCGTCGAACGCTCACCGCACTGCCTCACGCACTTCTAGCCGCACTGCCTGGGGCGCTTCTTCGCGCAGTTCCCGCCGTCGGCGTCGTTCATGCGGAGGACCCCGCGCGCTTTGACCGGCGTTGACGTAAACGACTAGACTAAACGGGCGTGTACTACGTGCGCGCATCTACAATCCACAAAATCAGGATGACCCGGCATATCACCTGCTGAGATGCCGTGTTCTTCGTCTGCATTCCATAATGCGGGGGGAGCGGTTTGCCTGACCGACTAACTATCCACAACGGAGCCCCTACTACATGACCATCACCTCCACCGAGAAGCCCGGTACCCCCGTAGTCGCGATTAACGACATCGGTACCGCTGAGGACTTCCTCGCAGCTGTCGACGCCACCATCAAGTACTTCAACGACGGAGACCTCGTCGAAGGTACCGTCGTCAAGGTCGACCGCGACGAAGTTCTGCTCGACATCGGTTACAAGACCGAAGGTGTCATTCCCTCCCGCGAGCTTTCCATCAAGCACGACGTTGACCCCGGAGACGTCGTCTCCGTTGGCGATCAGGTCGAAGCCCTGGTGCTCACCAAGGAAGACAAAGAAGGCCGCCTGATCCTCTCCAAGAAGCGTGCTCAGTACGAGCGTGCCTGGGGCGACATCGAGAAGGTCAAGGAAGAAGACGGTGTTGTCACCGGTACCGTCATCGAGGTTGTCAAGGGTGGTCTTATCCTCGACATCGGTCTGCGCGGCTTCCTGCCCGCATCCCTCGTCGAGATGCGCCGCGTGCGCGACCTCGCTCCGTACATCGGTCAGCAGATCGAAGCCAAGATCATCGAGCTGGACAAGAACCGTAACAACGTTGTCCTGTCCCGCCGTGCATGGCTCGAGCAGACCCAGTCCGAGGTCCGCTCCACGTTCCTCAACAAGCTGGAAAAGGGCCAGGTCCGTCCCGGCGTCGTTTCCTCCATCGTCAACTTCGGTGCCTTCGTGGACCTGGGCGGCGTAGACGGTCTGGTTCACGTTTCCGAGCTGTCCTGGAAGCACATCGACCACCCGTCCGAGGTTGTCGAAGTTGGCCAGGAAGTCACCGTCGAGGTTCTCGAGGTCGACCTGGACCGCGAGCGCGTCTCCCTGTCGCTCAAGGCTACGCAGGAAGATCCGTGGCAGACCTTCGCCCGCACCCACGCCCTCGGCCAGGTTGTTCCGGGTAAGGTCACCAAGCTGGTTCCGTTCGGCGCGTTCGTTCGCGTTGAAGACGGCATCGAAGGCCTGGTCCACATCTCCGAGCTCGCCGTGCGTCACGTTGAGCTGGCCGAGCAGGTTGTCTCCGTTGGCGACGAGCTGTTCGTCAAGGTCATCGACATCGACCTCGAGCGCCGCCGCATCTCCCTCTCCCTCAAGCAGGCCAACGAGGGCGTCGACGCCGACAGCACCGAATTCGACCCGGCACTCTACGGCATGGCCGCCGAGTACGACGAAGAGGGCAACTACAAGTACCCGGAGGGCTTCGACCCGGAGTCCAACGAGTGGCTTGAAGGCTACGAGACGCAGCGCGCCGCCTGGGAGCAGCAGTACGCTGACGCCCAGACCCGCTGGGAAGCCCACAAGAAGCAGGTTGCCCAGCACGCTGCCGACGACGCTGCAGCTGCAACGTCCGGCGAGAGCGACTCCGGCACCACCAGCTACTCCTCTGAGCCGGCTGCAACCGAAGCCGGTGCAGGCACGCTTGCCTCGGACGAGGCTCTTGCCGCTCTGCGCGAGAAGCTGACCGGCAACTAATTGCCCCCGGTTCTCAGGCGTCCGCTTCCTGAGTCCAGGCAGTTTGTAGCTTGAAGCTGCACCGTCACGGTGCAGTAGTTTGAATGCACAGCAAAGGTGGTCGTCCCTCTTGGGGGCGGCCACCTTTGCGTTGCGCGGACATGCTCCGCGGCTGCCCGCTCCACACGACATGTTCATTCTTAGAGCCCTCCCCTTGGGGACATGCTCATTCTTGGGCGTCACCAGTGGACATGTTGGCATTGTGCCCAGTCCTGGCCCTGAGCGCTGGACATGTCCAGTGGCCGCGACGTCGTGCCCGCTCCCAGGACCGGACATGTTCCTTTTTGGGACTCGCACGTGGGGACATGCTCACTCTTGGAACTCAGCTCTCGGGACATGCTCATTTTTTGGGCGTCACCAGTGGACATGTTGGCATTGTGCCCAGTCCTGGCCCAGAACGAGGGACATGCCCAGCGGTCGGGAGGTGCAACATGTTCTGGCCTGCTGGCGAGGGACCGGCGCGTGCCCGAGGTGCGGCTGGCCGTGGAATCCTTGACGGCGGATCTTCCCTGAGTCCACACTTTGCAGGTTGAGATTTTCGCAGCCGACGATAAGGGGGAGTTCCATGGCTGAGCCATCGGAGGCAGTTGAAGCGCAGGGCACAGGCGGGACAGTTGGTCCGTGGCCACGGGGCATCCATGCCATCACCTTGTTTGTCGAAAACCTGGCCACGACGAGGAGTTTCTACGAAGAAGTCTTCCGTCTGCCGCTCATCTTTGAGGACGACGTCTCTGCAGTCTTCAAGTTCGAGAACACTTTGATCAATCTGCTCACTATCTCCGAAGCCCCCGAACTCATCCAACCGGCAACCGTCGCCAACGTAGAGGCCGGCGTCCGCCTGCAGTTCACCATTGAAGTGGACGACGTCGACGACATGTGCGCGGAGTTGTCCCGCCGCGGCGTGGAACTGCTGAACGGTCCCATGGACCGGCCGTGGGGTATTCGTACAGCCAGCTTCCGAGACCCTGCCGGACACATCTGGGAAATCGCCCACTAGCCCGGTTCAGGCCAACGAAAACCATCTGTCCGGCGAGGCGCAAGTCCACTCTTGGCTTCGTGGGGCGGGCATGAGGGCATTCCGCGCATTGCTCGCGGCCGGCGGAGGACATGTCCAGTGGTGGCCCGGCTGGCCGCGGGAGGGCATGTCCAGTCCTGGACGCGTGGGGTGGGCATGAGGGGGTTCTGCGCATTGCTCGCGGCCAGCGGGGGACATGTCCAGTGGTGGCCCGGCTGGCCGCGGGAGGGCATGTCCAGTCCTGGACGCGTGGGGTGGGCATGAGGGGGTTCTGCGCATTGCTCGCGGCCAGCGGGGGACATGTCCAGTGGTGGCCCGGCTGGCCGCGGGAGAGCATGTCCAGTCCTGGACGCGTGGGGCGGACATGGGGGGATTCTGCGCATTGCTCGCCGCCAGCGTGGGGCATGTCCAGGGGTGGACGGTGAAGCATCCCCGTGCGACGAGCCGCGCGGTCAGCGGAGCGGGATCGTGCCCTTGACCTGCACGGTGGCAGTCGCTGAGGCTGCACCAGTGACGAGTTCGGCACCCGCGGACTTCAGCAACGCAATGGCACCCACGTTGCCGGCCGTGGTCTCGGCCACCAGATGACTCGCTCCGGCAGACACGGCCAGGGCCTTCACGAGCCGCAGCGCCTCGCGGCCGACACCTCGGCCGCGGAAGCTCCGGCCAAGCCAGATTCCGGTTTCCAGCGCCCCGCCACCAGCAGGACTGCCTGTCCGAGGGGCATCGGCCGGCGAAGCGGCGGGCTGAATGCCGGGTTCAATCGCCCCGCCACCAGCAGGACTGCCTGTCCGAGGGGCATCGGCCGGCGAAGCGGCGGGCTGAATGCCGGGTTCAATCGCCCCGCCAGCACCAGCCCCTGCAGCACCAGCCCCGCCAGTACCAGGCTCCAGCGGCTTCATCGCCCCCACCGCCGACCCCGGTCCCGGCCCTATACGCTTCAGCCGGACGGAACCGGCGAGTTGCCCGTCGCAGCTGATGGCCCAGCTCTTCTGCTGCGCTGGGCCGTCCAGGCCTGCGGCGGCGGCGTGGTGGAATTCGCGGAACCAGCTGATCCGGTCGGTGTTCCAGGCGGCGCTCTCGCCCAGCGGCGGGGTGACCTCGTCGGCGTCGGCGTCCCGGAGGGCGAGCTCCAGGAGCTGTTCGAGCACGGCCTCGCTGACGTCAAGCAGCTCGACCGCGGGTACCGGCTCAGCTGATGGGGACATCGATCCACTCCGTCTCTCCGGGTAGCAACGCCGCACTGCCGGCTGACATGGCGGCCACCCGCTCCGCGGCGCGGGCGAGCTCTTCCGGATTGTCCGGCAGCGCAAGCCTCAGGACAGTAGTCTGCGCCTCGTAACGGGTTTCTGCCATGACAAATCCCGCGGCGCGCAGATCGTTCTCGAGCCGCCCGGCCCCGGCGTGCCCCACCCGCACCGAACAGATCCGCAGCCGGCGGCGCCGCACGAGGGGCGCGAGTTCCAGCGACGCGGCCACCGATTCCGAGTACGCGCGCACCAGGCCGCCGGCGCCGAGGAGGATACCGCCGAAATAGCGTACGACGACGGCGGCGACGTCGCTGAGGTCGGCGACGCCGGGCACGGTCTCGCGCTTGAGCAGCGCCTCCAGCATCGGGATGCCGGCAGTTCCGGACGGTTCGCCGTCATCGTTGGAACGCTGGACGTCCCGGTCGGGGCCGAGCACGAAGGCGAAGCAGTGGTGCCGCGCGTCGTGGAATTCTTTGCGGAGACCGGCCAGGACGAAGCGGGCTGCGTCTTCGTCCGCCGTGCGGGCAAGGACGGTGATGAAGCGGGACCGCTTGACCTCGATTTCGTGCCGGAACTGGGACCCTGCGGCGAGGGTGGTGTAAATGGAAGTCCTGCTCTGGGGGTAATCCGCCTCATCTTCCACCGGTTCAGTTTAGTCTTGTGTGGTGTTGAAGATCGGGTTGACCGGCGGGATCGCGTCGGGGAAGTCACTGGTTGCCGCGCGCCTGCGGGAGCTCGGCGCGGTGCTTGTCGACGCCGATGCGCTGGCCCGCGACGTCGTAGAGCCCGGCACGCCCGGGCTGGCACGGGTGGTCGAGGCGTTCAGCGCCGCCATCCTGACCTCCGATGGCCGGCTGGACCGGGCCCGGCTGGGTTCCCTCGTCTTCGGCAATCCGGAACGCCTGGCCGTGCTGAACGGAATCGTCCATCCGCTGGTCCGGGAGCGCGCCACGGCGATGGTGGCGGCCGCCCCGGCCGGCGCCGTCGTAGTCCAGGACATCCCCCTGCTGGTGGAAACCGGACAGGGGAAGAACTTCCACCTCGTGGTGGTGGTCGACGCCCCGGACGACGTCCGCATCCGGCGCATGGCCGAACACCGCAATATGGGTGTCGACGAGGCGCACGCGCGGATGGCCGCGCAGGCAAGCCGTGAGGACCGGCTGGGAGCCGCGGACGTCGTGCTGGACAACTCGGGCACCCCCGACGAACTGAGGCACGCGGTGGATGCGCTGTGGGAAGGGCGGCTGGCGCCCTTCGCACTGAACCTCAAGGAGCAAAAGATCGCGCCGCGGACCGGCGGCCCGGTCCTTGCACCGGCGGATCCGTCCTGGGCGGCGCAGGCGGGCCGGCTCATCAACCGGCTCCGCGTCGCTGTGCCGGAGGACGTGCTGTCCCTGGACCACATCGGCTCCACTGCCGTCCCGGGCCTGGACGCCAAGGACGTGATCGACCTGCAGCTGGGCGTCCGCGACCTCGAGGCCGCAGACAGGATTGCGCCGCTGCTGGCCGAGGCCGGATTCCCGCGCTGGCCCGGCATCATTTCCGACAACCCCAAACCCTCGCACTCCGACCCCGCCGACTGGGGCAAACGACTGCACGGCAACGCCGATCCCGGCCGGGCCGTGAACCTGCACCTCCGGGCCGCCGGATCGCCGGGCTGGCGGTACGCCCTGTGTTTCCGTGACTGGCTCCGCGCCGACGCCCGGGCCGGTGCGGATTATGTCGCCGAGAAGATCCGGGTGGCCGGGCTGCACGACGTCGACAAGTCCACCGCCGGCTACGCGGCGGACAAGGAAGGCTGGTTCACCGACTACGCCGCGCCCCGGATGGAAGCGTGGGTGTCGCGCACCGGCTGGCAGCCGCCGTCGTACGGTGACGACGCTGGTGACGACGCCGGTCCCGGTACTGCCCAAAGCTGAATCAGGACATCGTGTCGGGGGCCGGCGGTAGATTAGATACATGAGCCTTGCCCAGGAAATCAACCGTGTCGTGGCGCCCTTTGAGGTCATCAGCGACTTCCAGCCCGCGGGCGACCAGCCGGCGGCGATCGCGGAACTCACCGAGCGGATCCGCAACGGCGAGAAGGACGTGGTGCTGCTTGGCGCCACGGGTACCGGTAAGAGCGCGACGACGGCGTGGCTGATCGAGCAGGTCCAGCGCCCCACCCTGGTGATGGTGCAGAACAAGACCCTTGCCGCGCAGCTGGCCAACGAATTCCGCGAACTGCTGCCCAACAACGCGGTCGAGTATTTCGTCTCCTACTACGACTACTACCAGCCTGAGGCCTACGTGCCGCAGACGGACACCTTCATCGAGAAGGACTCCTCCGTCAATGAGGAAGTCGAACGTCTGCGCCACTCCGCCACGAACGCCCTGCTGACCCGGCGCGACGTCGTGGTGGTCGCCACGGTGTCCTGCATCTACGGCCTCGGCACCCCGGAAGAGTACATCGCCGGCATGGTGACGCTCCGCAAGGGTGCGGAGATGAACCGCGACGACCTGCTGCGGAAGTTCGTCGCCATGCAGTACACCCGCAATGACATGGACTTCCACCGCGGCACGTTCCGGGTCCGCGGCGACACCGTGGAAATCATCCCCATGTACGAGGAACTGGCGATCCGGATCGAGTTTTTCGGCGACGAGATCGAGAACATCTACACGCTGCACCCGCTGACCGGCGAGGTGATCCGGGATGAGACCGAGATGTACGTCTTCCCTGCCTCGCACTACGTCGCCGGGCCGGAACGCATGAGCCGGGCCATCACGAAAATCGAGGACGAGCTCGCCGAACGCCTCAAGGTCCTGGAAAGCCAGAATAAGCTCGTCGAGGCCCAGCGGCTGCGGATGCGCACCACCTACGACCTCGAAATGATGCAGCAGATGGGCTTCTGCAACGGCATCGAAAACTACTCCCGGCACATCGACGGCCGCGACGGCGGGACCGCGCCGCACTGCCTCATCGACTACTTCCCGGACGACTTCCTGCTGGTGATCGACGAATCGCACGTCACCGTCCCGCAGATCGGCGCCATGTACGAGGGCGACATGTCCCGCAAGCGGACGCTGGTGGACCACGGCTTCCGGCTGCCGTCGGCGATGGACAACCGGCCGCTGAAATGGGATGAGTTCCTTGAGCGCGTGGGTCAGACCGTCTACCTCTCCGCCACCCCGGGCAAGTACGAGCTCGGCAAGTCCGACGGCTTTGTGCAGCAGATCATCCGGCCCACCGGCCTGATCGATCCCGAGGTGATCGTCAAGCCGACCAAGGGCCAGATCGATGACCTGCTGGGCGAGATCCGCACTCGCACGGCCAAGAACGAACGCGTCCTGGTGACCACGCTGACCAAACGGATGGCCGAGGACCTCACCGACTACCTCCTGGGCCACGGCGTGAAGGTGGAGTACCTCCACTCCGACGTCGACACCCTGCGCCGCGTGGAGCTCCTGCGGGAACTGCGGATGGGCGTTTTCGACGTCCTCGTGGGCATCAACCTGCTCCGTGAAGGCCTCGACCTCCCGGAGGTCTCGCTGGTCAGCATCCTCGACGCGGACAAGGAGGGCTTCCTGCGCTCGTCCACCTCCCTGATCCAGACCATCGGCCGCGCCGCACGTAACGTGTCCGGCCAGGTGCACATGTACGCGGACCGGATCACGGACTCGATGGCCCACGCGATCGACGAGACCAACCGCCGGCGCGCCATCCAGGTCGCCTACAACACGGAGAAGGGGATCGACCCCCAGCCGCTCCGGAAGAAGATCGCGGACATCACCGACCAGCTGGCCAAGGAAGACGCGGACACCCGCGAACTGCTGGCGGCGGCAGGCAAGAACCGCGGCAAGGGCAAGGGCGCCGCGGTCATCCGGGCGGACGGGCTCGCGGCGGCCCCGGCCGAGGACCTTGTCGGGCTGATCGAACAGCTCACGGAGCAGATGCACGCCGCGGCCGGGGAGCTGCAGTTCGAGCTCGCGGCGAGGCTCCGCGACGAGGTGGGGGACCTGAAGAAGGAACTGCGGCAAATGCAGTCGGCGGGGCACGCCTAGGGTAAACTCGGACGAACGTAGGGGAGTATCCCAAGCGCTACGATCGTCAACACGCACGGCTACGATGCCGTGCCGGGCGTAGCGGGCAGCACGGCGGCATCACGCGCCGGCGGTCGGAGAGACTTACACCGCTGAGCTGTACCCTACGAAAGGTATTTCCCCGTGCCCGACCTTCCCCTGTGGTTCGAGATCGGCTCGTTTGTCGTTCTCGGCATCATCCTGGCCATTGACCTGCTGATGGTGCTTAAGCGCCCGCACGAGCCCTCCATGAAAGAAGCCGGACTGTGGGTCACGTTCTACGTGGCCCTGGCCCTGGTGTTCGCCGGCGCCATGTTCGCCTTCACCGGACCGGAGTTCGGAGGCCAGTTCATCGCCGGCTGGGTGACGGAATACAGCCTCAGCATCGACAACCTGTTCGTGTTCATCATCATCATGGCCCGCTTCTCGGTACCGCGTAAGTACCAGCAGGAAGTGCTCATGGTGGGCATCATCATCGCCCTGATCCTGCGCGGCATTTTCATCATGCTCGGCGCGATCGTGATCGAGCAGTTCAGCTGGGTCTTCTACATCTTCGGCGCCTTCCTGCTCTGGACCGCGTGGAAGCAGGCCCAGGACGAGGGCGAGGACGAGGAAGACAAGGAAAACCCGCTGATCGCGCGGATCCGCAGGGTCCTGCCGATGTCCGAAAAGTTCGACGGCGGCAAGCTCCGCACGGTGGTGGACGGCAAGAAGGTCTTCACCCCCATGCTGATCGTCTTTGTCACCATCGGCATGACGGACCTGCTCTTCGCGGTCGACTCCATCCCGGCGATCTTCGGCCTCACCCAGAGCGCCTTCATCGTCTTCACGGCGAACATCTTCGCCCTCATGGGCCTGCGCCAGCTGTACTTCCTGCTCGGCGGCCTCATGAACCGGCTCATCTACCTCAAGCACGCCTTGTCCGTCATCCTGGCGTTCATCGGCGTCAAGCTGGTCCTGCACGCCATGCACGTCAATGAACTGCCCTTCATCAACGGCGGCCAGCACATCGAATGGGCGCCGGAGATCCCCACCTACGTCTCCCTCGCCGTGATCATCGGCACCATCATCATCGCGGTGATCGCGAGCCTGATCAGCTCCAAGGCGTCCAAATCCAAGCTGGACGCCCGGCTCGAAGAGGACGCCCGCAAGAGCCTGAGCGACGTCGAATAGCTCCGGCGCGACCGGTCCGCGGCGCGGGCCTTCGGCCGGCGCCTTCCGGCAGGCGCCGGCAGGTGCCGGACGCGTTATGCTCGGACCGTGAAGACCTTCTACCCTGCGGCACGTGACTCTGCGGCGCTGGACCTGCACCGGGTCCAGCGCCGCACCGTTTCCGTCCTGAGCGTTGCCCAGCTCCTGAGCAGCGTGGGCAGCGGTGCCAGTCTCTCCGTCGGCTCCCTGCTGGCCGTCCAGCTGTCCGGCTCCAATGCCTGGGCCGGTTCCGTCACCACAGCGGTGACACTGGCCGCCGCCGTCGCGGCGCTGCCCCTCGCCGGCCTGGCCGGACGCCGGGGCCGCCGGGCGGCGCTCGTGACCGGCCAGCTGTCGGCCATGGCCGGCTCCCTGCTCATCATCGCGTCCACGGTGTCCGGGGTGTTCCCGGTGCTGCTGCTGGGAGCCGCGATGCTGGGCCTGGGGACCGCCGCCAACCTGCAGGCCCGCTTCGCCGCCGTCGATCTCGCCGACGCCGAACACCGCGGACGGTCCCTCGCAATCGTTGTCTGGGCGGTGACGATCGGCGCCGTCGCCGGACCCAACCTGATCCGTCCGGGAGCAGCTGTGGGGGAGGCCCTGGGCCTGCCGGCACTGGCCGGACCGTTCGTGTTCTCCGCCGCCGGGCTGGCCCTGGCCGCCGTGCTGCTGGTCATCGGCCTGCGCCCGGATCCGCTGCTGCTGGCGGCCCGGATCAGGACGGCCGGCGAGCCTCTGGCGGCGAATGGCACCACGGCTGCCCGACGCCGGCACGGCCTCCGCGCCGGCCTCCGGGCTGTCCGGAAGTCACCGCGGGCACGCCTGGCCCTGTTCGCGATCGTGGCCGCGCACGGCTGCATGGTGGCCGTGATGTCGATGACCCCGCTGCATCTCCAGCTCCTCGCCGAAGGCCCCATGGCCGACCTGCCGGCCGGACATGTCCATGCCGCCAGCACGGACCTCCTGGTCCTCATCGGTTTCACGATCTCACTGCACATCGCCGGCATGTACGCGCTTTCGCCGGTGATGGGCTGGCTCACCGATAAGACCGGCCGCCTCCCCGTGATCATTCTGGGGCACGGGCTGATTCTGCTCGCCGTCTGCGTCGCCGGATTCGGGCAGCAGCAACCCGTCCTGGTCACGGCGGGACTGGTACTGCTCGGCCTGGGCTGGTCGGCGGCCACCATCGCGGCCTCCACGCTCCTCGCCGAAAGCGTCTCCGCCGAGGACCGCGTCCTTGTCCAGGGCGTCTCAGACACCCTCATGGGGGCCGCCGGGGCGCTCGGCGCCGGCTTCTCCGGCCTCGTGATGGCCGGCGTCGGCTACCAGGGACTGAACGTGGCTGCAGCCGCCCTCGCCGCGGGGGTGCTGGCCGTCGCCGTCCCGGCTGCGGCGAGGGGCCGGGCAAGCGCCGCAGCGGCCTAGCAGCCCGACCCCCTCCCGCACAGCAGCTAATCACACGGCGGATGTCCGCACGCCCGATGTCCGTGCAGCGGCGGAAGCCGGGTCCGTGTGCCCGCTCAGCGGCGGGCGGAGCGGGCCATCCCCAGCAGGCGGCCGAAGATCGCCTCGCCGTCGTCCGCGATGCCGTCATGATGGAACTCGTCGGACTCCCACACCTGCAGGCCGCGGACGGCGGCCGCGGTTTCCAGGGAGAGCTCGCGGTCCACGTAGATGTCGTCCGTGTACACGGCCGCAGCGACGGGCACGGTGTTGAAGGCCAGCCGCTCCGGATCGTAGAGCGGGCCCCAGTCGTCCTTCTCGGCGAGCAGCCGTGCCACGCCCTGCAGCGGGCGCAGGGCCGGGTCCTGCTCGAAATACCAGGGGTAGACCATTTCACCGGTCAGGAGCGGCTCCGCGGCGTCGGGGCGGAATTCGGGGAATTCCGCCAGGACCCGCCAGGCGGCCCAGTCGGTGGCCGCGGACTGGCCGTAGATGGATTCGTGCATCAGCGCGTACAGGGGGTTCGAGGCCCGGGACACGAGGCCCCGGACCTGTTCCAGGAACGCGTCCGAGAGGCGGTCGCCGTCGGGTGTGGCCACGAAGGCGTCCTCGAGCAGGTGGTGGAGCGCATCCACCCGGGTGTTGCCACCCAGGAAGGAGCCCACCATCTGGAAGCGCTCCACGGTGAGGCGGCCGCCGTCGGGCAGGAATTCCTCCGTCTCCCGCAGATGCCGGGCGATCCGGGTGACGGCGGCACGGTCCTCGGGGTACCAGCTGAAGTACTCGGCGTTCCGGGCCGCGACGCGCTGAAACGTTGCCCGGTACACGCGGTCCGCGGAGCCGCCCAGCGGGGCAAGGCCGCCGGTCACGAGCACCTCGCGCAGCCCCTCGGGCGCGAAGGAGAGGTAGCTGAGGGCGCAGAATCCGCCGTAGCTCTGGCCGTAGACGGTCCAGGGCGCGGCGCCCAGGGCCGACCTGATGGCCTCGGCGTCGGCGACGATGGAGTCGGCGCGGAAGTGCGTCAGGTAGCGGGCCTGCGCCGCGTCGCTGCCGCGCAGGGGCAGCGTGTTGCGGTCGATTGCCGAGGACAGGCCGGTGCCGCGCTGGTCCAGCATGAGGATCCGGAAGTCCCGTGCCGCGGCCTTGCTCCAGCCGCCCAGGGACGGCAACCGGTTACCGCGCCCGCCGGGGCCGCCCTGCAGGTAGAGCAGCCAGGGAAGCTCGGCCGCCGCTTCCTCGCTGTGCTCGGTGGACACGTATTCGCGGGCGAACACCGTGATGGTCTCGCCGCGGCGTCCGTCCTCGCTGAAGTGGTCCAGGGGTACCTGGAAGTAGTGTTCCGCGGTGCGCATGCCGCGGTAGGTGTGGCGCGCCCGGACGTGGCGCCGGACGCTGGATCCGGACTCGAGGAGGGCGGCTCCCATGAGCCCCGTCACCGGAAGATCAGCCACGGGTGGCCTCCTCGCGGACGCCTGCACGGAAATCGTCCGAGCCCGCGCCGGAGCCGCCGAAAGCTTCCAGCGCGGCGCCGGTGAGGCGGAAGGTGGACCATTCGTCCATCGGGGCCGCGCCGAGCTTCCTGTAAAAGTTGATCGAGGGCTCGTTCCAGTCCAGGACGCTCCATTCGACCCGCGCGTACCCGCGGCTGACGGCGGTGGCGGCCAGATGCTGGAGCAGTGCCTTGCCATGGCCCTCGCCCCGGGCCTCGGGCCGGACGTAGAGATCCTCCAGGTAAATCCCGTGGACGCCTTCCCACGTGGAGTAGTTCAGGAACCAGAGGGCGAAACCGCGGACCTCGCCGTCGGCGTTTTCCGCCATGGTGGCGAAGACCCGGGGGTTCTCGCCGAACAGGACCCCGGTGAGCATCTCGGGGGTGTTCCGGACGGCGTCCGGTTCCTTCTCGTAGATGGCGAGGTCGTGGATCATCTGCAGGATGGCAGGGACGTCATGCGGGGCGGCAGGCCGGATTACACTCATTGTTCGAGTTTACTCGGGGCATCTGCCGGGCGGGTGACGGCCTTCGCGGGTGCCCGTGCCGCATGCCAGACACTGGGCGCAGTCCCGCTAGAGGCGGTTGACGTCCGTGACGCGGACGACGGCGGTCCCGGACTCGTCCGAGGCCGCCAGGTCCACCTCGGCGGAGATGCCCCAGTCGTGGTGGCGGGCCGGGTCATCGAAGATCTGCCGGACCTTCCACACCCCGGGTTCCTCGGTGATGATCAGGAGCCCCGGGCCGCGGGCGTCCGGGCCGGTGCCGATGTCGTTGTGTTCGTCGAAGTAATCATCCAGCGCATCCTCCCAGCGTTCCGCGTCCCAGCCGGACCCGGCGTCGAGCTCGCCCAGGGCCGTGGCGGCTTCATCGGCGAAGAGCTCCACGCGGCGGAACATCTCGTTGCGCACCATCACCCGGAAGGCCCGGACGTTGGAGGTCAGCGACGGCGGCGGGGGCGGGGGAGCGTCATGCGGAGTGGGCGCGGCGCCGGAGGTCAGCTCTTCCCACTCGTCGAGCAGGCTGGAATCAACCTGCCGGACCAGTTCGCCCAGCCAGGCGATGAGATCCTCCAGGTCCTCCCGGAGGGCGTCCTGCGGGACGGTCTGCCGGAGTGCCTTGAAACCGTCGGCGAGGTAGCGCAGCACGATCCCCTCGGAGCGGGCCAGGCCGTAGAACTGCACGAATTCGCCGAAGTTCATGGCGCGCTCGTACATGTCCCGGACCACGGACTTGGGGGCAAGTTCAAAGTCGCCCACCCACGGGGCGGCCTTGCGGTAGACCTCAAAGGCCTCGCCGAGGATCTCGGCGAGCGGCTGCGGGTACGTGACTTCCTCGAGCATCGCCATGCGCTGGTCGTACTCGATGCCGTCGGCCTTCATCGCCGCGATGGCTTCGCCGCGCGCCTTCTTCTGCTGGGCCGACAGGATCTGGCGCGGCTTCTCCAAGGTCGCCTCGATCACGGACACGACGTCCAGGGCGTACGACGGCGACTCCGGGTCCAGGAGTTCCAGCGCTGCGAGGGCGAAGGGGGACAGTGGCTGGTTGAGGGCGAAGTTGGCCTGCAGGTGGACCGTGAGCCGGACCGTGCGGCCGTCCGGCCCCTGCTCCTGAAGCGGGATGCGCTCCACGACGCCGGCAGCGAGCAGTTCGCGGTAGATGCCCAGGGCCTTCTTCATGAGCCGCAGCTGCGAGGACCGGGTCTCGTGGTTCTCGGTGAGCAGGCGCCGGGCGGCCTGGAACGGGTCGCCGGGACGTTCCATGAGGTTCATCAGCATCGCGTGCGTCACGGTGAAACTGGACGTGAGCGGGTCCGGCACCGACTCCACGAGCCGCTTGTAGGTCGGTTCGCCCCAGGATACAAAGCCTTCGGGGGGCTTCTTCTTGACCACCTGGCGCAGCTTCTTCTGGTCGTCGCCGAACTTGGCGGTGGCCTTGGCCATCGCCTTCACGTTTTCGGTCACGTGCTCCGGGGCCTGGACCACCACGGTCCCGGCGGTGTCATAGCCGGCGCGTCCTGCCCGCCCGGCGATCTGGTGGAACTCGCGGGAGTTCAGCAGCCGGGTGCGCACGCCGTCGTACTTGCTCAGTGCCGTGAGCAGCACGGTGCGGATCGGCACGTTGATGCCCACCCCGAGGGTGTCGGTGCCGCAGATGACCTTCAGCAGGCCGGCCTGGGCGAGCTGCTCCACAAGCCGGCGGTATTTGGGCAGCATGCCGGCGTGGTGGACGCCGATCCCGTGCCGGACCAGCCGGTTGAGGGTCTTGCCGAAGCCCGCGGCGAAGCGGAACCCGGCGATGAGCTCGGCAATCTTGTCCTTCTCTTCGCGGGTACAGACGTTGATGCTCATCAGGTTCTGTGCCCGGTCGATCGCCTCGACCTGGCTGAAGTGCACCACGTAGACCGGGACCTGCTTGGTGGCGAGCAGCTCTTCGAGGGTCTCGTGGACCGGAGTCTGTTCGTAGTAGTAGTGCAGCGGAATAGGGCGTTCGGCGGAACTGACGGTCGTCGTCGGACGGCCGGTCAGGGCGCTGATCCCTTCCTCGAAGCGGCTGACATCGCCGAGCGTCGCCGACATCAGCAGGAACTGCGCCTGGGGCAGTTCCAGCAGCGGCACTTGCCACGCCCAGCCGCGCTGCGGGTCGGAATAGAAGTGGAACTCGTCCATGATGACGGCACCGAGTTCAGCCGCCGAACCCTCGCGCAGGGCAATGTTGGCCAGGATTTCGGCGGTGCAGCAAATGATGGGCGCGTCCTGGTTGACGCCGGAGTCACCGGTGATCATGCCGACGTTCTCGGCCCCGAAGATCTCGCAGAGGGCGAAGAACTTCTCCGAGACGAGGGCCTTGATCGGGGCGGTGTAGTAGCTGCGCTGTCCGCGGGCCATGGCCTGGAAGTGCGCGGCAATGGCCACGAGGGACTTACCGGACCCGGTGGGCGTGGCCAGGATGACGTTGGACCCGGCAGCCAGCTCCATGATGGCCTCGTCCTGGGCGGTGTAGAGGGCGAGGCCGCGGGTCTCCGTCCACTCGACAAACCGGGTGTAGAGCTCGTCCGGGTCCAGGGCCGTCCTGCCGGAAATTCGGGCGGCCGGGGCGGGGAGCTGATCAACGAGTTTCATTGCTGTCCAGCTTAGTGCCCGCATGCTGCCGGCGGCACCGGCGGGCTGGTGCGCCGCGCCCGCCGGATGCGTGGCTCCTTGGCTGGCCAACATTGCCGGGGCTACGCTTCGGGTAGGACAACAGCGCCGCGGACTGGAGGTAGCCGTGAAATGGGATCCCGAAAAGTATGTGCAGTTCGGTGATTACCGGGACAGACCGTACTTTGACCTCACGGGGCGGATCCACGCCGAAGCCCCGCGGCACGTCGTCGACCTCGGCTGCGGCCCGGGCAACCTGACCGCAACTCTCGCGGACCGGTGGCCGGGGGCACAGGTGGTGGGCCTGGATTCCTCGCCGGAGATGTTGGCCAAGTCGAGGGACCATGCGGCCGCGGCCCCCAACCTCTCCTATGAGCTGGCCGACATCGGGCACTGGCTGCCCTCCGGCGAGACCGATGTGGTGGTCACCAACGCCGCCCTGCAGTGGGTGCCCGGACACCGCGAATTGTTGCCCGCGTGGCTTGATGCCCTCAAACCCGGGGCCTGGTTCGCGCTACAGGTGCCGGGGAACTTCAACGCCCCCTCCCACACCCTGATGCGGGAACTGGCCGAGTCTCCGGCGTGGGCCGGGCGGCTCGCCGGGGTCCTGCGCCACGACGACGTGGTGGGGGAGGCGGCGGAATACCTCGACATCATGCTCGACGCCGGTTGCGCCGCCGATGCGTGGGAAACCACCTACCTGCAACTGCTCCCGGGCGCCCACCCTGTCCTGGAGTGGGTCCGCGGGACGGGGCTCAGGCCGGTCCTGGCCGCCCTCCCGGCGGACGAGGCCAGGGACTTTGAGGCCGAGTACTCGGCGCGACTGGACGAGGCGTATCCGGCGGGCCGGCACGGGACCGTCTTCCCGTTCCGGCGCACCTTTGCGGTGGCGCAAAAGCGCGGGTGAGAGGCGTGTCTGCCGGTTGACACGAGGCACTCCGGAATGGGGCTTACAATGACGTGGCGGCGTGGGGGCGGCCGTTAGGCTGATTCCTATTCCGAGCCCTGGGCAAGTGATGGAGGTTCGGTGCTAGTAAGCCTGATGGCGCGGTTACTGTCCGCGCATAAGGGGAGCGTGCTGGCCATCGTTGTGCTCCAGCTCGTGCAAACCACCGCCAACCTGCTCCTGCCCACCCTGAACGCCGCGATCATCGACGACGGCATCATCGGCGGGGACACGGGGGAAATCCTCCATCTGGGCGGCTGGATGGCCGGAATCGCCGCCGTGCAGGTGACTACAGCTATCGCGGCCGGTTACCTGGGCGCCGTCGTCGCCATGGAGCTTGGCGGGCAGCTGCGCGGGGAACTCTTCGCGAAGGTGCAGTCCTTTTCCTCCCAGGAGGTCGGGGTCTTCGGTGCGCCCAGCCTCGTTACCCGGGCCACGAACGACGTCGCCCAGATCCAGAACCTCGCAGTCCTGGTCTTCACCATGCTGATCGCGGCCCCTGCCATCTTCATCGGCGGCATCGCGCTGGCCGTGCACCAGGACGTCGTGCTGTCCTGGATCGTGGTCGCCGTGATTCCGATCCTCACGGTGATCATGACGGTGATCGTGCGCCGCCTGATTCCGCTGTACCGCGATGGCCAGGGGCTCCTCGACAGGATCGGCCGGGTGCTGCGCGAGCAGATCATCGGCGCCAACGTCATCCGCGGCTTCGTCCGGCAGGACCACGAAATCCGCCGCTTCGACGAAGCCAATAAGGACCTCACCCGGAACAACCTGCGCTCCGCCCTGCTGGTGGCCGGGATGATGCCGATGATCATGCTGGTGGTCAACCTGTCCTCCGTATGCGTGGTGTGGTTCGGCGGCCACCGGATCGACGCCGGCGAAATGCGGCTCGGTGCCCTCACCGCGTTCATCGCCTACATCCTGCAAATCCTGATCGCCATCATGATGGCGATGTACGTGTTCATGACCGCCCCGCGGGCCGCGGCGTGCGCGGAACGGATCCGCGAGGTGCTGGACACGAAACCGGCCATCGCGGACCCGGCTGCCCCCGCCGGGGCGCACGCCGCCCCTGCCCGGCCCGAAAATGAGGCACAGCCCGAAGATGCGGCCCGGCCCGGACATGCCGCACGCCCGGTGAGCACGTCGCATGCCCGTCATACTGCCCGCCCCGCAAACGCCGTCGAGTTCCGCAACGTGTCCTTCGCCTATCCCGGCGCAGAGGAGCCCGTGCTCGACGGCATCACATTCACCGCCGCCCCCGGGACCACGACGGCGATCATCGGCGCGACCGGCAGCGGCAAGACGACCCTCCTGAACCTGATTCCCCGCTTCCTCGACGCGACCGGCGGCGAGATCAGCATCGGGGGACGCAATGTGCGGGCCATGCCGCTGGAGGCCCTGCGGGGCCTTATCGCCATCGTCCCGCAGCACTCCTACCTCTTCTCCGGCACGGTCGCTGAAAACCTCCGCCTGGGTTCACCGGCCGCCGCCGATCCGGACTTGTGGCAGGTACTCGAGTCCGCCCAGGCAGCCGACTTTGTCCGCGCCCTGCCCCTCGGGCTCGACGCGCCCGTCAGCCAGGGCGGCACCAACTTCTCCGGCGGCGAACGCCAGCGCCTGTGCATCGCCCGGGCACTGCTCAAAGATTCGCCGGTCTACCTGTTCGATGACAGTTTCTCCGCCTTGGACTACGGGACCGATGTCCGGCTCCGTGCGGCGATCGAGCCTCTGCTGGAGCGGGCCACTGTGCTGATCGTGGCCGAACGGGTGGCAACGATCGTGGACGCCGGGCTGATCCTCGTGCTGGAGGACGGTCGCCTCGTCGCGCAGGGCACACACGCCGAACTCATGGAGTCCTCGCCAAGCTACCGGGAGATCGCCGCGTCGCAGCTCGTGCTGGAGGAAACCCTGTGAGCCGCGGCCGGGCATCGGGCACGGAGTCCGCCGCGCTGGCCGGGGCCAAGGAGCGCTCCAAGTGGCAGGCCGCAGCCCGGCTGCTGGGCCTGTTGCGGCCCCTGAAGTGGCGGATGGCCGGTGTCATCGCGGCCACCTGCGCGTTCGTGACGCTCAACGTCGCCGCCCCCAAAGTCCTGGGTGACGCCACCGACGTCGTGGTCGCAGGATTCCTCGGCGGCGCCCTCGACGAACAGGCGCTGGCCGGGCGGCTCCTGACCGTGTCCGCCCTGTACGTCGGGGCGTCCCTCTTCAGCTGGATCCAGGGCGCCCTGACCGCCACGGCCGTGCAGCGGCTCAGCTACGGGCTCCGCGGTTCCGTGGAGCAAAAACTCCATGTGCTGCCGTCCAGCCATTTCGAGGAGCAGCGCCGCGGCGAGGTGCTCAGCAGGGCCACGAACGACGTCGACAACATCTCCCAGGCGCTCAACCAGCTCCTCAACCAGCTGATCATGTCCGTCCTGATGCTTTCCGCCGCACTCGCCATGATGCTCTGGCTCTCGCCGCTGCTGGCGCTGATCGCGGTCCTCTCGGTGCCGGTGTCGACGGTCATCACCGTGTTCGTGGCCAAGCATTCCCAGGCGCACTTCACGGAACAATGGAGCAGTACCGGGGCGCTGCACGCCCAACTCGAAGAATTCTTCACGGGGCATGAAGTGGTCAAGGCCTTCGGCCGGCAGGAGGAGTCGGCGGCGAGCTTCCGGGACTGCAACGACAAACTCACGCGGTCCAGCGCCCGCGCCCAGTATCTGTCCGGCATAGTGCAGCCGCTCATGGTGTTCGTCGCCAATCTCAACTACATTGCCGTGGCCGTTGTGGGGGCGCTCCAGGTCACCACCGGGGCCATGACGATCGGCGGCATCCAGGCTTTCATCCAGTTCTCCCGCCTTTTCAGCCAGCCGATGGGCCAGATCGGCGGAATGCTGACCCTCCTGCAGTCCTGCCTCGCCTCCGCGGAGCGTGTCTTTGAGCTGCTTGATGCTCCCGAGATCCCGCCGGACAGCGCCCTGCCTGCCGCTGCGGCCAACGGCGGCGGCAGGCTTCACGGCGCCGGCACCCCGCTCACGGTCCATACCCCGCTCACGGTCCATACCCCGCGCAAGACCAATGGCCGGCACAAGTTCAACGGCCGGCGCAAACCCCGGGACCTGCGGGAAGCCAACGCTCCGCTGACGCCGGGCACGGCCGCGGGCCGCGTCACGTTCGAGCACGTCAGCTTCAGCTACAGCCCCGGCACCCCCGTGGTGAAGGACCTGTCCTTCACGGTGGAGCCGGGACAAACCGTGGCAATCGTGGGACACACCGGCGCCGGCAAGACCACCGTGGTGAACCTCCTGATGCGCTTCTACGAACTCGACTCGGGCCGGATCCTGGTGGACTCGACCGACATCGCCACCATCCCGCGGGACGAGCTCCGGTCCGTCTTCGGCACGGTCCTGCAGGATGCGTGGCTGTTCACCGGCAGCATCCGCGAGAACATCGAGTACGGCCGGCCGGGGGCCACCGACGCCGAGATCGTCGCGGCGGCCCGGGCGAGCCATGTGGACCAGTTCGTCAGGGCCCTGCCGGCCGGGTACGCCACCATGCTCGGCAACGACGGCGACTCCCTGAGCCGGGGGCAGTGCCAGCTCGTCTCGATCGCGCGGGCGCAGCTCGCCGGCCGCAGCATCCTGGTGCTGGATGAGGCGACGAGTTCCGTTGACAGCCGAACCGAGGTGCAGATCCGGCATGCCATGGAGCGGCTTCGCCAGGGTCACACTAGCTTCGTGATCGCGCACCGTTTGTCCACGGTCCGGGACGCTGATCTAATTCTCGTCATGGACCACGGACGGATCGTTGAACACGGCACCCATCAGCAGCTGATGGCCGGGAGCGGGCTCTACAAGGATTTGTACGACGCACAGTTCGCCGGTCGCGAACAGGTGCAGGCCGTCGGGGAGCCGGAACAGTGAGCCCCGCGGACACCGCGGGGGAGCGTTTCCCCGGTGCCTGGCGGACCAATCCGGCCAGCTCCGTCCCGCTCTTCGAACAGCTCCGGCTGTACGTCATTGAACGCGCCGATAACGGCACGCTCGCACCGGGTACCCGGCTGCCGGCCGTGCGGAGCCTCGCCACCGAACTGGGCGTAGCACCCCACACTGTGGCCCGGGCCTACAAGGAACTGGAGGCCGCCGGCGTCGTCGTGACGCGGGGCCGGAACGGCACGGTCGTCTGTGCCCGCGATGCCGCCTGGAGTTCGCTGTCCGCCGCCGCGGCGGAGTTCGCGGCGGCCGCCAAAGCGCAGGGCGCGAGCTTCGCCGAGGCCGTGCAATTGCTGGCCGCCGCCTACGACCGCCACTAGCACATCCGGGCGGACCCCACGGCGAGCAGAATAGTTTTTCGAAGAAGTTTTCGATTAGCATTAGATTCGTGCCTAAAGCTGTAGCTGAAGATCCAGCCGTTGAAGTCCAGTCCGCCGTCGAACCGCTGGCAGCCCGGGAGGCCGTCCTGTCCCGTCCCGAGCTGAAACGCCCGGACATGACGCGCCTCGTCGTCAAGGGCGCGCGCGAACACAACCTGCGCAACGTGGACCTGGACCTGCCCCGCGATGCCATGATCGTGTTTACCGGCTTGTCCGGCTCCGGCAAGTCCTCCCTCGCGTTCGACACCATCTTCGCCGAAGGTCAGCGCCGCTACGTCGAATCTCTCTCCGCCTACGCCCGGCAGTTCCTGGGCCAGGTGGACAAGCCCGACGTCGACTTCATCGAGGGCCTCTCCCCGGCCGTGTCGATCGACCAGAAGTCCACGAGCAAGAACCCGCGCTCCACCGTGGGCACCATCACCGAAATTTACGACTACATGCGCCTGCTGTGGGCCCGCGTGGGCCGGCCGCACTGCCCCATCTGCGGCGAGCCCGTGGCCAAGCAGACCCCTCAGCAGATCGTTGACCAGCTGCTCGAACTCCCGGACGGCACGCGCTTCCAGGTGCTGGCACCCGTGGTCCGCGGTCGCAAGGGCGAATTCGTCGACCTCTTCAAGGAACTGACCGCCAAGGGCTACTCGCGGGCACGCGTCGACGGCGAGCTCGTCCAGCTGAGCGATCCGCCCAAGCTGGGCAAGCAGTTCAAGCACACCATCGAAGTGGTCGTGGACCGCCTCGTGGTCAAGGAGGGCATCAGCCAGCGCCTCACCGACTCCGTCGAAACCGCGCTCGGCCTGGCGGAGGGCCGCGTCCTGGCCGAATTCGTCGACCTCGACGCCGACGACCCCGAGCGGATCAGGGCGTTCTCCGAACACCTCGCCTGCCCCAACGAACACCCCCTGGCGATCGACGAGATCGAGCCGCGCTCCTTCTCGTTCAACAACCCGTTCGGCGCCTGTAGCGCCTGCAGCGGCATCGGCACCAAGCTGGAAGTCGATGAGGATCTCATCATCCCCAACCCGGAGCTCTCGCTGTCGGAGGGCGCCATTGCGCCGTGGTCGCTGGGCACCGCCACCACGGAGTACTGGAACCGGCTGCTGGGCGGCCTCGCAAAGGAACTCGGCTTCTCCATGACGACGGCGTGGGAAAAGCTCGACGCCGACGTCCGGCAGACCGTGCTGCACGGCAAGGACCATAAGGTCGTGGTGCAGTACCGCAACCGCTTCGGCCGGGAACGCAAGTACAGCACCGGCTTTGAGGGGGTCGTGCAGTACGTCCACCGCAAGCATGGCGAGACCGATTCCGACTCGGCGCGCGACCGCTACGAGGAGTACATGCGCCAGGTCCCGTGCCCGGCCTGCAACGGTGCACGCCTGAACCCCGCGTCCCTTTCGGTGCTGATCAACGGCAAGTCCATCGCCGAGGTCGCCGCGCTGCCCATGCGCGAATGCGCGCACTTCCTCGACAACCTCGTCCTCACGGGCCGCGAAGCGCAGATCGCCCACCAGGTCCTCAAGGAAATCCAGGCCCGGCTGACCTTCCTCCTCGACGTCGGACTCGAATACCTGAACCTGGAGCGGCCTTCCGGAACCCTGTCCGGCGGTGAAGCCCAGCGCATCCGGCTGGCCACCCAGATCGGCTCAGGGCTCGTGGGCGTGCTCTACGTCCTCGACGAGCCCTCCATCGGCCTGCACCAGCGGGACAACCGCCGCCT
Organism: Arthrobacter humicola; assembly: GCF_039531445.1. Taxonomy (NCBI): domain Bacteria; kingdom Bacillati; phylum Actinomycetota; class Actinomycetes; order Micrococcales; family Micrococcaceae; genus Arthrobacter; species Arthrobacter humicola. The sequence continues at coordinate 337,309 of NZ_BAAAQB010000041.1, read as the reverse complement.
GATCGAGACCCTCACCCGGCTCCGGGACCTGGGCAACACCCTGATCGTGGTGGAGCATGACGAGGACACCATCCACGAAGCCGACTGGGTCGTGGACATCGGACCCGGTGCCGGCGAGCACGGCGGCATGGTGGTTCACTCCGGTTCGTACCAGGACCTGCTGAAGAACACGGAGTCCCTGACCGGCGACTACCTCTCCGGCCGGAAGTCCATCGAGGTACCGAAGAAGCGGCGCAAATACGACAAGAAGCGCGAGCTCAAAGTCGTCGGCGCCAAGGAAAACAATCTGCTCAACGTGGATGCAGCCTTCCCGCTGGGCCTCTTCACCGCCGTCACGGGCGTCAGCGGCTCCGGCAAGTCCACCCTCGTCAACGAGATCCTCTATAAGGTGCTCGCCAACAAACTCAACGGTGCCAAGCAAGTGGCCGGCCGGCACAAGTCCGTCCAGGGCCTCGAACACCTGGACAAGGTGGTGCACGTCGACCAGAGCCCCATCGGACGCACCCCGCGCTCGAACCCGGCCACCTACACCGGCGTGTTCGACCACATCCGGAAGCTCTTCGCCGAGACCACGGAGGCGAAAGTCCGCGGCTACCAGCCGGGCCGGTTCTCCTTCAACGTCAAGGGCGGCCGCTGCGAGGCCTGCTCCGGCGACGGCACCCTGAAGATCGAGATGAACTTCCTGCCTGACGTCTACGTCCCCTGCGAGGTCTGCCACGGGGCCCGGTACAACCGCGAAACCCTGGAGGTCCACTACAAGGGCAAGACGATCGCGGACGTGCTGAACATGCCCATCGAGGAAGGCGCCGAGTTCTTCGCGGCGTTCTCCCCGATCGCGCGGCACCTCAACACTCTTGTCGACGTCGGCCTCGGCTACGTCCGGCTCGGCCAACCCGCCACCACGCTCTCCGGCGGCGAGGCCCAGCGCGTGAAGCTCGCGGCTGAGCTCCAGAAGCGATCCAACGGCCGCAGCGTCTATGTCCTGGACGAGCCCACCACGGGCCTGCACTTCGAGGACATCCGCAAGCTCCTCATGGTGCTGCAGGGCCTCGTGGAAAAGGGCAACACCGTGATCACCATCGAGCACAACCTCGACGTCATCAAGAGCGCCGACTGGATCGTGGACCTTGGCCCTGACGGCGGTTCGGGCGGCGGCCGGGTTGTGGCCTCCGGCACCCCGGAGCAGGTCGCAAAGTCGAGTGAAAGCCACACGGCGGCGTTCCTCGCCGAGCTCCTCGCCTGAGATCGGACCCCGTGCCGTGGGTGCGGGCCGGGAGCACCACTGCGGAGCGCTCCCGGTCTGCGGCACGGCCAAGTACTCCCCTGAGGTATTCGGCTGCCGTAACCCCCTGATGTATTCCTGAAGGAGTATGCGAATTTCTGGCATCCGTGCACTCGTGAGAAACTAAGCCGGTGACGCATACAACAGTGCCCGTGATCTTCGACCTCGACGGCACTCTTGTCGATCCGGCCGGGGGAATCACGGGCGGAATCGCCGCGGCCCTCACCGAACTCGGACTGCCGGTTCCGGGCCCTGCCCGGATGGACGAGATGGTCGGACCCAAACTGAGCCATTCCCTCACGGAAGTCGCCGGCGTACCGGCAGCGCTCCTCGCGGACGTCATCCGGATCTATCGCCGGCACTACGTGTCCACCGGCATCGCGCAGAGTCGGCTGTACCCCGGAATCCGCGACCTGCTCGAAGGCTTCGTCGCCGCCGGGCGGCCCATCGCCGTCGCCACCCAGAAACCGGAGAGTCTGGCCCGCACCGTGCTGGAACACCACGGCATCGCCGGGCTCTTCCACAGCATTCGCGGCTCGGCCGCCGACGAGGCAGGCGCGGCAACGGACTCCGTCCCGGAAGGCAAGGCCGGCATCGTCGCCGCCGCGCTCTCGGACCTGGCTGCCGCCGTCCCGGCGACGGCCGGCCATGCCGTGATGGTGGGCGACCGTGCGCAGGACGTCGCCGGGGCCGCCGCGAACGGACTGGACTGCATCGGCGTAGGCTGGGGTTTTGCGCCCGACGGCGAACTGCACGCGGCCGGCGCCGTCGAGATCGTGCACACCACCACGGCGCTTCACGCAACGATCACAAGACTCTCCGAACGCCCGGGGACCGCAGCCCTGAACGAGGTGCACACCGATGGAAATGTTTGACGTAATCCGCTGGACCACGCGCGGGCTCATATCGTCCACGTGCCGTCCGACGGTCATCGGCCTGGAGAACGTGCCCAAGGAAGGCCCGTTTATCGTGGCCCCCAACCACCTCTCCTTCCTGGACAGCGTGATTGTCCAGGCCCTCATGCCGCGGCCCGTGGCGTTCTTCGCGAAGGCCGAGTACTTCACCACCGGCGGCGTCAAGGGCAAGGCCATGAAGTCCTTCTTCGAGGCCGTGGGCTCCATCCCCGTCGAGCGCGGCGAGCAGGCCGCCAGCGTCCAGGCGCTGAAGACGCTGCTGGACATCCTCGACGCCGGCCGCGGCGTGGGCATCTACCCCGAAGGCACCCGCTCCCGCGACGGCATCCTGTACCGAGGCCGCACCGGCGTCGGCTGGCTCGCCCTCACGACGGGCGCGCCGGTGATCCCGGTGGGCCTGATCGGCACGGAACACCTGCAGCCGGCGGACAGCAAAGCGGTCAAACCGCAGCACTTCACCATGAAGGTGGGCGAGCCGCTGTACTTTGAGAAGACGGGACCCGACCACTCGCTGCCGGCCCGCCGCCAGGTCACCGACCGCATCATGGACGCCATCGCGGAACTGAGCGGCCAGGAACGCTCCACCAGCTACAACCAGAGCAAGTCGGTCGAGTAGCGGGAGGAGCCGCGCTTCCCGGCCGGGCCGGTGCCGCGGCATCCCCGGAGGCTCAGTAGACTGGAACTGTGGCAGATCCAGCGAGTTACCGACCCCAGACAGGTGAAATTCCGACCAATCCGGGCGTGTACCGCTTCCGTGATCCGCACGGCCGGGTCATCTATGTCGGCAAGGCCAAGAACCTCCGTTCCCGGCTGAATTCCTACTTCGCCAACCCGGCAGGGCTGATGCCCAAGACCTACGCCATGGTGCACACAGCCAGCAGCGTCGAATGGACCGTGGTGGGCAGCGAACTCGAGTCGCTGCAGTTGGAATACACCTGGATCAAGGAATTCACGCCGCGATTCAACGTGATGTTCCGGGACGACAAAAGCTACCCGTACCTGGCCGTCACGATGGGGGAGAAGTACCCGCGCGTCCAGGTGCTCCGCGGCGACCGGCGCAAGGGCACCCGGTATTTCGGCCCCTACACCGCCGGTGCGATCCGGGACACCATGGACACGCTGCTGCGGGTCTTCCCCGTGCGCAGCTGCAGCGCCGGCGTGCTCAAACGCGCCGAAGCCAGCGGCCGGCCCTGCCTGCTCGGCTACATCGACAAATGCTCCGCGCCCTGCGTGGGGCGCATCTCCGCCGAGGACCACCGTGCCCTGGCCGAGGACTTCTGCAGCTTCATGGGCGGCGAAGCTAAGCCTTTCGTGAACCGGCTGGAACGCGAGATGGCCGCCGCGGTCGCCGAGCTCGACTACGAGCGGGCGGCGCGCCTGCGGGACGACATCGTGGCGATGAAGAAGGTCTTCGAACGCAACGCCGTCGTTCTCGCCGAGGGCACGGACGCGGACGTCTTCGCCCTCCACGAAGACGAACTCGAGGCCGCCGTCCAGGTCTTCCACGTCCGCGGCGGCCGGATCCGCGGCCAACGCGGCTGGGTGGTGGAAAAGGTCGAGGACTCCACCACCCCGGAGCTGGTCGAACACCTGCTCCAGCAGGTCTACGGCGAGGAAGCCGGCGTCCAGGGCAGGCTGCCCCGGGAGGTCCTGGTGCCCGCCGAACCCAGCAACGCCGCCGAACTCGCGCAATGGCTCAGCGGCCTGCGCGGGGCCCGCGTGGATATCCGGGTGCCCCAGCGCGGCGACAAGGCCGCGCTCATGTCCACCGTGCGGGACAATGCCGAGCACGCACTGAAACTGCACAAGTCCCGGCGCGCCGGCGACCTCACCATGCGCTCCCAGGCCCTCCAGGAACTCCAGGAGGCACTCGACCTGCCCGTGGCGCTGCTGCGGATCGAATGTTTCGACATTTCCCACGTCCAGGGCACCAACGTGGTCGGCTCCATGGTGGTGGTGGAAGACGGGCTCCCGAAGAAGTCCGACTACCGCAAGTTCGCCGTCACCGGGGCCGCCGCCACCGACGACACCGCCGCCATGCACGACGTCCTGACCCGACGGTTCCGGCACTACCTCGACGAGAAACGCGAGCAGGCAGCCGCCGCGGCCAAACCGGCACACCAGGCCGCGCTGGAAGCGGCAACCGCGGCGGCGGTCGCGGACTCCACGACGCCGGCCCCGCGGAGTAAATTTGCCTACCCGCCCAACCTCGTCGTCGTCGACGGCGGCAAACCGCAGGTCAACGCCGCCGCCCGGGCGCTGGCCGAGCTGGGCATCGAGGACGTGTACGTTGTCGGCCTGGCCAAGCGGCTCGAGGAGGTGTGGCTGCCGGACAGCGATTTCCCGGTGATTCTGCCGCGCGCCTCCGCCGGCCTGTACCTGCTGCAGCGGATCCGCGACGAGGCCCACCGCTTCGCCATCTCCTTCCACCGACAAAAACGAGGCAAGGCCATGACGGTCTCCGCGCTGGACGGCGTGCCCGGACTGGGCGAGTCCAAACGCAAGGCCCTCCTGGCCGAATTCGGTTCCGTCAAGGGCATCAAAGCGGCAACCCAGGAAGAACTCACCGGCGCCAAGGGGATCGGCCCGTCCCTGGCCGCTGCGATCGTCCGGCACTTCACGGCCGACGGCGAGGAAGCCGCCACCGTTCCGGCCATCAACATGACCACCGGCGAAATCCTCGAAACTTAGCTAGCTCCGACAAACTTAGCTAGGGTAAAGACTTGGGAAACGGCACGGGCGCGGCATCACCGCGGCCGCGCCGCTACCTGACCGCAACAGCAAACGCACAGGCAGAGATGGGGCTTCACTGATGGCAGACTCGACGGCAGGATCCGGGACGGATGAGGACGGCATGACACCCGTCAAACCCGTCGAGGCGGAACTGCTCGTGGTGACCGGCATGTCCGGAGCCGGCCGGAGCACCGCCTCGGACGCCCTCGAGGACCACGGCTGGTACGTCGTGGAAAACCTCCCGCCGCAGATGCTCGGCACGCTCGCGGAGCTGGTGTCGCGCACACCGCACTCGATGTCCAAGCTCGCCGTCGTGATGGATGTCCGGAGCAAAGACCTGTTCGCGGACATGCGCGCTGCCCTCCGCGCCCTCGAGGCCTCCGGGGTAACCTTCCGCGTGCTGTTCCTCGATGCTAACGACGACGTCCTGGTCCGCCGCTTCGAGCAGGGCCGCCGGCCGCACCCGCTTCAGGGCGGCGGCCGGATCCTCGACGGCATCGCCGCCGAGCGGGAGCTTGTCCGTGAGCTGAGGGACACGGCCGACATCGTCCTGGATACGTCCTCCCTCAACGTGCACGGCCTGGCTACGGCCATCACCGAGCTCTTCAGCGAGACCGGTCCGGTGGCCCTGCGGCTGAACGTCATGAGCTTCGGTTTCAAGTACGGGTTGCCCGTGGACGCCAACTTCGTGGCCGATGCCCGCTTCATCCCCAACCCGCATTGGGTGCCGCAGCTGCGGCCGCACACCGGGCTGGACAAGGACGTCAGCGACTACGTGCTGGAAGCGCAGGGCGTCAGCGACTTCGTGGAGCGCTACGTCCTGGCCCTGGAACCGGTCCTGGACGGGTACCGGCGTGAGAACAAGCACTACGCCACGATCGCCGTGGGCTGCACCGGCGGCAAGCACCGCTCCGTCGCGGTGGCCGTCGAGCTCTCACGGAGGCTGGCGCAGTATCCGCGCGTCACCGTGACCACCACGCACCGGGACCTGGGCCGCGAATAATGGCGCTGCTGACCGGGCCGCTGCCCCTCGTCCCGCCCGCCAGCGCGGCATTCGCCAGCCAGCAGGACAAAGGCCCCTCCGTAGTGGCGCTCGGCGGCGGCCACGGCCTCTCCGCGTCGCTGTCCGCCCTGCGGCTTCTCACCTCCGAACTCACCGCGATCGTCACCGTCGCGGACGACGGCGGATCCTCCGGCCGGCTCCGTGAAGAGTACGGCGTCCTGCCGCCCGGGGACCTCCGCATGGCCCTGTCCGCGCTGTGCGACGACACGGACTGGGGCCGCACCTGGCGCGACGTCATGCAGCACCGCTTTGCCCCCGGCAAGGGCCGCGGCGGCTCCCTCGACGAGCACGCCATGGGCAATCTCCTGATCGTCACCCTCTGGGAACTCCTGGGCGACACGGTCGCCGGCCTGAAGTGGGCCGGCGCCCTCCTCGGCGCACGCGGCGAAGTCCTGCCGATGTCCAGCATCCCGCTGACCATCGAAGGCCAGGTCCGGGTCACGGCCCCGGACGGCACCACGGCGTTGCAGACCCTGACGGGGCAGGCCAAGTGTGCCGTGGCGGGGTCCCTCGAACGCGTCCGGCTGTTGCCGGAGGACGCCCCCGCCTGCATGGAAGCCCTGACCGCGATCGAACTGGCCGACTGGGTGATCCTGGGCCCGGGCTCCTGGTACACCTCCGTCCTGCCGCACCTGCTGCTCCCGGAAATGCGCGAGGCCCTCTGCAACACGGCGGCCCGGCGCTGCCTGACAATGAACCTCGCCACCGACACCAAGGAGACCGCCGGCATGACCGCCGCGGACCACCTCCGGGTGCTGCGCGAGTACGCGCCGGAGTTCACGGTCGATGTCGTCCTGGCCGATCCGGCGTCGGTCCAGGACCTGCCCGACTTCCAGCAGGCGGCCGGAATGCTCGGTGCCGAGGTGGTCTTGGGTAAAGTGGGGGCGTCTGGTCGCCGTCCGGTCCACGATCCGTTGCGGCTGGCGACGGCGTACCACGATATTTTCGGGAATAGTTAGGAAAGGTGCCATGGCACTGACAGCATCAGTCAAGGAAGAACTTTCCCGTCTGGATATCAAGAAGTCCTCGGTCCGCAAAGCCGAGGTATCGGCCATGCTCCGCTTCGCCGGCGGGCTGCACATCATCTCAGGCCGGATTGTGATCGAAGCCGAGGTCGACCTCGCATCGACCGCCCGGCGGCTGCGTGCCGCCATCGCCGAAGTGTACGGCCACCAGAGCGAGATCATCGTCGTCTCTGGCGGCGGCCTGCGCCGCGGCAGCCGCTACGTGGTGCGCGTGGTCCGCGATGGCGAGGCCCTGGCCCGCCAGACCGGTCTCCTGGACACCCGCGGGCGGCCCGTCCGGGGCCTGCCCTCCGTAGTGGTCAATGGATCGGCCGCGGACGCCGAGGCCGTCTGGCGCGGCGCCTTCCTGGCCCACGGCTCACTCACCGAGCCCGGCCGCTCCTCCTCCATGGAAGTCACGTGCCCCGGCCCCGAGTCGGCCCTGGCCCTCGTCGGCGCCGCCCGCCGGCTCGGCATCCAGGCCAAGGCCCGCGAGGTCAGGGGAGTGGACCGTGTGGTGATCCGCGACGGCGACACGATCGCCGCGCTGCTGACCCGCATGGGCGCCCACGACGCGCTCATGGTCTGGGAGGAACGCCGCATGCGCAAGGAAGTGCGTGCCACCGCCAACCGGCTCGCGAACTTCGATGACGCGAACCTGCGCCGCTCCGCCCAGGCCGCCGTCGCCGCCGGCGCCCGGGTGGACCGTGCCCTGGAAATCCTGGGCGACGACGTCCCGGACCACCTCAAGTACGCCGGGGAGCTGCGGGTCGCGCACAAGCAGGCCAGCCTGGACGAGCTCGGCCGCCTCGCCGACCCTGTCATGACCAAGGACGCCATTGCCGGCCGGATCCGCCGGCTCCTGGCGATGGCGGACAAGCGGGCCCAGGACCTCGGCATCCCGGGCACGGAAGCCAATGTGACGCCGGAAATGCTCGACGACTAGCGTCACCTTAGAATCAAGAACAGATTTCCGGATGCCCGGCATCCGGATGCACAATCCGAGAGTTACCGAACCGGACAACCCGTCCACGACATTGGAGGATTTTGTGACCGAGTACGTATTGCCTCAGCTCGACTATGACTACGCAGCGCTGGAGCCGCACATCTCCGCGAAGATCATGGAGCTGCACCACAGCAAGCACCACGCGGCCTACGTGGCCGGCGCCAACAACGCCCTCGCCCAGCTGGCCGAGGCGCGCGAAAAGGGCGACTTCGCCAACATCAACCGCCTCTCCAAGGACCTCGCGTTCCACACCGGCGGCCACATCAACCACTCCGTCTTCTGGAAGAACCTCTCCCCGGACGGCGGCGACAAGCCCGAAGGCGAGCTCGCGGCAGCCATCGACGACGCCTTCGGCTCGTTCGACGCCTTCCGTGCCCAGTTCAGCGCCGCGGCGCTGGGCCTGCAGGGCTCCGGCTGGGGCTTCCTGGCCTACGAGCCGATCGGCGGCAACCTGGTCATCGAGCAGCTCTATGACCAGCAGGGCAACGTCGCGCTCGGCACCACTCCGCTGCTGATGCTGGACATGTGGGAGCACGCCTTCTACCTGGACTACGTCAACGTCAAGGCCGACTACGTCAAGGCGTTCTGGAACATCGTGAACTGGGCCGACGTCGCCAAGCGCTTCGACGCCGCCCGCAAGAACGCGACGGGCCTCATCACGCTGTAAGGGTGACAGGACCGACTCCTGTTTGTAACAAAGCTCACATTACGGCCGGTTCGGCCCGAAATGTGGACGGACTGCCCCCGCACTTGCGGGGGCAGTCCCAGTTAAACGTAAGATGGATCACGGAAGGCGGTTAGCCTTCAGCAACGTGGCTGGTCGTCCTCCGATCTGGTAATTATCTCTGCCCAATGGCGTGCGGGATCTGTTAGTTGGCTTGAACGCCTTCTCAACTAGTCGTGCTCGCAAGAGCACCAAGGAGACTGAAAACGTGACGACCCGTATTGGCATCAACGGCTTTGGCCGTATCGGCCGCAACTACTTCCGCGCCGCCCTCGCACAGGGCGCCGACCTTGAGATCGTTGCAGTCAACGACCTCACGAGCCCGGAAGCCCTCGCTCACCTCTTCAAGTACGACTCCGTGGGCGGCCGCCTGGCGGAATCCATCGAGGTCAAGGACGGCAACATCGTCGTCGACGGCAAGACCGTGAAGGTCCTCGCCGAGCGCGATCCCGCCAAGCTGCCCTGGGGCGAGCTCGGCGTTGACATCGTCATCGAGTCCACCGGCTTCTTCACGAAGGCCGCCGACGCGCAGAAGCACATCGACGCCGGCGCCAAGAAGGTCCTGATCTCCGCCCCCGCCTCCGGCGAGGACATCACGATCGTGATGGGCGTCAACGACGGACTGTACGACGACGCTGCGCACCACATCATCTCCAACGCCTCCTGCACCACCAACTGCCTCGGCCCGCTGGCCAAGGTTGTCAACGACGCCTTCGGCATCGAGCGCGGCCTGATGACGACCATCCACGCGTACACCGCCGACCAGAACCTGCAGGACGGCCCGCACAACGACCTCCGCCGCGCCCGCGCCGCCGCCATCAACATGGTCCCCACCTCCACGGGTGCGGCCAAGGCAATCGGCCTGGTCCTGCCGGAGCTCAAGGGCAAGCTGGACGGTTACGCCATCCGCGTCCCGGTCCCCACCGGCTCGGCCACGGACCTGACCGTCACGGTTTCGCGCGAAACCACCGTCGAGGAAGTCAACGCCGCCCTCAAGGCAGCCTCCGAGAGCGAAGAGCTCAAGGGCCTGCTGACCTACACCGACGAGCCCATTGTCTCCTCGGACATCGTCGGCGACCCGGCATCCTCCATCTTCGACTCCGGCCTGACCAAGGTGATCGGCAACCAGGTCAAGGTTGTGTCCTGGTATGACAACGAGTGGGGCTACTCCAACCGCCTCGTGGACCTCACGGAGCTTGTTGCGTCCAAGCTGGGCTAGGGTAAGACTCATGACATTCCACACCCTCAACGAACTGATCGCTGATGGTGTCCGCGGGCGGTACGTTCTGGTCAGAAGTGACCTGAACGTGCCGCTCGACGGCTCTACAGTGACTGACGACGGCCGCATCAAGGCCTCCCTGCCAGTGCTGGCGAAGCTCACGGACGCCGGTGCCCGCGTGCTGGTCACAGCACACCTGGGCCGCCCCAAGGGCGCCCCCGAAGACAAGTACTCGCTCAAGCCGGCCGCCACGCGACTGGCCGAGCTTGCCGGGTTCAAGGTCACCCTTGCCGGCGACACGGTCGGCGAGTCGGCCAAGGAGCTGTCCTCCGCCCTCCAGGACGGCGAAGTGCTCGTCCTGGAAAACGTGCGTTTCGACGCCCGGGAGACCTCCAAGGACGACGCCGAACGCGGCGCCTTCGCGGACGAGCTCGTCGCCCTCACCGGCGACAACGGCGCGTTCGTCGATGACGCCTTCGGCGCAGTGCACCGCAAGCACGCCAGCGTGTACGACGTCGCCACCCGGCTGCCGTCCTACCAGGGCGACCTCGTCCGCACGGAGGTCGAGGTGCTGCGCAAGCTCACCACCGACACCCAGCGGCCCTACGTCGTCGTCCTTGGCGGCTCCAAGGTCTCGGACAAGCTCGCCGTGATCGACAACCTCATCGGCAAGGCGGACACGATCCTGGTGGGCGGCGGCATGCTGTTCACCTTCCTTGCCGCCGCGGGCCACAAGGTCGCGGGCAGCCTGCTCGAAGAGGACCAGATCCCGGTCGTGCAGGAATACCTGAAGCGCGCCGCGGACGCCGGCACGGAATTCGTGGTGCCCACCGATGTTGTGGTGGCCAGCAAGTTCGCCGCCGACGCCGAGCACGAGACCGTTGCTGCCGACGCCATCGAGTCCAGCAGCTTCGGCGTGCAGGGCATCGGCCTGGACATCGGACCGGACTCGGCAGCGGCCTTCGCGGAACGGATCAAGGGCGCCAAGACGGTGTTCTGGAACGGCCCCATGGGCGTGTTCGAATTCGCGGCCTTCGCCGGCGGTACCCGCGCCATCGCCCAGGCACTGACCGAGACGGACGCATTCACGGTGGTCGGCGGCGGGGATTCCGCGGCCGCGGTCCGGACCCTCGGCTTCGCCGATGACCAGTTCGGCCACATTTCCACCGGCGGCGGCGCAAGCCTGGAGTACCTTGAAGGCAAGGAACTCCCCGGCCTGAGCGTCCTCGACCGCTAGAAACACCGACCGCTAGAAACACTGGCCGCTAAAGCAGCAGCCGCCAGGCAATCCAGCCGGCAGGGTGCCCGTCCGCAAGGGACCGGGCACCCTGCCGGCTGCTCATACCATCAGCACTCTTGGAGATCATGTGACCACGTCAACCAACGGTAAATTCGATCGCAAGCCCTTCATCGCCGGCAACTGGAAGATGAACATGGACCACGTCCAGGGCATCACCCTCCTGCAGAAGCTCGCGTGGACCCTGTCCGACGCCAAGCACGACTACAGCCGGGTGGAGGTTGCAGTCTTCCCTCCGTTCACAGATCTCCGCGGTGTCCAGACCCTCGTCCAGGGCGACGAACTCGACGTCGTCTACGGCGGCCAGGACCTCTCCCAGTTCGACTCGGGCGCCTACACCGGTGACATCTCCGGACAGTTCCTCGCCAAGCTGGGCTGCAGCTACGTCCTGGTCGGCCACAGCGAACGCCGCACCATCCACAACGAGTCCGATGACGTCCTGAACGCCAAGACCAAGGCCGCTTTCCGGCACGGCATCACCCCCGTCCTGTGCGTGGGTGAAGGACTCGAGATCCGCCAGGCCGGCACCCACGTCGACCACACGCTCGCCCAGCTGCGCGCGGGCGTCGAGGGCCTCACCCCGGAACAGGCCGCCGAACTCGTCGTCGCCTACGAGCCCGTCTGGGCCATCGGCACCGGGGAGGTCGCCGGCCCGGAGGACGCGCAGGAAATGTGCGCCGCAATCCGTGCCGAGTTGGCCACCCTGTTCGGTGCCGACGTCGCCGCCAAGACGCGACTGCTCTACGGGGGGTCGGTCAAGGCGAACAATGCGGCGTCGATCCTGAAGGAGCGCGACGTCGACGGCTTGCTGGTCGGCGGTGCCAGCCTGGACGCTGCGGAGTTTGCTAATATTGTCAGGTTCGAGAGTCACCTGCTGACGGATTAGTCCGGACACAGGTTTGGCCCCCGCAATCCAATTCTTCTGAAAGGCCGTCGTGGACGTTCTTCATGTCATTCTGCAGGTCCTCCTGGGCATCACCAGCCTCCTGCTGACGTTGCTCATCCTGCTCCACAAGGGACGCGGAGGCGGCCTGTCGGACATGTTCGGCGGCGGCATGAGTTCGGGGCTGAGCTCCTCGGGTGTCGCGGAGCGGAACCTCAACCGGTTCACGGTCATCCTCGGTGTCACCTGGGGCGTCGTGATCATCGCCCTCGGCCTGATCATGCGGTTCAGCACAGGCGCCGATTCCTAGCACGTCTTTTCGAGAACTTCATAAGGGGCTTGAGGCCCTCCCGGCATCGGGAACTTCGAACTACACTGTCGCTGGCAAGCACCAATCCACCAGCTGAGTAGCCAGGAGTTCCCGATGCTGCATTCTGCTTCCGGATTCAAGGGAATCCGTGTGGGCGCCACCGAAGGGGCATCACCCCGCCACGAGCCAATGAACGGGGCCGGCGCACGCCAGCCCCGTATTCGTGTCTCCTACCGGTGCGCCAAAGGCCATGAAACCGCGCTCGTGTTCGCCCAACTCCCCGAGGAGCAGATCCCGGGAGTCTGGGACTGCCGGCGCTGCGGCGGCACGGCAACCCGCGACGAAACAAAGTTCGCCTTGGACGACGTGCCAACGGAGGGGTTCAAGACCCACCTGGAATACGTTAAAGAACGGCGCTCCAGCCAGGACGCCGAAGACGTACTGGCCGGAGCGCTGGAACGGCTACGCGCCGGACGGGCCCTTCCGGACGAGCTGCTCGGGGACCCGTGAGGCCGCGTTCTCGTCAATGAGCCACAAGGTCTCCCGGCGGCCCCGCGGCCCGGCCGCGGGAACCTGCACGGGATTGGCGCCGGCCAGGGCCAGGCCCACGGCGCCGGCCTTGTCCTCGCCGGCCACCACCATCCACACCTCTAACGCCGTGTTGATGGCCGGCAGGGTCAGGGAAACCCGGCCCGGCGGCGGCTTGGGGGAGTTCTGGACCCCCACGACGGTCAGTTCCTTCTCCCGGATGCCGGCCTGCTCAGGAAAGAGCGACGCGACGTGCGCGTCCGGGCCGACGCCGAGGAGGACAATGTCCAGGCGCGGAAGCCGGCCCGGGTGTTCCGGCCGGTCATCGGACATGTCCGCGGCGTGCTCGGCGGCGGCCGCGTCAGCGAGCCGGCGCGCATAATCCGCCGCAGCCTCTTCCGGGCTCCCGAAGTCATCGGTGGAACCGGGCACGTGGACCCGCGCCGGATCAACCGGGATGCGGGACAGGAGAGCCTCATGGGCCTGGCGGGCGTTGCGTTCGGCGTTATCCGCCGGCACAAAGCGCTCGTCACCCCACCAGAAGTTCACCTTGGACCAGTCGACGGCCTTCGCGGCCGGGGATTCGGCCACGGCCCTGAGCGAACCGATGCCCATTGTGCCCCCGGTAAGCACCACCGTGGCTTCGCCGTGCCGGTCCTGGATGTCCACGAGCTTGGTGATCAGGCGGGCTGCGATCGCAGCCATCAGGACGGTCGAGTCAGGATGGATGCTTACTCTGGGGTCAGCGCTCACTGGGACGGACACTCCTTAGATTGGTACGTGGCAGTCCCATAGTAATCACTTCGCCGAAGACCTCGTCGGGGTCGAGGCGGCGAAGTTCTTCTGCCAGGCAGTCCTTGAGGCTGCGGCGGGGCAGGGAGATCCGCTGCGCCGGCTGGCCGGGCTGGGTCAGCTCGGCGATGGTCAGTCCGGGCCGGAAGAGCTGGACGTCGCCGCCGGTGCGGGTCAGCCGGACCCGCCGGATCCCGGTGCCGGCCGGGTCCGCGACGATCGTGACGGGAGCGTCCAGGGCCAGGGTCAGCCAGGCCGCGAGCAGGATGGTGCTGGGGGAGTCCGAGGCACCTTCGACGGCGACGGCCGTGACGGGTGAGTCGTCCACTTGGTCCAGGACCGCGGCCAGCTGGATCCGCCAGTTGGTCAGGCGGGTCCAGGCGAGGTCGGTGTCGCCGGCTTTGTAGGTGCGGCGGATGTTCTCCAGCGCCGCGACCGGGTCCGCCTCGTTGGCCGAGTCGGTGATCCGGCGGTGCGCGATGCCCCCGATCGAGGTCTGGCACGCGTTCCGCGGGGCGCCGTGTGGCCACCAGGCCACGATCGGGGCGTCCGGCAGCAGCAGCGCCGCGACGAGGGATTCGCTTTCCTCGGCGAGTTCGCCGTAGCCGCGCAGCAGGATGACCTCGGAGGCCCCGGCGTCGCCGCCGACGCGGATCTGCGCGTCCAGCCGGGTCGGGGCGGAGGCCCCGGCATCGGCGAGGACGATGATCCGGCACGGGTGTTCCCGGCTGGCCTCGTTGGCGGCCTCGATGGCCTCCTCCTCGAGCCCGGAGCGGGTGACGACCACAAGGGTCAGGACCCGGCCCAGGGCGATCACGCCGCCCTGCTCGCGCAGGGACATGATCTTTTTGGAAATCTTGGAGGTGGTGGTGTCGGGGAGGTCTACGATCATGGCCTTCTCCAGGTTCGTCCGTCGCGGGCAAGGAGTTCATCGGCTGAGGCGGGACCCCAGCTGCCGGGCCGGTAGGGCTCGGGCTGTTCGTCCAGGGACGCCCAGTAGTCCTCGAACGGGTCAAGGATCTTCCAGGACAGCTCGACCTCGGCGTGGCGCGGGAACAGCGGCGGCTCTCCCAGCAGCACGTCCAGGATGAGCCGCTCGTAGGCTTCCGGGCTGGACTCGGTGAAGGAGTGCCCGTAGCCGAAGTCCATGGTGACGTCGCGGACCTCCATCTGGGTGCCCGGGACCTTGGACCCGAACCGGATCGTGGCGCCCTCGTCGGGCTGGACCCGGATCACCACGGCGTTCTGGCCGAAGTCGTCTTCGCCGTGGTCGGTGAAGAGCAGGTTCGGGGCGCGCTTGAACACGACGGCGATTTCCGTCACCCGGCGGCCCAGGCGTTTGCCGGCGCGCAGGTAGAACGGCACGCCGGACCAGCGGCGGGTGTTGATGTCCACCCGGATCGCGGCGAACGTCTCGGTCTTCGAATCGGCCGGGATGCCCTCTTCCTCCAGGTAGCCCAGGACCTCCTCGCCGCCCTGCCAGCCGCCGGTGAACTGCCCGCGGGCCGAGTGGGTGGAGAGGTCGTGCGGGAGCCGGACGGCGGAGAGGACCTTTTCCTTCTCCGCGCGCAGGTCGTCCGCATTGAAGGAGATTGGCTCCTCCATGGCCGTCAGGGCCAGGAGCTGCAGCAGGTGGTTCTGGATGACGTCGCGGGCCGCGCCCACGCCGTCGTAGTACCCGGCCCGGCCGCCGGTGCCGATGTCCTCGGCCATGGTGATCTGGACGTGGTCCACGTAGTTGGCGTTCCAGAGCGGCTCGAAGAGCTGGTTGGCGAAGCGCAGTGCCAGGATGTTCTGCACCGTCTCCTTGCCCAGGTAGTGGTCGATCCGGAACACGGAATCCGGCGGGAACACCGATTCGACAATGTCGTTGAGCTGCCGGGCCGACTCGAGGTCATGCCCGAAGGGCTTCTCGATCACCACGCGGCGCCACTTGTCGCCCTCGGCCTGGGCCAGGCCGTGCTTGGAGAGCTGGCGGCAGACCTGCTCGAAGGCCTTCGGCGGGATCGAGAGGTAGAACGCGTGGTTGCCGCGCGTCCCGCGCTGCTCGTCGAGCTCATCAATCGTGTCCGAGAGCCGCTTGAACGCCTCGTCGTCGTCGAACTCGCCCTGTACGAAGCGGATGCCCTCCGAGAGCTGCTTCCAGACCGTTTCATCAAACGGGGTCCGGGCATACGCCTTGACGGACTCCCTGACCTCCGCGGCGAAGTCCTCGTTCTCCCACTCCCGGCGGGCAAAGCCCACCAGGGCGAAACTCGGCGGCAGCAGCCCGCGGTTGGCGAGGTCATACACGGCCGGCATGAGCTTCTTCCGGGCGAGGTCCCCGGTCACCCCGAAGAGGACCAGCGATGACGGCCCGGCAATACGGTTCAGACGGCGATCACGCGGGTCGCGGAGCGGATTGCGCCTCCGGCCGGCCGTGGTCCTGCCGCCGTTGTAGGTTTCTGGCATGGTTGCGTGGGTGCCTTAGCTTTCGGTGGAAGGTGCTGCCTGGCCGGCAAGGGAGGTGACGAGCTCCTGGAGCTGCTTCACACCCGCGGCGCGGTCGGTCAGGTGCAGCCGGAGGACCGGACGGCCGTGCTCGGACAGGACCTGGGCGTCCCCGGCGGCCTGCGCCGAGATCAGCTCGCCGAACGTGAACGGGCGGTCCGGGATGGCCAGGTCCATGGCGGACGCGGCCGTGACCTGCAGGAAGACGCCGATCGCGGGTCCGCCCTTGTGGAACTGGCCCGTCGAGTGCAGGAAGCGGGGGCCCCAGCCGAACGTGACCGGGCGCCGGCTCAGGGCCGCCAGCTGGTCACGGACACCCTCGAAGCCTGCGTAGGCGAGCCGGTCGAAATAGGCCTGAACGCTGAGGTAGCTGTCCTCTGCGAGCTGGGCCAGCAGCGCGGACACGGCGGCAGACGCCGTCGAGGCATCTCCCAGCCAGTCGCCGCCGCGGACCTCGATGGCGCCGTCGGTGAAGTTCGCCGGCGTCGGCTTCGGCTGTGCGTCCAGCAGGCCGCGTGCGGCCACCTTGGCGGCCTCGACGTCGGGCTGGTCAAACGGGTTGATGCCCAGCAGCCGGCCGGCTACGGCGGTGGCGAATTCCCACACCATCATCTGCGTCGCCAGGCCCCCGGCAATGGCAACCTCGTTCTCGCCGAGCTGCACGTCGTCGGCATCCGCCGAGACGAGCCGGACCACCAGGACATCCGGTGCGCCCAGGGTGGCTTCGGGGGAGGCGGGGCCGGCCACGACCGGCAGCACGCCGGTGCCCAGCTTACCCGTGGATTCGGCGATGAGTTGTTCGGCCCAGTCGGCGAAACCGACGATCCCGGACCCGTCTTCTGCGATGACGATCTTGTTGCGCAGCGGGCTGGTGCCGCCCAGGGCCGTGCCGAGGGCGAGGCCGATGTTGTCTTCCGAGTCGTCGTTGAGGATCTCGGCGGCCTCTTCGGCCTCATCCAGGAACGCCTGGATGTCCACGCCGGCCAGCCCGCAGGGGACCAGCCCGAACGCGGTCAGCGCCGAGAAACGGCCGCCGACGTTGGGGTCGGCGTTGAAGACTGCGCGGTAGCCGGCCTCACGGGAGGCCTTGTCCAGGGGCGAGCCCGGGTCGGTGACGATGATGATGCGGCTCTTCGCGTCGATGCCGGCATCGGTGAATGCCTGTTCGAAGATCCGGCGCTGTGAATCGGTCTCCACCGTGGAGCCGGACTTGGACGAAACAACGATGGCGGTTTCGGCCAGCCGGTCCACGAGGGCGGCACTGACCTGTTCGGGGTCGGTGCTGTCCAGCACGGTCAGCTCGACGCCAGCGGTGCCCGCAATGACTTCAGGTGCCAGCGAGGAACCGCCCATGCCGCATAGGACAATGCGCGTTACGCCGTCGGCCTTCAGTGCGTCGCGGAGTGCCAGGATCCCGCTGACCAGGGGCTGGGAGACGGTGGCCGCCTCGACCCAGCCCAGCCGGACAGCCGACTCGGCTTCGGCGTCGGGACCCCACAGGGTATGGTCCTTCGCGAAGATCCGGGTGGCGATGCGGTCCTCCAGCAGTGCGGGGAGGTGCTGTTCGTGGGCCTGGCGGGCTGCGCCGGTGGCGTCGTAGCTGAGTGTGCTCATGGTGGGTTAGGAAGCCTTCCGTGCAGAGGCCAGGGCGCCTTCGACGTCGCCCAGGAGTTCCTTCCAGCTGGCCACGAACTTGTCCAGGCCTTCGGACTCAAGCAGTGCCACGACGTCGTTGTAGGAGATCCCCAGGTTGTCGAGGGAGTTCAGCGTCGCGTTGGCGTCGTCGTAGCCGCGGGTGACGGTGTCGCCCGTCACCACGCCGTGGTCGAACGTGGCGTCCAGGGTCTTCTCCGGCATGGTGTTGACCACGCCCGGTGCGACGAGTTCGGTGACGTACAGGGTGTCCGGGTAGGCCGGGTCCTTCACACCGGTGGAGGCCCACAGCGGGCGCTGCGGCAGGGCGCCGGCTTCGGCGAGGAGGGCCCAGCGTTCGGTGGAGAAGAGCTCCTCGTAGACCTGGTAGGCCAGTCGGGCGTTGGCCAGGCCGGCCTTGCCCTTGAGTGCCTTGGCTTCGTCGGTGCCGATGACATCGAGGCGCTTGTCGATTTCGGCGTCGACGCGGGAGACGAAGAAGGACGCGACGGAGTGGATCGTGGAGAGGTCGTGGCCGTTGCCCTTGGCCTGCTCCAGGCCGGACTGGAAGGCGTTGATGACGGCGCGGTAGCGTTCCAGCGAGAAGATCAGGGTCACGTTGACGCTGATGCCCTCGGCCAGGGTGGCCGTGATGGCTTCGAGGCCCTCGAGGGTTGCCGGGATCTTGATCAGGACGTTGTCCTTGTTGACCTTCTTGTACAGGTGCTTCGCTTCGGCGATGGTGCCGGCGGTGTCCCAGGCAAGGCGGGGGTCCACCTCGATGGACACGCGGCCGTCGACGCCCTTGGTCGCGGCGGCGACGGGAGCGAAGAGGTCGCAGGCGTCGGCGACGTCGGTGGTGGTGATTTCGAAGACGGTCTCTTCAACGGTGGAGCCGGCCGCGGCCTGGGCAGCGATGACGGCGTCGTAGTCCGTGCCGGAGGTGATGGCGGCATGGAAGATGGACGGGTTGGTGGTGACGCCAACGACGTTCTTCTCTTCGATGAGCTTGCGCAGGGTACCGGTCTGCAGGCGGCCGCGGGAGAGGTCGTCGAGCCAGATCGAGACGCCGGCGTCGGAGAGCTGCTGGGTGGGGGTAGTCATGTCATAACTCCTGGAAATGATGGGTTCCGGGGGCACAGCGTCCCCCGGAACCATGGGGGTGGGTCAGTTTGCGACGCTGGCGAGCGAGTCCTTCGCGGCAGCGGTGACGGCTTCGGCGGTAATGCCGAATTCCTGGAAGAGGCGCTTGTAGTCCGCGGAGGCACCGAAGTGCTCAAGGCTGATGGAGCGGCCGGCGTCGCCGACGAATTCCTTCCAGCCCAGGGCAAGTCCTGCTTCGACGGAGACGCGCGCCTTGACGGCGGCCGGCAGGACGGCTTCGCGGTAGGCGGCGTCCTGCTTGTTGAACCATTCCACGCAGGGCATGGAGACGACGCGGGCGGCGATGCCCTCGGCCTGCAGGGCCTCACGGGCGGCCACGGCGAGCTGGACTTCGGAGCCGGTGCCGATCAGGATGACCTCGGCCGGGACCGTGGCGCCGTCCTTGGAGGCTTCGGCGAGGACGTATCCGCCCCTGGCCACGCCGGCGGTGGAACCGAAGGTGTCGCCGCTGGCGTCGCCTTTACCGCGGGCGTATGTGGGGATGTTCTGCCGGGTCAGGACGATGCCGGCCGGGTTCTCGTGGTTCTCCAGCATAACCTTCCACGCCGCAGCGACCTCGTTCGCGTCGCCGGGGCGGACGACGTCCAGTCCCGGGATCGCCCGGAGGGAGGCCAGCTGTTCCACGGGCTGGTGGGTGGGGCCGTCCTCGCCCAGGCCGATGGAGTCGTGCGTCCAGACGTACAGGGACGGCACGCCCATGAGGGCGCCGAGGCGGATCGCGGGGCGCTGGTAGTCGGAGAAGATCAGGAACGTTCCCGAGAACGCCCGGGTCCGGCCGTGCAGGCTGATCCCGTTCACGATCGACGCGGCGGCGTGCTCGCGGATGCCGAAGTGCAGCACCCGGCCGTACGGGTTGCCCTTCCAGGCCCCGGTGGAGCGTGAGGCCGGGATGAACGAGGGCGAGCCTTCGATCGTGGTGTTGTTCGATTCGGCGAGGTCGGCGGAGCCGCCCCAGAGTTCGGGCATGACCGGGCCGATCGCGTTCAGGACCTTGCCGGATGCGGCGCGGGTGGAAACGTCCTTGCCGGCTTCGAAGACCGGCAGTGCGGCGTCGAGCTCGACCGGAAGCTTCTTGGCTTCGATGCGCTCAAGCAGGGCGGCGTTCTCCGGGTTGGCGGACTGCCAGGCCTCGAAGCTGCTCTGCCAGGCGGTGCGGGCCTCGGCGCCGCGGGCCTGCGCCTCGCGGGTGTGGGCCAGGACGTCATCGTCGACCTGGAACGCGCGCTCCGGATCGAAGCCCAGGGCCTTCTTCAGGGCCGCGACTTCCTCGGCGCCCAGGGCCGAGCCGTGGATCTTGCCGGTGTTCTGCTTCTTCGGCGCCGGGTAGCCGATGATGGTGCGCAGCGAAATGATCGAGGGCTTGCCGGTCTCGGCCTTTGCGGCCAGCAGCGCGGCATGGAGTTCGGCGACGTCTTCGACGTATTCGCCGGTGCGGGTCCAGTCGACCCGCTGGGTGTGCCAGCCGTAGGCCTCGTAGCGGGCCAGCACGTCTTCGGTGAAGGCGATGTCGGTGTCGTCCTCGATCGAGATGTGGTTCTCGTCGTAGATCACCACGAGGTTGCCCAGTTCCTGGTGCCCGGCCAAGGACGATGCCTCGGACGTGACGCCTTCCTGGAGGTCGCCGTCGGAGGCGATGACCCAGATGGTGTGGTCGAACGGGGACTCGCCGGCGGGGGCGTCGGCGTCGAACAGGCCGCGCATCCGGCGCTGGGAGTACGCGAAGCCGACCGCTGAGGCCAAGCCCTGGCCCAGCGGGCCGGTGGTGATCTCCACACCGGCGGTGTGCTTGTATTCCGGGTGGCCCGGGGTCAGGGAGCCCCAGGTGCGCAGGGCTTCCAGGTCCTTCAGTTCCAGCCCGTAGCCGGAAAGGAACAGCTGGATGTACAGGGTCAGGGAAGTGTGGCCCGGGGACAGGATGAACCGGTCACGGCCCAGCCAGTCCGGGTTCTTCGGGTCGTGGCGCATCAGCTTCTGGAAGAGAAGGTACGCGGCCGGGGCCAGGCTCATCGCGGTCCCGGGGTGGCCGTTGCCCACCTTCTCCACCGCGTCCGCGGCCAGCACCCGGACAGTGTCCACGGCGCGCTGGTCCAAGGTAGTCCATGACAGTTCTTGCTCTTCCAAATGTGGCACGAAAACCGGGCCCCTCTCTGTGCTGACGGCCGGCGGTACGCTTGGTCCCACCCCGGGCACAGTTCGGTGCCCGCTGCAGTACGTACCAGCCGTTCACCATCGAAACGTTGATCTATCATTCAGACGCAGATCCAGAGCCGCCGGTTTCGGCAATTGCCGGGCAATTACTCGGCAATTGCGTTGGTGCGTGCCCGTGTGCGCTGATCTAAGAACAGCCTAGTCCCATTCCACTTGGTGGTCAGCGTATATCTCACCAATTGGACCTGATTTCGCTTATATGAATCACCGCGCGTTATTGCGCCCGTGAGCCGGCGTTAACGCGCCCGAATCATTGGGGCCCGGCGGCGGGCCGGGTGCGCGCAGCGTCACGGTATGATGGGTGGTGGCCTTCGACTGGGGCAAGGACACGGGCGTGCGCTGCGCGCAGAGCCCGTCTGCAGCAAGAAGCGTTGCGACATCCACCCGGGGCTGCCAGCCAGACAGAACTGCCCAGACAGAACAGAGTGACTGCCACCGTGAGCACAACAAATACGCCGCTGAACGCCTCCCCGGCCTCGGCAAGAATGGGCTTCGGCCGCAAAGCCAAGGCCTACCTGGCGCTCACGAAGCCCCGAGTCATCGAGCTCCTGCTCGTCAGCACCTTGCCCACCATGATCTACGCCGAGCGCGGATTCCCCTCGATCGGCCTGATTCTGGCGACGCTCGTGGGCGGCGCTTTCGCGGCAGGCTCTGCCGGTGCCTTCAACTGCTACATCGACCGCGACATCGACAAGCTCATGCACCGCACCGAAAACCGGCCGCTGGTCACCGGCGAGGTCACCCCCCGCGAAGCACTGATCTTCTCCTGGCTGCTGGGCGCCGCGGCGATCGCCATCCTCTGGTTCGGGGCCAACCCGCTCGCCGCATGGCTGGGCCTCGGCGCCATCGTCTTCTACGTGGTCATCTACACCATGATCCTCAAGCGACGCACCGCCCAGAACATCGTCTGGGGCGGCGCCGCGGGCTGCTTCCCTGTCCTGATCGCCTGGGCCGCCGTCACCAACACGGTGGAGTGGCCCGCCGTCGTGCTCTTCATGGTGATCTTTCTCTGGACCCCGCCGCACTACTGGCCGCTGTCGATGCGGTACGGCGAGGACTACCGCAACGCCAACGTGCCGATGCTGGGCGCCATCGCCGGCGCCAAGGTGGTCTCGGTGCAGGTGGTGCTTTACGCGTGGGCCATGGTGGCATGCTCGCTCCTGCTGATCCCGGCCGGCGGCGCGGGCTGGGTGTACACGGTGACCGCCGTCGCGGCCGGCGCGTGGTTCCTGTACGAGTCGCACGCCCTGTACAACCGCGCCCAGTCTGGCGACGTCTCCAACAAGGGCGCCATGAAGGTCTTTCACGGCTCCATCAGCTACCTGACACTGCTCTTCATTGCCCTGGCGGTGGACCCGTTCATCGGCTCGGCGGTCATGGGCGGCTGAGTCCCAGCTGTTCTTAAACCTGTTCTTAAAACAGCAGATGCTCCCTCACCACTGGTGAGGGAGCATCTGCTGTTTTGCGGCAGTGCCATGAGGGCGCTGCTCCTAGTCGAGGCTTACTTCCTGGCGCGGACCGGGCGGGGGAACGACGCCGGCCGCCGGCCGCTGGTCCGGGTACCGCTGGTCGAAGCGATGGCGCGCGATCCGCCCGAGCCTCTCGACCGTGTGCCAGCTGATGACCGCGATGACCAGGGTTACCACGATGGCCGACACCGCCACGAGCGGCGGCAGATCCGCCGTCGACCCGCCGTTGAGCCAGAGAATGACGAGGTAATTCCAGAGATAGGCGGCGTAGGACACGGTGCCCAGCAGCTGCAGCGGGCGCGTCCACGTCGGCATCGCACGGGTGCGGGAGGCGGCGAGGGCCACCAGGACGGCCGCGGCAGCCATAGCCAGCGGGCCTCCGATGAAGAAGAAGGCCGGTGTTTCGTTGGCTTTCGGGAAGAACGCCAGCGCGACCAGGAGTGCCGAGGAGCCGAGCAGGGCGAAGAGCCTGAGCCGGCGGCCCGCGAACCAGCCGAAGACGCGGATCCGGTAGAGGCGCAGGGCCGACCCTAGGATCAAGCCCAGGCCCCACGTCGTGGGCAACGCGTAGACCAGTGAATGAAGTTGCGGAGCCATGATCTCCATCGCCAGCACGCTTGCCGTCATCAGGGACAGGGCGACGGCGGCCGACCAGATGATCAGCCGGCCCTGCCGGTTGCGCCGCAGGGCGAGCACCAGCAGCGCGGGCCAGATCAGATAGAACTGTTCCTCCACCGCCAGCGTCCACAGCGGTCCGATGGCCATGCTGACGTCGAAGGGCAGCGGCAGGTCTTTGAGGTAGCCGAGGCCGGCGAGGACGGTGTACCCGACGATGCCCTTGGACCGGTCCCCGAGCACGTCGGTGGCCAGCTCGACGACGGCGTACACGCCCAGGAGGGAGATCAGGGCCGGCACGAGCCGGAAGGCCCTATGTGCATAGAAACGGCCGTAGCGAATCTTTCGATGCCGTTCCACGTCCCTGAGCAGCACGTTCGTGATCAGGTATCCGCTCAGCACGAAGAACGCAATGACACCGATGATGCCGGCGCCTTGAAATATTCCAGGCCAGGAATGTCCGAGCAGGACTGTGCCAACGGCAGCGCCGCGAAGGACGTCCAGGCCGTCAAGCCGCGGACGCACTGTGAATTGCTTGCTTGCGGTTTGTTTGGTTGTAGCGTGTTGGTCTGTAGATTGCAGGGCGGCCGTGGCGGCCCTTTCGCCGACTAGTAACGCCATATAACCTCCGGAGCCTCTTTCCGGCCGGTTTCTATTTCAGCTGAATCAAGGCAAAACCGTGCCGTTCCTCTTCTGATGAATGTGATTCCGGCGCCACCGCGCCGTTACCTATTATCCCGGACGCGGCTGGACGAAACCTGACCACGGTCCGTCTGGTGGTGCGTTCGACCGCAACAGCCCGGGATTCAGAGGTTGTGGGCGATGAGTTCGAGCCCGATCACCAGAAGGCTTAAGACGACTTCGGCGAACATGATGGCGGCCTTGTGATGGAGCGGGATATCAAGGCGCCGGATCGCGAGGTACCCGACGACCATGAGTGATGCAACGAGAACAACGACCGCCCAGCCGAGCGCCACGGCCGTCGACCACAGCCCGAGGCCGGCCGCTGCGAGCAGGAGCAGCGGAGTCACCAGAACGCCGAGACCGCCCGCGCTGACCGCGATCATATGGTGCAGTTCTTCACCGGTGGGGAGCGTCGAATGAACCGTCAGGTGGCTCAGGAGATCGGCGACGAAAATCCCCAGCAGGGAACCGATGACCACGATGCTGAGGGTGGCGGCGGCGGCCGCGGGCGACGTCTCGTCCGCGTGGCTCCGAAGCGCCAGCACCACTGCGAGGCTCGTAAAGATGATGTAGACCCGCTCTTTAAGGCTCGCCGCTCGTTGGCGGGCCGCGGGTGACAGGGTCACGGGAGGTTCGATGGGATCCATGTGAGAAGGCCTTCCGGTAAGCGTCACAGGAGTGAACGACCACATGCCCACGACCGCAACGATCCAAATCCATGCCATCTCATAGTGCTCCCGGGGAACCCGCCGAGGCCAGACCGGAGCCCACAAACACAAGCAACGCGGGGTTGCCTACGGCCCATCCGCCAGGTGCGGAACGAGCGGTAAGTGACCCCGCGTTGTTTGTTGGGGGAGGTGTTGGTGCGCCTATTTCACCGGGCTGTAGCGGGCGAGGTCCGCGGCGTTGGTGGCCGCGCTCATCAGCAGGGCCGCGGCCAGCATGTGTGCGCCCACGAGCAGCGCCGGGATGCCGTTGTAGTACTGCGTGAAGCCGATGATGGCCTGCAGCACAGTGACGCCCAGGAGCATGAACACCGCGGAACGGAACGGCCCCGGGATACGCCCGCGCAGCACCAGGAACACTCCGAACAGCGCTCCGGCGGTCACCAGGTACGCCGGCATGGCATGGATGTGCGCGAACAGGTCCCAGTCGAGGTCATTGCGCGGGGCGTTGGCGTCGCCGGCATGCGGGCCGGCCCCGGTCACCACCACGCCCAGGCAAACGGCCACGGCGGAGAAGAACGCGACGGCGGTCATCACCGGGCGCGCGGCGCCCGGCAGGGCCGGAAGCTGCACGGTCCGGGCCTTGCCCGTGCGGCCGTAGGCGCGGTTCACCAGAAGGGTTGCCAGAACCACGAGGGCCATGGATACCAGGAAGTGCAGGCCCACGACCCACGGGTTCAGCTGGGTGAGGACGGTGATGCCGCCGATGACGGCCTGGGCCGGGATGCTGGCGAGCAGGCCGAGGGCCAGCAGGAAGAGGTCGCGGCGTTCCTTGCGGAGGTTCCACAGGTACACGAGCATCATCACCGCGACGGCGGCCAGCGCGAACGTCAGGAGCCGGTTGCCGAATTCGATGATTCCGTGGAACCCCATTTCCGGCGTGGTGGCCAGGGATCCTTCCGTACAGCGCGGCCAGGTGGGGCAGCCAAGGCCCGAGGCGGTAAGCCGGACGGCGCCGCCTGTCACCACCAGGACGATCTGGCCGATGAGGGACAACACGGCCAGCCGCCTGATCCTGTTGTCGACCGTGACGGGCAGTCGGGAGGTGAACCCGGAAACGATCCGGGGTGTGCGTGACGCCGTGCTCACAGTTTTCTCAATTCCACTTGAACCAACGGATTGCCGCGCCGCCGGCGATCGCCGTCCAGAGCAGCAGGACAAAGACGGCAGCAACGTTGACGCTGCCGTACAGGAAAGCATCCCTCAGCGCCTGGCCCAGCGAGCCGGAGGGGAGGAAGTGCACCACAGCCTGCGAGAGCGCAGGGAGCCGTTCGGACGGGATCACGATCCCGCCCAGGGCGCCGAGCAGAATCCAGAGCAGGTTGGTGATGGCCAGGGTCGCCTCCGGCCGGACCGTCCCGGCGACCAGCAGCCCCAGCGCGGTGAAGCATGCGGCCCCGAGGACCAGGATGAGCATGCCGGGCAGCCAGCCTGCGGGGTTGGGCTGCCAGCCCAACACCAGGGCCACGGCCGAGACGATGAGCACCTGCAGGAACAAGACGGCCAGGACGGCCAGGATCTTGCCGGCGATCAGTCCGGTGCGGCCCAGGGGAGTGGTGGAAAGAAAGCGCAGCACGCCGTAGCGGCGGTCGAAGCCGGTGGCGATGCCCTGGCCCGTGAAGGCGGTGGACATGGCGCACAGGGCCAGGATGCCGGGGACGGCAACGTTGATGCGGCTCGAACCCAGCCCGTCCAGCAGCGGCGTCACGGTCAGGCCGACCATGGCCAGCAGCGGCAGGATGATCGCGAGGATCAGCTGCTCGCCGTTCCGGAGCATGGTGATGGTTTCGTACCGCCCCTGCAGCATGATCCTGCGCAGCAGCGGAGCGGGTGCGCTGCCGTGTGCTGTGAGCGGCGCACTGCCCAGGGGGGCACTGCCCAGAGGCGCGCCGCCGGAAACGCGGGTCATCGGATCTCCCTTCCGGAGATGTCCAGGAAGACGTCCTCAAGGCTGCGTGCCTCAAGGCTCAGGGAGCTGGGCATGATCCCGCGCGCGGCCCACCACGCGGTGATCGCCGCGAGGTCCGCCGGGGTCAGTGCGCCGGTCACGGCGTAGCTGCCGGCCCGGGCCTCGGTGACCTCGACGCCGTCGGTCAGCACGCCGGTGAAGTCCAGGCCCGGTTCGGTCTCAAACAGCAGGGTGCGGATGTGCTGCCCGTCGTCGCCGGCGGGCAGCTGATGCTGCAGGAGCTGAGCGACGGTGCCTTCAGCGACGTTCCGTCCGGCGTCGATGATGTAGACGTAGTCGGCCAGGCGCTGGGCGTCGTCCATCAGGTGGGTGGTGAGGATGATTCCCATCCCGCTGTTACGCAGCTCGGCGATGAGATCGAAGACCATCTGGCGGGACTGCGGATCCAGGCCGGCGCTCGGCTCGTCGAGGAAGAGAACCTCCGGGTTGCCGACCAGCGCCGCCGCAAGGGCAAGGCGCTGCTTCTGGCCGCCGGACAGGCGCCGCACTGAGGTGCGGCTGAACGACTCGATCCCCAGGCGGGCAATGAGCTCATCCACCGGCCACGGATCCTGGTACATGCCGGCAATGTGCTTCAGCAGCGGGATGGGACGGGCCGACGGCGGGAGACCGCCGTCCTGCAGCATGACACCGACGCGCGCACGGAGGCCGGCGCCGGCAGTGTCCGGATCCTGGCCGAGCAGGCTGATGGTGCCGGAGGTCCGCTTCTGCAGCCCCTGGGCGCATTCGATGGTGGTGGTCTTGCCGGCGCCGTTGGCGCCGAGCAGGGCTGTTACCTGACCGCGTTCGGCAACGAGGGAAAGGCCGCTGACCACGCGCAGCATCTTGCCGTCGAGGGTGGGCAGTGGACCAACATCCTTGACGAGCCCGCTGATGGTCAGAACGGGGGATTCGGGAGATCGCACCACAGCATTCTACGCGATGTAGTACGGCGTTCCCCCGGAACGGGCGCCAACTGCAGGCAAGCCATGCCTTACTGGATCGCCGGAGTAAATTACGACATGATTGTGTTGTGTATTCCATGAGTCCCTCTGTGTCTGGAGCCGCTGTGTCGGGAGCCGCTGCGCCCCGTGCCCGGTCCGGCCGCGGCGCTGCTCGCCTCGGGTCCGACCGGGCGCACGTGGCCGTCGTCCCGGATGAGGTTCCCGACGCCGTTCCCGCGGGCGCCGCCAGCCAGACCCACGACGCCGAAGAGCGCACGCGTGACCGCGTCCTCAACGCCGTGCTGGAGCATGGACCCATCAGCGCCGCCGAACTCGGCGACCTCCTGGGCTTCACCCCTGCCGCCGTCCGCCGCCACCTCGACCACCTCTCGCGCAGCGGCGTGATTGAGGTCAAGCGGGCTGCCCGTGCCGGTGCCGGCGCGGGACGTCCCGCCCGGCGCTATGTCCTGAGCTCCCAGGGCCAGTCGACGCTTGGCAACGACTACCTCGACATCGCCACCGTGGCGTTGCGCCGCCTGGGCGAGGCCGCCGGCCCCGAGGCGGTCCGGCAGTTTGCCGTCGAACGGTTCGCCGACATGGAACGCCGCTACGCGCCCGGGATCGAGCAGGCCGGACCGGACATCACGGCCCGGGCCCGGGCCCTCTCCGAGGCGCTGAGCCGCGACGGTTTCGTCGCCTCGGCGCAGTCGATTGAAGCCAAGGCGCCGCTTCCGGCCGCCCTGTCCAGCGTCCAGCTCTGCCAGGGGCACTGCCCCATCCAGCACCTGGCGGCCCAGTTCCCCGTGTTCTGCGATGTGGAGACCGAAGTGTTCTCCCGGCTGGTCGGCGTCGATGTGCGCCGGCTGTCGA
Organism: Arthrobacter humicola; assembly: GCF_039531445.1. NCBI lineage: Bacteria > Bacillati > Actinomycetota > Actinomycetes > Micrococcales > Micrococcaceae > Arthrobacter > Arthrobacter humicola. The sequence goes on along the minus strand of NZ_BAAAQB010000041.1, from coordinate 308,805 downwards.
CCCTCGCGCGCGGCGGGCACGTCTGCACCACCCACATACCTACGGGCCGTCCGGCCGCCGTCGGGGCTTCCAGTCCCGCAGCCCCGGGTACCCCGGATGAAGTATCCAACCATCTGCAAGAAAGGCCGTGATGACGGACCAACTATCAGAGAAGAAGGTTGCTGACTCTACTGTGATTTCGGAGATTCTGGAAAAGAATCCCGAGCTCCACGGAATCGGCACCTACGAGTACGGCTGGGCCGACAAGAACGACGTCGGAGCCAACGCCCGCCGCGGCATCGACGAAGACGTTGTCCGCGACATCTCGGCTAAGAAGAGCGAGCCGGAATGGATGCTGGACCTGCGCCTCAAGGGCCTGAAGTACTTCGACCGCAAGCCCATGCCCACCTGGGGCGCGGACCTCTCCGGCATCGACTTCGACAACATCAAGTACTTCGTGCGGTCCACTGAGAAGCAGGCCGCCACCTGGGAAGACCTTCCCGAGGACATCCGGAACACGTACGAGAAGCTCGGCATCCCCGAAGCCGAGCGCAGCCGCCTGGTCTCCGGTGTTGCGGCCCAGTACGAATCCGAGGTGGTGTACCACCAGATCCGTGAGGACCTCGAAGCCCAGGGCGTCATCTTCCTGGACACCGACACCGCCCTGCGCGAGCACCCGGAGATCTTCCAGGAATACTTCGGCACGATCATCCCGGTGGGCGACAACAAGTTCGCCTCGCTCAACACGGCCGTCTGGTCCGGCGGGTCCTTCGTGTACGTGCCCAAGGGCGTCCACGTGGACATTCCGCTGCAGGCCTACTTCCGGATCAACACCGAAAACATGGGCCAGTTCGAGCGCACCCTGATCATCGCCGACGAGGACTCCTACGTCCACTACATCGAAGGCTGCACCGCGCCGATCTACACCTCGGACTCGCTGCACTCCGCCGTCGTGGAGATCATCGTGAAGAAGGGCGCCCGCGTCCGCTACACGACCATCCAGAACTGGTCCACCAACGTGTACAACCTGGTCACCAAGCGCGCCATCTGCGAAGAGGGCGCCACCATGGAGTGGATCGATGGCAACATCGGCTCCAAGGTCACCATGAAGTACCCGGCCGTCTACCTCGTGGGCGAGGGCGCCAAGGGCGAGACCCTGTCCATCGCGTTCGCCGGCGAAGGCCAGCACCAGGACACCGGCTCCAAGATGGTCCACATCGCGCCGAACACCAAGAGTTCGATCATCTCCAAGTCCGTGGCCCGTGGCGGCGGCCGTGCCGCCTACCGCGGCCTGGTCCAGGTCCGCGAAGGCGCCAAGCACTCGGCCAACACGGTCCGCTGTGACGCCCTGCTGGTGGACACCATCAGCCGCTCGGACACCTACCCGTACATCGACATCCGCGAGGACGACGTCACCATGGGCCACGAGGCCACGGTCTCGCGCGTCAGCGAAGAGCAGCTGTTCTACCTGATGTCCCGCGGCATGCGCGAAGACGAGGCCATGGCGATGATCGTCCGCGGCTTCATCGAGCCGATTGCCCGTGAGCTGCCGATGGAATACGCCCTTGAGCTGAACCGCCTGATTGAACTGCAGATGGAAGGATCGGTCGGTTAATGACTGACATCACTACTGAAAAGGCCCGCATCGGCGCGCCGTCAGCCCAGCCGTTCATCAACGGTTTCACCGAGGAAGGCGAGAGCCTCTCACCGTTGAATGCCGCGGAGTCCAAGGCGCCGCTGGCCGGCGAGGCCGTCAAGCGCCACTCCCACGGTGGCGGCGTCGGCATTCCGGACAGCTCACGCGCCGGCCGGCTGACCTCCTACAAGCTGGCTGACTTCAAGCCGCTGACCGGCATGGAAGAGGACTGGCGGTTCACCCCGCTCAAGCGCCTCCGCGGCCTGCACACCGAGGTCCTCAACGGCGCCGCCCCGTCCGTGAGCGTGACCGCCCCGGACAGCGTCACCGTGGAAACCGTCGGCCGCGACGACCGCCGGATCGGCTCTGCCGCCATCCCCGAGGACCGTGTGTCCGCGAACGCCTGGGAGAACTTCACCGAGGCCACCGTCATCACGGTTCCCGCCGAGGTCCAGGTCGACGGCGAGGTCAGCGTCCTGCTGACCGGCCAGGGCACCGAGGCCTCCGCGCAGCACGTCGTGATCGTCGCCGAAAAGTTCTCCAAAGCCGTCGTAGTCCTGGACCACCAGGGCACCGCCGTCGTCTCGGAAAACATCGAGATCGTCGTCGGGGACGGCGCGCAGCTCACCGTCATCTCGCTCCAGGAATGGAACGACGACGCCGTGCATGCCTCCTCCCAGCAGGCCAAGCTCGGCCGGGACGCCAAGTTCAAGCACATCGTCGTCAGCCTCGGCGGCGACCTCGTGCGCGTCACGCCGTCGGCACGCTTCACCGCTCCGGGCGCAGAAGTGGAACTGTTCGGCCTGTACTTCGCCGACGCCGGCCAGCACCTCGAGCAGCGCCTGTTCGTGGACCACTCCGTGCCCAACTGCAAGTCCAACGTCCTGTACAAGGGTGCCCTGCAGGGCCGCAATGCGCACACCGTGTGGGTTGGTGACGTTCTGATCCGCAAGGAGGCAGAAGGCACCGACACCTACGAGGCCAACCGCAACCTGGTCCTGACCGACGGCGCCCGCGCGGACTCCGTGCCCAACCTTGAGATCGAGACCGGACTGATCGCCGGCGCCGGCCACGCCAGCGCCACCGGACGGTTCGACGACCAGCACCTGTTCTACCTGATGGCCCGCGGCATTCCGGAAGAGGTGGCCCGCCGTCTGGTGGTCCGCGGCTTCCTGAACGAGATCATCCAGCAGATCAAGGTTCCTGCCATCGAAGAGCGCCTCACGGACGCTGTCGAGCGCGAACTCGCGGCAACGAATCATTAGCCAGCACAGCAGCACAGGGAAGATCAATGACTGAACAGCCAAAGGGCGAGCTTGTCTGCAACGCCAGCGAGATCCAGGTCAAGCAGGCACTGCGGATCCTGATCGACGACTACCCCGTTGCCATCGTGAAGGACTCGATGGGCGAGATCCACGCCATCGGCGACACCTGCTCGCACGCGGACATCTCCCTTTCCGAAGGTGAGGTGGAAGGCTGCAAGATCGAGTGCTGGGGCCACGGTTCCCAGTTCGACCTGCGCAGCGGTGAGCCGCTCCAGCTGCCGGCCTACGATCCTGTCCCCGTCTTTGCCGTGACCGTCCTGGATGACGAGGTCTATGTGGACTTCACCAACGTCCTGAACGGTGCCGAGGCCCCGAACTTCAGCTAGCTTCCGGCAGCTAGCGCACCACAACTTATCGACAAGAAAACGCACGGTGCCGGAGGGCACCGTGCAGAGGAGAACAAGGCACATGTCTACTCTTGAGATCAAGGACCTGCACGTCAGCATTGACACCGAGCAGGGCACCAAGGAAATCCTGAAGGGCGTCAGCCTGACCATCCGGACCGGCGAAACGCACGCCATCATGGGTCCGAACGGTTCCGGCAAGTCCACCCTGGCGTCCACCATCGCCGGCCACCCGCGCTACAACGTCACCTCGGGTACCATCACGCTCGACGGCGAAGACGTCCTCGCGATGAGCGTTGACGAGCGCGCCCGGGCCGGCCTGTTCCTGGCCATGCAGTACCCCGTCGAGGTTCCCGGCGTGAGCATGACGAACTTCCTGCGCACTGCCAAGACCGCCATCGACGGCGAGGCCCCGAAGCTCCGCACCTGGACGAAGGACGTCAAGGCTGCCATGGCGCAGCTGCGCATCGACGCCGACTTCACCCAGCGCAACGTCAACGAGGGCTTCTCCGGCGGCGAGAAGAAGCGCGTCGAGATCCTGCAGCTCGAACTGTTCAAGCCGAAGTTCGCGATCCTCGACGAGACCGACTCCGGCCTCGACGTCGACGCACTGAAGGTTGTCTCCGAGGGCGTCAACCGCGCCCACGCGGAAGGCAACATGGGCACCCTGCTCATCACGCACTACACCCGCATCCTGCGCTACATCAAGCCGGACTTCGTGCACGTGTTCGTTGACGGCCAGGTTGTCGAAGAGGGCGGCCCGGAGCTCGCCGACCGCCTTGAAGAAGAAGGCTACGACCGCTACGCCACGGGCGCCGGAGCAGCCACGATCGCTGCCGCAGACGCTGCAGCACAGGCCTAGTTAGGACTTCACCATGACTGAACTCAATGTGGCCCGCACGGGCCTCGAGGACGTCGAAGAGGCACTCAAGGATGTGATTGACCCGGAGCTCGGGGTCAACATCGTTGATCTGGGCCTGCTCTACGGCCTGAAGTACTCAGACGACGACGGCGCCCTCCTGATCGACATGACTCTCACCACGGCCGCCTGCCCTCTCACCGATGTCATCGAAGAGCAGGTCGGCAAGGCCCTGGACGGGATCGTCGACGACTGGCGCCTCAACTGGGTTTGGATGCCGCCGTGGGGCCCGGAACGGATCACCGAAGACGGACGGGACCAGATGCGCGCCCTGGGCTTCAACATCTAGGACACCACCGCTTCCCTAGCCTCGCTTCGCTCGGCCAGGGAACCCCCGGCGGCGGAGGCCCCTAA